>CAVRBN010000066.1:0-68295 GCA_963719255.1 uncultured Actinomycetota bacterium | reverse complement strand
CACTGATGACGAGGTTTCCTCGAACGCCACGCAGCGCTATGTCCACTTCCGTGCTCCCGACGGGCATCTCTACGAGCTGGTGCAGGAAGTCGGCTGACATGTCTCAGCCGGCCTATGGATTCAACCGCTCGACGCGGCGGATCGCCTAGCTCACCAGGCGTGGCGCGCCTTGCCGACGGACCTTGACGACTGGCTCCGGCGGTCGGTCCGACGTGCCACCGGCCAGCACGCGGGACAGCAGGGATGCGGGGGGCAGGTCTCCTCAAGCGGTATCACCGGTGCGTTGGGCAGTGCGGACTGGGCCTGCTACCCGCGACCGTCGGTCGTTCGTGCCCGACCCCGATCACAGCCGGGTGCTGCGCCTCCGGACCGCGGTACGCGGAGCGCTCGACGGCAATCGGCATGCCAGCCCAGACTCACAGTCTCACCCGCCGCCGCCCTACGCCTCTCTAGTCACCGGCGAGTGGGGGGCGACTGCGGGCCTGCGCCGCCGACGACTGCCAATGGATCTTCTACGACCGGTCACGGCCCGGCCGCGGCCGCTACTGCTCGCCGTACTCCTGCGGCAACCGCGTCAAGACCCGCGCCTACCGGCAGCGCAGGTCGCACAGCCACCCGCCTGACCCCAGCTCCTCGCAACGATCCGGACGGGCGGTCAACCCCCGACACGTGTGTGGCTTGCGCCCCGCATTGCGGCGGTCAGCTCACTCTTGGCCAACGTCGCCGCAGTCTTCACTGGTGTGATGACCACTTCTCCCCCACACGCCAGCGATACCCGGTCCCTGAACGCCGCGGTCGAGCTCCGCGGCGTCACTCATGTCTATGGCACCGGAAACAATCAGGTAGTCGCGCTCGACGACGTGCAGGTGGCGTTTCCGAGGGGGTCGTGGACCGCCGTCATGGGACCGTCCGGTTCCGGCAAGTCGACGTTGTTGCACGCGGCTGGTGGCCTGGAACGTCCGGTTCGAGGTCAGGTCCTCATCGACGGTCAGGACATCACGCATGCGTCAGAGGCCGCCCTCACTCGGCTCCGCCAGACCACGGTCGGCTTCGTGTTCCAGAACTTCAACCTGATCGGTTCGCTCAGCGCAGAGCAGAACGTCGCGATGCCGTTGCGGCTGGCGGGCCTTCGCCCCAGCCGAAGCCAGGTACGGGACGTGCTCGAACGCGTTGGCCTTGCCCACCGCGCCGGCACCGACCGCGCGAACTTTCCGGTGGGCAGCAGCAGCGGGTTGCGATCGCCCGCGCCATGGTCACCTGCCCCACCGTCCTGCTGGCCGACGAGCCGACGGGGGCCCTGGACTCCCGCGCCGCCCGGACCATTCTGGCAATGCTCCGGACGATGGCCGACGAGGGGCAGACGATCGTGATGGTGACCCATGATCCGCTGGCAGCGGCCAGCGCGGACGAGGTCATGTTCTTGACCGACGGCCATGTCGTCGACCGCGTCGCAGGGCCTTCCGCCCGTGACGTCGCGGATCGGCTCGCCCGCATGGAGGATCCCTTCTCCACCGCGAGCTCGGTGTCGCCATGATCCGGCTCTCCTGGGGTACGTTCCGCGAGCGCTGGCCGTTGTTCGTCGGCGCGATCGTTGCGGTGGTGGTGGGTGTCGCGCTTGTGCAGGCGTCGCTCCCGACACTCATCTCGGCAGCGACGCCGAGCATCCCGGCCGGCCTTTCCCATGATCAGGAGCTGCTGCTTCGGGACGGCTACACGGGCGCTGTCAGCCTTGCCGCCCTGATGACCGGCATCTCTGCCTTCGTGGCCGTGTTCATCGTGGCCTCGACGTTCGCCTTCACGGTGGCCCAGCTACGAGACCTCGCCTTGCTCCGGTTGATCGGCGCCAAGCGCCGCCAGGTACGCCGGCTGATGTTCGGCGAGGCCCTCCTCCTCGGAACCCTGGGTTCGTTCGCCTGGATCCTCCTGGGCCTTTTGATCGCTCCGGTAGAGGTGCGGCTACTCGCCAGGCCGGGACTTGTCCCCGCGCACTTCCACGCCGAGTGGCGGTTCTGGATCGTCGCTGTCTCGCTGGCCGTCGGCATCGGCATCTCGGTGGCGGGGTCCTTCGGAGCCGCCCGCCGGGCAGCTCGCATCCGTCCTCTCGAGGGCTTGCACGCCGCCGATCGCGACCGGGTGATGACCGTCAGCCGCTGGGTCCATCGGCCTCATCGCATCGGCGGGCATGGTCGCCATGATCGCCGCGGCGTCCTCGATGGGCGGGACGGGCGCGATGAACCTGTCCGTCGGGATCGCGTTCGTCGGGGTCATCGCACCAGCGCGCTGTCGCCGACGGTGGTGCCGCTGGTGAACCGACTCTTCCGGGTGTTCTCGCGGCTGCTGTTCCCTCGGAGCCGACTGACGGAGCTCGTGCACGCGAACGTAGGCGACGGCGTACGACGCAGCGCCTCGACAGCGGCACCCATCATCTTGCTGGTCGGCCTCGTAGTCGGGCTGGCCGGCGCGATCGGCGTCATCACAGCCGGCGCCGAGCAGGAGGCTCAGCAGAAGCTCGACGCCGACCTGGTCGTGGCCACCACCTCACGGATCGGTGGCCAGCTCTCCGCCCTCCCCCATGTCGAGGCCGTCTCTGAGGAGACCCCTGTGCTCGTCGAGGTCCTGGAGCGACTGACGAACGGCGAGTCGTCCTACGCGGTGGCGCACGCCGCCGCGGTCGACCCGAGCAGCTACCAACAGACGCACCGCTTGACGGGCGTCGCCGGTGACCTGGACAACCTGAAGGGGGACACCGTTGCCATCGACACCGACTACGCCGCCGTGGTCCATGTCGACCTCGGCGATATCGCGACGATCCGCGTCGACGGCGCGTGCAGCACTTGCGGGTGGTAGCGGTGCTGCCCTCGACGCTCAACGGTCGTGAGGTCCTGCTGTCTCACCGGTACTCGGGCGTCGGAACCTCGAGCGACTATCTGGTGCGGACCACGGGCCGGATGATGTTCAGGGAGTCACCGCTGACATCCGGCACTTGTCTGACCGTCTCCAGGCCTGGTCGGAGCGATGACGTCTCAGTGTCCACGGCCGATGCCTGGATCGCCGATGACGTGGCCAAGCAGAGCAACGAGCGGCGCTACTTGCTCATCGCCATTCTGGGGCTCGCGACCCTGTACATGCTGATCGCGATCGTGAACGCCGTCGTCATCGGAGCCGCAAGTCGTCGTGCCGAGTTCGCGATCGCTCGGCTCACCGGCCTGAGCCGGGCCCAGGTCGTCCGGATGGCACTGTGGGAGTCGATGGCCGTGGTCGTTGTCGGAGTGGTTCTCGGCGGTCTCGCGGCCGCGTTCACCATCGGCGGAGTCTCGGCAGGAGTCTCCGACGTTGTCGGATCTCGCGTGCTAGTGCTTCCGTGGACCATCTTCAGCGGTCTCACGCTCGGCGCCGTCGCGATCGTCGGAGTGACCAGTGTGCTGACCACTCTCGCGGCCACCAGGCGGTCACCGATTAGTGCAGCCGCGGCCAAGGAATAGACCAAGTAGGCACGAGCGACCTAGCGTCGGGTGCATGGTGATCTATCCCGAGAAGCCGAAGCCCGGTGACAAGGTCGCCGTACTCTCCCCCGGCGCCGCCCTTCCCCAGATGTTCCCGGCTCCCTTCGAGCTCGGGATCCGCGGCTCGAGAGCGAGTACGGCGTCAAGGCGGTCGAGTACCCGTCCACTCGGGTCTGGTCGAGCCCACGAGATCGAGCCCGCGACGTGAACGCCGCCTTCGCCGACCCCGAGATCAAGGCGATCCTGACCAGCATCGGCGGCGACGACCAGATCAAGATCCTCAAGCACCTCGACGCCGAGGTGATCGCCCAGAATCCCAAGCCGTTCTTCGGGCTCAGCGACAACACCAACCTGTGCACCTACCTCTGGAACCTCGGCATCGTGAGCTACTACGGCGGCACCGTGATGACGATGCTGGGCCGCGACGGCTCCATCAACCCGCATAGCGCCGAGGCGTTCTCGAAGGCGCTCTTCACGCACGACTGGTACGACCTGCGCCCGGCTGACTCGTTCACAGATGTGCACAAGGACTGGGCCGACCCGGCCCACCTCGAGCACGAGCCCGAGATGCTCCTCGGCACCGGCTGGCAGTGGTACGGCAGCGACCAGGTGGTCGAGGGCCGGCTCTGGGGTGGGTGCCTGGAGATCGTCGACTTCAACCTGCGCGTCGGCACGCACCTCCCGGACGATGCGGCGTACGACGGCTGTGTGCTCCACCTCGAGACGTCGGAGGAGCTGCCCTCGGCGCAGTACGTCGGCGAGGTGCTGATGTGCATGGGCGAGCGCGGGTTGCTGCAACGCTTCTCCGCTCTGCTGATGGGCCGACCCAAGGCCTGGTCCTTCGAGTGCCCGAACAGCCCCGAGCAGCGGAAGGCGTACGTCGACGCCCAGCTCGAGGCGGTCCTGGGCGCGTTCGCCGAGTACAACCCGGGCATCCCGCTCGTCTTCGACGTCGACTTCGGCCACACCGACCCGCAGCTGGTCATCCCGAACGGCGGTGACGTCCGGATCGACCCGGCGTCCCGGTCGGTGCGGGTCCGCTACTGACGCAGTCCCGGCCCGCTGAACGCGATGTCCGATAGCCGCCGGTGTGACACGGCGGGCCCAGCCACACTGGGTGTCATGGACCTGAACCTGACCGACAAGACAGCCATCGTCACCGGTGGGAGCAGAGGCATCGGACTCGCCATCGCGGCGGGCCTCGCCGCCGAAGGGGCGCGGGTGGTGGTGGGCGCCGGACCGACTCTGCGGAGCTGGCTAGTCTGCGTGAGGGATACGACGTCCGCTTCGTCGCCGTTGACCTCGCCACCACGACCGGTGTTCGGGAACTGATCGACGAGGCTGTCGTCATCCACGGTGGCATCGACATCCTCGTCAACAACGTCGCCATGAGCGAACCCGCTGAGTCGGTCACCGACTTCAGCGACGACCAGTGGCAGCGGATCTTCGACATCACCTTCTTCAGCGCCGTCCGGACCGTCCGTGCCGCGGTCCCGCACATGTTGGGCCGCAGCGGCGCAGCGATCGTCAACATCAGCTCCCTGACCGCCAAGCTGCCGGACGGCATGATCGCGCCGTACAGCGCCGCCAAAGCGGCCCTGACCAACGTGAACAAAGCCCTCGCCGAGGACCTCACCCCTCAGGGGATCCGCGTCAACGCCGTCTCTCCCGGCCCGGTTCGCACGCCGCTGTGGACCGGGCCTGGTGGGTTCGCCCACCTGCTCGCAGACCAGGCCGGCACCACCGTGGACGACGTGATGGACCGGCTGCTGCCGGAGTCGATGGCCATCACCTCCGGACGGATCAGTGAGCCCGAGGAGATCGCAGCACTGGTGCTGTTCCTCGCCTCGGAACGGTCCGGCAACGTCACTGGCGCGGACTACATCATTGACGGCGGCATGTTCAAGAGCGCTGCCTGACGAGGCCCGGGCGAATCCACCGGTACAGCCACTCCTGCCGATGTCGGTGATCGGGACTAGTGTCCGAATCCAGCGACGGATCTACGACCGAAGGAGTGTCCCGTGACCTCGAAACTCAATCCCTACGTCAGTTTCGCCGGCACCGCCCGGGAGGCGATGGAGTTCTACCACGACGTCTTCGGCGGCGAGCTGGCGTTCAACACGTTCGGCGAGTACGGCGATCCCTCTGCCCCCGAGGCTGACCAGATCATGCACAGCCAGCTCGAGACCGACGCCGGCTTCACCCTCATGGCCGCCGACACACCGCCCGGGATGGAGCTTCACCCAGGCGACAATGTCTCGATCAGCCTGAGCGGCGACGATGCGCGACCTGCTCCGAGGCTACTGGGAGAAGCTGTCTTCCGACGGGACCGTCTCGATGCCGCTCGAGAAGCAGATGTGGGGCGACGAGTTCGGCATGTGCCAGGACAAGTTCGGCCTGACCTGGTTGGTCAATATCGCCGACGCCACGTCGGAGTAGCCGGGTCTGAGCCCAACACCCTCGCTCAGGCGGGGCCGTGCAGGTCGCGGCCGACCTGCGCCATCAACCGCGCCCGGCGGATCCACCGGTAGGCGCGCACACAAGCGAGACCGAGCACCAGGCCGACGATCCCGGTGACCTTCTCCCACGACCGGTCTGCTGCCACCCCGAGTGCCAACAGGGCCGCACCTCCGAGGACGAGCACGAGGCCGAGGACGACGAGGACCATCGCGACCGCAGATGACCGCTGGCGCGGTCCAGCCCCATCCGGGCGCTCGTCCATGGTCCGAACCTCTCATGCGCAGGTGTGGGAGAAGCTCAGGTCAGGTCAGGGCGAGAGGATCATCCGTGGGCAGCAGAACCCGCAGCCTGGCCAAGGCATCCGAGCCTGCGACTTCACCGTGCCGATCGAGACGCCGAGCAGCTCGGCGGTCTGGCGCTCGGTCAGGTCGTCGTAGAAGCGCAGCACGACGACGGCGCGCTGTCGCGGCGCCAGCTGCGCCAGCGCGGCAGCCAGCTCCATACGCCTGGACGGATCCGGGTCTGGCGCTGAGCCTTCGGGCACCCGGTCGCCGTACACCTCACGCCAGCGTCGGCGGCGCCAGCGCGAGATGTTCTCGCGGACCAGGATCCGGCGCACGTAGGGCTCCGGATCCCGGTGATCCGGCTCCAGGCGGGGACAGCCTTGACCAGCGCCGTCTGGACCAGGTCCTCGGCGTCCTGGCGGTGCCCAGTGAGGAGGTACGCCGTCCGCAGCAACGCCGCCGAACGCGCAGCGACGAACTCGTCGAAGTCGTCACGGCCTGGCACGGCGCCTCCACAACCACGCGCCGCCGGCCAGGACCAAAGACGCGAGCAGAGCGCCCCTGCCGACATCGCCGGCTCAGGCGCAGGCGCGGGTCGTGCGCGGACGGCGGCTCGACCCCCGCAACCCGGTGGTTCGACCCACAGGTCTCCGGCAAATCGTGCGGCCACTCCACGCAGAAGCAGTCCGTCACCGCCAGGACAACGGACACCGGACTCGCGACTTCACTCGGAGACATGACTGTCGACTAGCCGGATGTGGAGGTGCGGGCGAAGCGGGTCTCTCCGGGCGCCCTCATGCCGGCTGCTGGCCGACCGTAGGCGATTAGGCGCCTGCCATCGGGTCCGTACGCCGCCTTCATGACGTCATGGTCCAGCTTGATGCTGGTCGTGGAACGCGTCACTGGATCGAAGGAGAACACGATGTGGCCCCTCGACCACACGACGCCCTCCGGCGCGGAACCCATGTTGGGCTCCCAGTACTTCCCGGGCGCCTCCACCGGGATCCGCTCGCCTGTCTCGACGTCCCACACCACCAGCTGGTCCGACTTGCTCGTTGCCGGGAGGGTGCGGGAGTACTTGGTGGCGAGGTAGCGCGAGTCGCCGGTGAAGACGATGTCGAAGTAGTCCATCACCCGGGAATGGTGGGGTTCCGGCCGAGGAAATGTGCTGAGCCGGCGTACGTCCGCCATGGACGTACGCCGGCTCAGTGCGGAATCAGGCGTTGAGCAGGCTCCGCAGGACGTACTGCATGATGCCGCCGTTGCGGTAGTAGTTCGCCTCGCCCGGGGTGTCGATGCGCACCACGGCGTCGAACTCCACGTCGTCGGCCTTGACCTTGACGGTCTTCGGCGTGCCGCCGTTGTTGAGCGCGGTGACGCCGCTGATGGAGAACGTCTCCTCGCCGGTGAGCCCCAGGGACTCGGCGTTCTGGCCCTCGGGGTACTGGAGCGGGAGGACACCCATGCCGATCAGGTTGGACCGGTGGATCCGCTCGTAGGACTCCGCGATCACGGCCTTCACGCCCAGCAGTGCCGTGCCCTTCGCGGCCCAGTCGCGCGACGAACCGGAGCCGTACTCCTTGCCGGACAGCACGACCAGCGGGGTGCCCGCCGCGACGTACTTCTCCGACGCCTCGAACACGGTCGTGACGTCGCCCGAACCGGCGAGGTCGCGGGTGAAGCCGCCCTCGGTGCCGGGCGCGAGCTGGTTGCGCAGGCGGATGTTGGCGAAGGTGCCCCGGATCATCACCTCGTGGTTTCCGCGGCGCGAACCGTAGGAGTTGAAGTCCCGCTGCTCCACGCCGTGCTCGGCGAGGTACTTGCCCGCTGGCGAGTCCTTCTTGATCGCGCCGGCCGGGCTGATGTGGTCGGTCGTGACCGAGTCGCCCAGCTTCAGCAGCACGCGGGCACCCTCGATGTCGGTGACCGGCTCCGGCTTGTCGGGCATGCCGTCGAAGTAGGGGGGCTTGCGGACGTAGGTGGAGTCCTCTTCCCAGGCGAAGGTCTTGCCCTCGGGCGTCGGCAGCGACCTCCACGTCTCGTCACCGGCGAACACGTCGGCGTAGTCGGTGGTGAACATCTCCGAGGTGATCGCGTCGGCGATGACGTCCTCGACCTCCGCGGCCGTCGGCCAGATGTCCTTCATGAACACGTCGTTGCCGTCCTGGTCCTGGCCCAGCGGCTCGTTGAACAGGTCGACGTCCATCGAGCCGGCCAGCGCGTAGGCCACGACCAGCGGCGGTGACGCGAGATAGTTCATCTTCACGTCGGGGTTGATCCGGCCCTCGAAGTTGCGGTTGCCGGAGAGCACGGAGACGACCGCGAGATCGTTCTCCTGCACGGCGGCCGAGACCTCGGGAATGAGCGGACCCGAGTTGCCGATGCAGGTGGTGCAGCCGTAGCCGACGAGGTTGAAGCCCAGCTTGTCGAGGTACGGCGTGAGGCCGGACTTCTCGTAGTAGTCGGAGACGACCTTCGAACCGGGGGCCAGCGTGGTCTTGACCCACGGCTTGCTGGTGAGGCCCTTCTCGACGGCCTTCTTGGCCAGCAGGGCGGCACCGATCATCACCGACGGGTTGGAGGTGTTGGTGCAGGACGTGATCGCCGCGATCGTCACCGCTCCGTGGTCGAGCGTGCACTTCGTGCCGTCCAGCGTGATGTCGATCGGGTCGCTCGGGCGGCCACCGTCCTCGGGAGCGGCGGACAGATGGTCGGTCGGAGCCTCCGCGTCGTTGGCTCCGTGGTAGGCCGGGGCGTCGGAGGCCGGGAAGGACTCGGCGGAGGCCTCGTCGTACCCCATCTCGCTCCACTTGGCGGTGGGAGTCTCGACGTAGTCGGTCAGCGCGCCGCGGAAGGCCTGCTTCGCGTTGGAGAGCGAGACCCGGTCCTGCGGGCGCTTCGGGCCGGCGAGGGAGGGTACGACGGTGGCCAGGTCGAGCTCGAGCTTCTCGGAGAAGCGCGGCTCGGCCGACGGGTCGTGCCACAGGCCCTGCTCCTTGGCATAGGTCTCGACCAGCGCGAGCTGCTCCTCGGGGCGGCCGGTGAGCTTGAGGTACTTCACCGTCTCCTCGTCGATCGGGAAGACCGCGATCGTCGACCCGAACTCGGGCGACATGTTGCCGATGGTCGCGCGGTTGGCGAGCGGCAGCACCGAGACGCCGGGGCCGTAGAACTCCACGAACTTCCCGACCACGCCGTGCTTGCGCAGCATCTCGGTGATGGTGAGGACCAGGTCGGTGGCGGTCGCGCCCTCCGGCAGGTCACCGTTGAGCTTGAAGCCGACCACGCGCGGGATCAGCATCGACACCGGCTGGCCCAGCATCGCCGCCTCGGCCTCGATGCCGCCGACGCCCCAGCCGACGACACCGATCCCGTTGACCATGGTGGTGTGCGAGTCGGTGCCGACGCAGGTGTCGGGGTAGGCCTGCGTCACCTCTTCGCCGGTCGAGCCTGTCGAGACCCGGGTGAACACCGTGCGGGCGAGGTGCTCGATGTTGACCTGGTGCACGATGCCGGTGCCGGGCGGGACGACCTTGAAGTCGTCGAAGGCGCCCTGCCCCCAGCGCAGGAACTGGTAGCGCTCACGGTTGCGTTCGTACTCGATCTCGACGTTGCGACCGAACGCCTCGGCGGTGCCGAAGACGTCGGCGATGACGGAGTGGTCGATGACCATCTCGGCGGGCGCGAGCGGGTTGATCTTCGTCGGGTCGCCGCCGAGATCGGCCATCGCCTCACGCATCGTGGCGAGGTCGACGACACAGGGAACACCGGTGAAGTCCTGCATGATCACGCGAGCCGGCGTGAACTGGATCTCCTGGCTGGGGTCGGCGTCAGCGTCCCAGCCGGCGATCGCCTTGATGTCGTCTGCGGTGATGTCCGCCCCGTCCTCGGTGCGGAGCAGGTTCTCGAGGAGCACCTTCAGCGAGAACGGCAGCGAGGCCACGTCGAGCCCCTCGCCGGTCACGGCGTCCAGCCGGAAGATCTCGTAGGACTTCCCGTTCACATCCAGGGTGCTCTTGGCACCGAAGCTGTCCTGACTCGGCATCAGCCATCTCCTTGACGTCCGTGGTTGCGCTCACCCCCATCTTGCCCACGCGACGTAGGGCGCGGGTAGTGAGGCTGACCTAACTTCTTGGAAGCATTATCTCTTGATATCAAGATACATGACGTCAAGGGTCTTGGGCAACGGGATGGTCCGGCGGCGGCAGCTCAGCGCTTCAGGAGCGCGACACACTCGACGTGGTGCGTCATGGGAAACAGGTCGAAGGCTCGGAGCCGGCTCACGGGGTAGCCGTGTTCCGCGAAGATCGCGAGGTCGCGGGCCAGGGCGGCCGGGTCACAGCCGACGTAGGCGATCGCCCGCGGTGCCCGGTCGACCACCTGCTCGACGACCTTGCGGCGAGCGCCTTCCCGGGGAGGGTCGAGGACGACGAGGTCGAACGGCTCGTCGTACGACGTGGTCAGCACCCGGTCGACGGCACCCGCCGCGACCTTCGCCTTGCCGAACCCGGCCAGGTTGAGCTTCGCGTGCTCGCACGCCCTCCGGTCGGCCTCGACTGCCACTACCCGACCGCTGTCTCCCACGCGTTCGGCGGCGAACGCCGCGAACAACCCGACGCCGCTGTAGAGATCGAGGACCTTCTCCCCCGGTTGGGGGTCGAGGTAGTCGAGGACGGTCTCCACGAGGGTTGCCGGCGCGCCCGGGTGCACCTGCCAGAACCCGGCCGCGGACATCTGGAAGTCGCGACCCAGCACCGTCTCGACGACCAGCTCGCTGCGGTCGGTGGTCGAGCTTGTCGAGACTACGCGCGCGTCGGGATGCGCGATCAGGCAGTCGTCGATCTCGACGACGTCACGCGAGCGGTGTACCCGCAGGCCGTGGGTGCCGCCGGGGAGGTCGACGTACTGCATGCGGGTCCGCCAACGCAGCCCAAGATCGACGTCGGGGTGGTCGCCGGAGACCGCTTCCACCACGAGGTCGGCCACGAGCGGGTCGGCCGGATCGAGGTGTCCCAGCCGCACGAGCTGCTCGCGGACGACGGCCGCCTTCAGCTCGCGCTGGGCCGGAGAGCGCGACGTGCTGGAAGTCGCAGCCGCCGCAGAGGTCGGGACCGGCGTACTGGCAGGGCGCCGCGACCCGGTCTGGAGAGGCGGTCAGGATCGACACGGCGTCGCCGCGCCAGAACCGGTCTCCCTCGGTGCCCTCGGTGATCTCGACGACCACCTCCTCGCCGGGCAGTGCGTGCCGGGTGAACACGACCCGGCCCTCCCCCGGAAGCCGGACGATGAAGTGGCCGCCGTGCGCGACCGGCCCGACCACGGCGGTGAACCGCTCACCCACCCGGGATCGGCCCCTTGCCTGGCGCTGACGTGGGTTGCGGGTCATCGGCTGGGCATCAGCGGGGCGTCCGTCGTCCCCTGCCGGAGGGGTCGCGAATGGTCTGCCCGCGGCGGACGTCGCCGGCGCGGAGCCGGGTCTGCTCCCAGGTCTCGCGCTCGCGGGCGAGCTCGGAGGACCGCAGCTGGTAGGGCACCGAGGTGACCATCACGCCGGGCGTGAAGAGCAGTCGCCCCTTGAGCCGCAGGGCGGTCTGGTTGTGCAGGAGCTGCTCCCACCAGCGGCCGACGACGTACTCGGGGATGTAGACGGCCACCACGCCACGCGGGTTCGCCTGGCGGATCGACACGGCGTAGTCGACGATCGGCTTGATCAGCTCGCGGTACGGCGAGTGCAGCACCTTCAGCGGGACGTCGATGCGCCGGTCGTCCCACGCGGCCAGCAGCGCGTCGGTTGCTGCCGCATCCGTGCTGACGTAGACCGCCTCCAGCACGTTCGGGCGGGTGGCCTTGGCGTAGGCGAGGGCTCGCAGCGTCGGCTTGTGCAGCTTCGAGGCGAGCACGATCGCGTGCACCCGGGTGGGGAGGACCTTGTCCTCGTCGTCGGCCGCGAGCTCCTCGGCAACGCGGTCGTAGTGCTTCCGGATCGCGCGCATGATCAGGAAGAAGATGCCCATCGCCAGGATCGTGATCCAGGCGCCCTCAAGGAACTTGGTGATCAGCACGACCACCAGCACCACCGCGGTGAACGAGAGGCCCACGGTGTTGATCATCCGCGAGCGCGGAACATCCGGCGCCGCGCTGCCGGATCCCGTTCGGTCTTGAGGTGCCGGGTCCAGTGCCGGATCATGCCGAGCTGGCTCAGGTTGAACGACACGAAGACACCGACGATGTAGAGCTGGATCAGCCTCGTCGTCTCGGCGTTGAACGCGAAGATCAGGATGATCGCCATCACCGCAAGGAAGACGATGCCGTTGCTGTAGGCGAGCCGGTCACCGCGCGACCCCAGCGCCCGCGGAGCCAAGCCGTCCTGGGCCAGGATCGAACCCAGCACCGGGAAGCCGTTGAACGCGGTGTTGGCCGCCAGCACCAGGATGATCCCGGTCATCGACGACCACGAAGTAGAAGCCCGGCGGGAAGCCGTCGAACACGGCGTCCGGCGATCTGGGCGATCACGGCGTGCTGGTCGAAGTTGCCGGACAGGAGTTTCCCGTCCCTCGTCAGCCGGTCCAGGTCGTGTGGGTCGACGAAGCTTCAGGCCCATCTGCGGGCCAGCGCCAGCATGCTCAGCATCATCGTGATCGAGAGCAGCCCGAGCAGCAGCAGCGTGGTGGCGGCGTTCTTCGCACTTCGGCTTCCGGAAGGCGGGAACGCCGTTCGAGATCGCCTCCACGCCGGTCAGCGCCGCGCAACCCGACGAGAACGCGCGGGCCAGCAGGAACACCAGTGCGATGGTCGTCAGCGGATCGTCGTAGCCCGGCGCCTTGTGGATGTCGAAGCCCGCGCTCTCGACCTGGGGCAGGTCGCCGGCGACGCAGCGGAACATGCCCACCGCGCACATGCCGAGGATCGCGACCATGAATCCGTAGGTCGGGACGGCGAAGAACGTCCCGGACTCGCGGATGCCGCGCAGGTTGATGCGCCGCCAGCAGGACGACCATACCGGTCGGCGAGGGGCCTCGTGGCCGTAGAAGAACGGGCAGCGCGGCGGCGGCGTACTGCGCACCGGACGAGATCGAGACGGCGACCGTGAGCACGTAGTCGCACAGCAGGGCGCTTGCGACGGTGATCCCCGCGTTGCGGCCGAGGTTGACGGTCGCGACCTCGTAGTCGCCGCCGCCACTGGGGTAGGCGTGCACGGTCTGCCGGTAGGACGTCACGACGGCCGCGAGCACCAGCGCGACGGCGATGCCGATCTACCAGGACTACATGTACGCCGACGCGCCCGCCAGGGACAGCATGATGAAGACCTCGTCCGGTGCGTAGGCGACCGACGAGAGTGCGTCGCTGGCGAACACCGGGAGGGCGATCCGCTTGGGGAGGAGGGTCTCGCCCAGCTGGGAGCTGCGCAGCTTGCGACCCAGCAGGATCCGCTTGGAAACGTCGCCGACACCCACGAGCGATCAGGCTAGACCAATCTGCACCCGTTCGGTTCGACTAACGGCTGTGGCGGGGCTCCGGAGCGCATCTGCTGCGGTAGCGTCTCCACCGTGCATGTCGTGATCATGGGTTGTGGGCGGGTCGGCTCGACCCTCGCGCGCAGCCTCGAGGACCGCAACCACACCGTCTCCATCATCGACAGCAACCCGGACGCGTTCCGGCGGCTGGGGCCCTCGTTCAACGGCGACAAGATCACCGGCTACGGCTTCGACCAGGCCGTGCTGACCCAGGCCGGCATCGCTCGGGCGGATGCCTTCGCTGCCGTGTCCAGCGGCGACAACTCCAACATCATCGCCGCGCGCGTGGCTCGCGAGTCCTTCGGGATCCAGCAGGTGGTCGCCCGGATCTACGATCCCGGTCGCGCCGAGGTCTACCAGCGGCTCGGGATCACGACCGTGGCCACGGTCAAGTGGACCGCCGACCAGGTGCTGCGGCGGTTGCTGCCCGCCGGCGCCGAACCCGACTTCCGCGACCCCTCGGGCACCGTCCGCCTCGACCACATCACCGTCCCGGACCAGTGGATCGGGCACGGGACCGTGAAGTTCCAGGAGGAGACCCGGAGCCGGATCGCCTGGATCGACCGGCTCGGAGAGGGCATGCTGCCGACCCGTGACTCGCTGATCCAGGAGGGCGACATGCTGCACCTGGTCATGCGCGAGGAGAACGCCGGCCACGCCTACGGCATCATCGAAGAAGGACCGGAGGACGACTGATGCGCGTCGCCATCGCGGGTGCGGGCGCCGTCGGCCGCTCGGTCGCCCGGGAGCTGATCACCAACGGTCACGAGGTCCTGCTCATCGACAAGGACCCCGACGCGATCAAGCCGGACCGGGTGCCCAACGCGGAATGGCTGCTCGCCGACTCGTGTGAGCTGTCCTCGCTCGAGGAGGCACGGCTCCAGAACTGCGACGTGGTCATCGCGGCGACCGGTGACGACAAGGCCAACCTCGTCACGTCCCTGTTGGCCAAGACCGAGTTCGGGGTTCCCCGCACGGTCGGCCGGGTCAACCACCCCAACAACGAGTGGCTGTTCACCGATGCGTGGGGCGTCGACGTCAACGTGTCGACCCCACGGATCATGTCCGCGCTGGTGGAGGAGGCTGTCACGGTCGGTGACCTCGTCCGGCTGTTCACGTTCCGGCAGGGCAACGCCAACCTCGTCGAGCTCACCCTTCCCGAAGACTCTCCGCTGGTCGGCCGGCCGGCCGGGCTGATCCCCTGGCCCGAGAACTGCGCGCTGGTCACGATCCTGCGCGACGGCCAGGTCTACACACCCGACGACGAGCAGCCCATCGAGTCGGGAGACGAGCTGCTGTTCGTCGTCTCGGCCGAGGTCGAGGACGAGCTCGAACGGATGCTGGCGCCAGGCACCCACGGGGGCTGACCTGCCGACCGGGTCAGGCGGGTTCCTCGACCGGGGTCCGGTCGCGCGCCAGCAGCCACACCATCAGGGCCAGGGTCGCGAGCTGGAGGGGCCAGCCCATCGCCACCTTGAGGACGCCGAGCGCGGCGATCGCGCGATCCTCGTCGAGAGAACCCCCCTTCGCGGCCAGCCACAGCGGCCACTGGATGGCCAGGCGGAGCAGGCCGGGGATGGCGAGTACCCAGGTCAGCAGCGTGCAGAGCTTGACGACCTGGCGGTCCCGGTGCCACTCGAGCGGGTCGCCGGCCACGCTGCCCACCATGAAGCCGACCACCGGCCACCGGACCAGGCAGCTGATCGCCAGCAGCGTCGTCCAGCCGGTGTTGTAGAGCAGTCCAGGGAGGAAGTAGGCAAGGGCCTGGTCGTTCTCGTCGCCGCCGGACCGCTGCGAGAGGTGCACGAAGAACCAGCCCAGCGCGATGCCGAAGAGCGCGTTGAGCACGAACTGTGGGCGTGGAACGCTGGATCAGGCGCAGCACCAGCAGGCCCGCTGCCGCAGCCACACTGACGATCACGGCGAGCTTGAGCTCGTGGGTCGTCAGGAAGAAGATCGTGAACAGCAGCGTCGGGATCGCCGTCTCGAGCATGCCGCGCTTGCCGCCGAGGGCGGTTGCCATCTGCTTGCGGACGACGTGCTCGACCGTCTCGATGGAGGCCGATGTGGATTCGGTCAAGGTCAAGGCCTGAGCTCGTAGCGGGGGTTGTAGATCACCCGGGTCTTGTCGTGTACGCCGATCCGGCCCTCGACCTGGATCGAGCAGCCCGGCGAGATGCCGGCGATCCGTCGCCGGCCGAGCCAGATCACGGTCAGCACGCCGGTGCCGTCGAACAGCTCGGCCTCCAGCGCCGGGGCGCCGCCACGCGGGCTGAGCGTGACCGTGCGCAACGTCCCGCGGAGCCGGACTCGTTCGCGGTCGGGGGCATCGGCAATCGACACGCAGCTGTCGTCGAGGTGGGTACGGCGCATGTCGGCCGCGTCCTGGTGGGCGGTGTTCGCCCACTTGCTGATGCTCTTGAGCAGTTTGCTCTTGTGCGGTTCACCCATGTCGAGTCCTCGCTCAGGCCTGCTTGCGGGCCTGCGGAGGCAGGGTCAGCGGCAGGGGATCACCCACCGGCATGGCGTGGCTGCCGCGACGGACGATCACGCTGCCCAGCACGGCCTCCCAGTCCGTGGCCTCGTCGGGATTGGTCGCCGGCGAACCGAGGAACGTGGCTCGCAGCAGCCACCGCGGGCCGTTGACGCCGACGATCCGCGAGGGCTGCTCGGCCGTCTTGTCCTCGGCCACCTGCACCGGGACCGAGCCGACGAGCTCGGTGCCGTGGACACCTTCGCGCTCCTCGACCTTGCCGCCCCTGCGGGCCATGTCCTCGGCGATCTGCGGCCTGATCTCGTCCCAGAGGTCGCCGTTGCGGGGGGCCGCGAAGGGCCTCAGCTCGACCGCTCCCTCGGCCCCGGCGATGAGAACCGACTGCACCTCCTGGGTCGCCTCGTCCACCTGGATGCGAAGCTCGTGGCCGGGGCTCGGGGAGAGCAGGAGGCCGCCGAGGTCGACCCGCTCGACCCCGTCCTCGAGGTCGATGTCGCTGACGTCCCAGGGTCCCGCCGTCGGGTCGAACTCGGCCTTCTCCTCGGTCGCGGCTTCGGCCGCGTCCTTGGCCTCGGCGCCCTTGTTGCGACGGAACATCCCGGTCAACTCTCCTCGGTGTCGTGGGGATCTTCCGCCTGGTCGCGGAAGCCTCCAGTAGAACCGTAACCCCCCGTGCCTCGGACCGACCCCGGAAGCGCGTCCACCTCGACGAACGAGGCCCTTTCGTGACGCTGCACGACCAGCTGGGCGATCCGGTCGCCTCGGACGAGCCGGATCGGCGTCGTCGGGTCCAGATTGACCAGGCAGACGTTGATCTCGCCGCGATAGCCGGCATCGATGGTGCCCGGAGCATTGACGATCGAGAGGCCGTGCCGGGCGGCCAGCCCGGATCTCGGGTGGACGAGCCCGACGTACCCCTCGGGGAGCGCGAGCGCGACGCCCGTGGGGACCAGCCTGCGTTCGAAGGGCTTCAGGGTCACGTCGACGGTCGTCATCAGGTCGGCCCCGGCATCGCCGGGATGGGCGTACGACGGCAGCGGCAGGCCGGCGTCGAGACGGTGGACAACTACCCGGATCGTGCCGGTCATGTCTGGCTGCACGTTCGGGGACCCTACCCGCCGATCCCGGCGATCAGGGTGACAGGCTTGCCCGGTGCAGTATTCGGAACGTCTGACCGTGCCGCTGCGCTGGTGGGTGCAGGGGACGATGCTGATCGCGACGCTGTGGCTCGCCGTCGCGGTCGCCGCTCCCCCGCTCGCCGCGGCCGTGGTCGCCCTGGCCGCCATGGCGCTGCTGACCGCCGGCTTCCTCTCGTACGGCGGCGTACGCGTCATCGTCCGCAACGACGAGTTCCGCGCCGGTCGGGCGCACATCACCACCGGCCTGGTCGGAGCCGTGGCTCCGCTCGACGCCGACGCGACCCGCAGGGCGGCCGGCGTCGACGCCGACGCCCGGGCGTTCCTGCTGCTCCGCCCCTACCTGAAGCGATCGGTGCGCGTGGAGATCACCGACCCGGCCGACCCCGCGCCGTACTGGCTGGTGTCGACCCGGCACCCCGACGAGCTGGCCGCCGCCCTTCAGTCCGCGACGGACCCGGGCATGCCGAAGCCGACTGCTGGGTAATGTAAACGAGTCATCACTAGGAGGACCCATG
The DNA here is from genome assembly GCA_963719255.1 of uncultured Actinomycetota bacterium. GTDB lineage: Bacteria > Actinomycetota > Actinomycetes > Propionibacteriales > Nocardioidaceae > Nocardioides. The sequence goes on along the minus strand of CAVRBN010000066.1, from coordinate 50,386 downwards.
GCATCGGATTCGTCGAAGGTCTGGACGATCTTCTCCCTGGTCGCGACGCTCGGCGCCGCGATGATGGCGAAGAAGGCGATCAACACCACGTGGAAGGCGGCGACCGGCAAGGAGCCGCCCGCCAACCCGGCCGATCCTGAGGTCGACATCTGGGAGGCCGTGGCCTGGGCGGCCGTCAGCGGCACCCTGATCGCGCTGGCCCGGATGCTTGCCAGCAGGAAGGCTGCCGGCTACTACGCAAAGTCGACGGGTCACCTCCCACCCGGTGTGGCCGGCGACGCCTGACCGGCACCTGTCAGACCCGGTGATGAACAGCGAGGTTGCGCGCGAGCGCGAGAGTCTCGTCATCCAGGGCGGCCTCATCCAGCGAGTCGAAAGCGGCATAGGCGCGAATGATGGCGCGCTCGACCGTCTCGATGTTCAGGGAGGGCATCTCGCCGGTTAGCGAGCCGACTGAAGCTTCGTCAAACGGTTGACCGAGGTGCCCGTAAACCTTGGCCAGCACGGCTCGAACTCGGGCCTCGTCGCCGACGACGATCAGGGAGCTGAAGAGCCACGCGTTGCGGATCACCCGCTGCGCGGTTCCCACGAGCTTCACGACTCCGCGGGCATTGACGCTCTGGGCGCCAGGGCAGTACTCGCCGTGAACAGCACCGACATGCGCGTCGATGCCCAAGCGCCGGAAGACATCGGCGAACATCTGGCCGAATCGTTCGAAGCGGTAGTCCTGTCCGGCGACCGCGTTGACGTCGTGCACCGCGTGGTCCACCACGAGTGCCGAATCCGTGTAGGCCACAGCCCGCCCGCCGGTGGCGCGCGACCAAGGGTTCGAAACCTGCCGAGCGTGACTCGTCGACAGCGGCGGCGAATCCGGGCAGGCGCGTGTCCCTTCGACCGAAAACCGTCACCGGTGCGCTCGGTCGGTAGACACGCAGCACGTCGCCTAGCTCCCCCGAGCTGACTCGCTTCACGAGGGCGTGGGCGAGTGCGAGCTCCATCTGTGGATCGCCGTTGGCGAGCGGACCGTGGTGGAATCGCATGGGCACATCTTCCCGCGTCACCGACCCACTCAGGCGTGGCGTGCACGTCTGCGACGTACAGCTGCACAGTCTCCTTGCCCGCACGCGCACCGGTGTGCGTCCCCAGCGTAAGCCGCGGCGAAATTCAGGACAGACCCTTGCCAAGAGTGACAGACGCCACTTAGCATCTACACCTAAGTGACGACGACACGCACATATGTGCATAGGAGCCTGATGAGCAACTCACCTGTGGCCAGTGCCGAGAACGCCCGGCACGCCCTCCTGACCATGTGGACGATCCGGCGGTTCGAGGAGGCCGTCGACGACCTCTTCGCCCGCGGCCTGATGCACGGCACCATGCACCTGTCGATCGGCCAGGAGGCGCTCAGCCACCGGTGCCTGCCTGGCGCTCCGCACCGACGACGCGATCACGTCGACCCACCGCGGCCACGGCCACTGCATCGCCAAGGGCGCGACCTGACCCGGATGATGGCCGAGCTGCTCGGCAAGGAGACCGGCTACTGCCGCGGTCGCGGCGGCTCCATGCACATCGCCGACACCGCCACCGGCAACCTCGGCGCCAACGGCATCGTGGCGGGCGGCATCCCGATCGCAGCGGGAGCGGCGCTCGCCTACCAGATGCGGGGCCAGGATCGCGTCGTCGCCAGCTTCTTCGGCGACGGCGCCACCAACGAGGGCGCCTTCCACGAGGCGCTCAACCTGGCCGCGATCTGGAAGCTGCCGGTCGTCTTCATCTGCGAGAACAACAAGTACGGCATGTCCTTCTCGACCGAGTTCTCCATGGCGATCGACAACATCTCCGAGCGCGGCGCGGCCTACGGCATGCCCGGCGTCACCGTCGACGGCAACGACGTCGAGGCCGTCGACGACGCGGTGCAGGTCGCGGTCGACCGGGCCCGCGCCGGCGAGGGCCCGACGCTGGTCGAGAACCTGACCTACCGCTGGAAGGGCCACAGCAAGTGCGACAAGAACCTCTACCGCACCAGGGAGGAGATCGCCGAGTGGCGCGGCAAGGACCCGATCCTGCGGTTCGAGGCGCGGATCCGCGAGACCGGCCTGCTCACCGACGCGGAGATCCAGACCGTCCGCGACCCAGGCCATCGAGCAGATCCGCGACGCCGTGCGCACCGCCAACGCCGCACCCGACGCCGACCCGACCGACCTCCTCGACGCCGTCTTCGCCACGGCTGACCGCCACAACTTTCAGGAGAACAACTGTGACCACCACTGACGCAGGCCGCCGACCGAGCCGGGTCATCACCTACGCCGAGGCCGTCCGCGAGGCGATCGGCGCAGGCGATGGCGGCCGACGAGCGCGTGTTCATGCTCGGCGAGGACATCGGCGTCTACGGCGGCGCCTTCGGCGTCAGCGGCGACCTCTACCACCGCTTCGGCGGCGAGCGCATCCGCGACACCCCGATCTCCGAGCTCGGCATCGTCGGCGCCGCCGTCGGCGCGGCGCTCGCCGGCATGCGGCCGATCGTGGAGATCCAGTTCTCCGACTTCACCTGCCAGGCGATGGACCAGATCGTCAACCAGGCCGCCAAGATCCACTTCATGCTCGGCGGCGAGCTGCACGGTGCCGATGGTGCTGCGCGCCCCGCTCGGCTCCGGCACCGGCGCCGCCGCCCAGCACTCGCAGAGCCTCGAGGCGTGGTTCGCCCACGTGCCCGGCCTCAAGGTCGTCATGCCGGCACCGCCGGCCGACGCCAAGGGCCTGCTGCTCGTCGGCCATCGACGACCCCAACCCGGTCATCGTGCTCGAGCACAAGCTGCTCTACCGCACGACCGGCCACGTGCCCGAGGACGCCGAGCGCGTGCCGCTCGGCGTGACCGCCGTACGCCGACGCGGCGCCGACCTCACCATCGTCGCCACCGGCGTGATGGTCTCGCCGCTCGCTCGAGGCGGCCGACGACCCTGGCCGCCGAGGGCATCGAGGCGACCGGTCATCGACCCGCGCACCCTCACCCCGCTCGACGACGCCCCGATCCTCGAGCGCGTCTCGCGCACCGGCCGCGCCCTGCTCGTGCAGGAGGCGCCCGGCCACGTCGGCTTCACGCCGAGATCGCCGCCCGCATCTGCGAGTCGCCGACCATCTACCGGCTGCTCGCGCCGATCAAGCGGCTCACCGGGCTCGACGTCCGATCCCCTACGCGCCCCAGCTCGAGACGCGCCGTCGGTGCCCGCAGCTCGACGACATCGTCGACGCCGCCACGCACGTCATGAAGGAGTCCTGATGGCCCAGATCGCGATCCGGATGCCCAAGATGTCGATGACCATGACCGAGGGCGAGGTCTCCGAGTGGATGGTCGCCGTCGGCGACGAGGTCACCGAGGGCGACGTCGTCTGCGAGGTGATGACCGACAAGGTCGACATGGAGGTCGAGAGCACCGTCACCGGCACCTCTCGAGATCGTCGTCGAGTCCGGCACGGTCGAGGTCGGCGAGCCCATCGGCTAGATCGAGGGCGAGGACACCGGCGGTGGCTTCGGCGACCTGCTCGCCGAGCCGGAGCCCGCACCGAGCCCGACGCCGCCGCCGACGACGCCCGGTCCAGACGCCGAGCACCGTCGCTCCCAGCAGCCGGCTCCGGAGCCCGAGCCGCCGAGCCCGAGCCGCCGCGCCGACCGGCCCGTGGCCGCCGTGCCCCGGGCCCGGGCCTGGCCCGCGAGCACGGCGTCGACCTCGCGACCGTGACCGGCACCGGCCCGACGGCCTGATCCGGGTGGCCGACGTCGAGGCGCCGCGACGCCGGCCGCGCGCCGCGGCGACGCCCGCCGCCCAGCGGCGCCCGGCGGCCTCGCCGCTGCCGCCGGCACCCGCGCCGCCCCGCGGCGGCCGCCCCGCCCGTAGCGACGCGCGGTCGCCAGATCCGGGCCGCGGTCGCGCGCAAGATGACCGAGAGCGCGGCGGTCCCGCAGTTCACGCGTGTGGCGCGACCTCGAGCTCGACGCCGCCAACGCGCCGCGCGCGACGGCGTCTCCTGGACCACCGTGCTGCTCCGCGCGTACGCCGCGGCGCTGCGCGACGTGCCCGAGCTGCTGTGCCGCTGGGAGGACGACGCGCGCCGTCGAGTCCGGCCCGCCGGCGGTCGCGCTGGCCGTGGCCACCGACCGGGGCCTGCTGGTCCCGACGTTCGCCGAGCCCGACCGCGCGCGACGCCGCACGAGCTCGACGCGCGAGATCCGCGCCGTCGTCGCGACCGCCCAGACCGGCCGGTCGACGCCGCCGTACCTCGGCAGTCGCCAACGGCTCGCTGTCCAACCTCGGCGGCCTCGGCGTCGACCGCTTCCAGGCCCTGCGTCACGCCGCCGCAGGCCAGCGTGCTGTCGCTCGGGTCGATCGCGGCAGCGGCCCGGTCGCCGTGCCCGGCGGGGTCGGGCTCGCGCTGACCGTCACGGCCGGCCTCACCGTCGACCACCGGGTCGGCGACGGCGCCCACGCCGCGCAGCTGCTCGACCGTCGCATCGGCCACTGGCGACCACGCGTGAGACAGTCCGGACCACGCCACCCCTTGTGTGACCGCGCGTCACACGCCTATGACATGCGCGAACATATGTGCAGACACTATGCACGGAGGTGACAATGCCAGCCCCCCGTGATCCCAGACGCTGCTCGCAGCGTGCGCGCCTGTACTACCTCGAGAACCTGTCGCAGGCAGCAGGTCGCGAGCGCGCTCGGCACCAGCCGGTCCAACGTCTCGCGGATGCTCACCGAGGCGCAGCCCAGGGCATCGTCGAGATCCGGATCAACGACCCGGCCGGCCGGGTGCACGGCTCGAGGACGAGCTGCAGGAGACCGTTCGGGCTCCGCGAGGTCCGGGTCGCCCACGCCCGGCCGCGTCGCCGGGCCGGCGGATCGACGACCAGGTCGGCGTCCAGGCCGCCCACCTGCTGCTCGACAGCGTCAAGGACTAGATGACGGTCGCCCTGTCGTGGGGCCACGCGCTCCAGGCGATGGTCTGGGCGACCACGGCCGACCAGGATACCACCGCCTCAGCTGGTCCAGCTGGTCGGCGGGCTCTCGTCGATCAGCAACGAGATCAGCGGCGAGGAGCTGGTCCGCGAGCTCGCGTCGCGCCTCGGCGCGTCGTACCGCTTCCTGCACGCGCCGGCGACCCTGACCAGCGGCGTGCCCGCGACGCGCTCTCGCCGAGCCGTCGATCGCGCGACGCCCTCGACGCCGCCGGCCGGCGCCGACATCGCCTTCGTCGGCATCGGCACCCCGACCCACGGCTCGTCGGCGGCGATCCTCGACTCGCTCAACCTGACCAGGCCGAGCAGCGACGACGTTCTGGGCCGCACGAGCCGGTCGGCGACATCGCCGCCCGCTACTACAACGCCGACGGCGCAGCCCATCCGCGGCGCGGTCGACGACCGCGTCCTCGCCGTCACCCTCGACGGACCTGGTCGACGATCCCCAACGTCGTCGGGGTCGCCGCGGGCCGGGCCAAGGCCCCGGGCGTGCTCGGCGCCCTGCGCGGCCGCCTCATCGACTCCCTCGTCTGCGACGAGAGCCTCGCCCGCGGCGTGCTCAGCGCCGCAGGCTCCGCCCACCGAAAGGACCCCTGACATGAGCCCATGCTTCGTCGTTGCTCGGCGCCGTCGTGGCCGGCTGGGTCGTCCAGCTCTACTTCACCTACCAGCAGTCCATGGCCTTCAACGACGCCGTGCGCAGGCTGCGCACGTCCGGCACGGTCAGCGTCGGCGTCGGCCGGCAAGCGCTACCGCGGCGGCGCGCGTTCGTCGCGATCGCTGTCGACGAGCACGGCGTCGTCCGCGACGCGATCACGCTCAGCGGGCTCGACGACCTTCGCCCGGCCCAGCCACTCCCGGAGCTCCTCGGCCTCAAGGCTCTCCAGGTCCGCGGCACGCGCGACGTCCCCGACATCTCCCGCCAGCAGCGAGAGGCCGCCCGCCAGGCCGCCGAGCTGCTCCACGGCAAGCAGGCAGAGGACACCGAGCGACGCAACGGCTGTAGCAGCACCGCACGTCGGCCCCGGGGTGGAGCCCGGGACCGGCGCGCGAGTCAGCAACATCGAGCGGACACGTCCGCCGGTGACGAACGATGCCGGGCAAGCATCACGACCGGCTCTCACGAGAGACCGACTCGACAGGAGTAATCATGCCATTCACATCCCTGGCGGCGACCTCCCGTTCGCCGCCGAAACCCGACCGTCGACGACCGCCGACCGGTTTCTTCGGCGCCCTCGCCGACTGCCGCCGACTGGTTCATCGGCCTCTTCGAGGCCGGCGGCGAGGCCTTCCTGGGCCTGGTCACCGGCATCATCCCGACGCTGATCGTCCTGCTCACCGCGGTCAACGCGCTGATCCGGATGATCGGCCCGGAGCGGATCGACAAGCTCGGCGAGTCCGCCGGCCGTCCCGGGCTCCAGTGGTACCCGGTGCGCTACCTGGTGCTGCCGGTGCTGGCGGTCTTCTTCCTCACCAACCCGATGGCCTACACGATGGGCCGCTTCCTGCCCGAGCGGTACAAGCCGGCGTTCTACGACTCCGCGGTCAGCTTCGTGCACCCGATCACCGGCATCTTCCCGCACGCCAACCCCGGTGAGCTCTTCGTCTACCTCGGCATCGCCGCCGGCATCACCGACCTCGGCCTAGCACCAGCGACCTGGCGGTCCGCTACCTGATCGTCGGCATGGTCGTCATCCTCATCCGCGGCATCGTCACCGAGCTCATCACGGCCCGGATGCTCGCGCGGCGTACGACCGCAGGAGGTAGCGGCATGAGCACCACGACAGCAAGCAAGCCCGGAGGCGGCGGCATGGCGGCTTCAACAACGTGCTCGTCAAGATCGGCAGCCGTCGGCGGCGTCGTCGGCACCCTCTACCAGGCCGGTCGCGACACCATCGACACCGTCATCCGGCGCCGCCGTCTACCAGTCGCGGCGACGCCGGTGGGCAGCCAGGTCGAGGCCTTCCTCGACCATGGCCTCCTCATCTTCTTCGCTGACGGCTCGCCCCCGGAGCTGCACGACATCTCCGTCCTCCACAGCGCGACCGTGGCCGAGGACGGACCCCGGCCCGGCGACACCATCCATCTCGGAGACGTCTCCATGGAGGTCCTCGCCGTGGGACACGTCGTCCGCGACAACCTGATCAACCTCGGCCACCTCGATCTGAAGGCCGATGGCCGCACCGAGGCCAAACTCCCCGGCGACGTGTGCGTCCGGACCGGTGACATCCCGCTGCTCGCCGTCGGGGACACCTTCCGGATCACCCGGCCGACCCACCTGACAAAGGAACAGAGCCCATGAGTTATCGCGACAGACTTCAAGAGCGCCTCGACGAGACGGGCCGCCCTCTGCGCGTCGGCCTCGTCGGCGCCGGACAGATGGGACGCGGCTTCGCCGCCCAGCTGCTCCGGATGCCCGGCATCGCCCTCTCCGCCGTGCTCGACGTCGACCGCACCCGCGCGGTGGACGCCTCGGCCAGGCAGGCATCACCCCATCCACGGCCACCGACCTCGACGCCGCTTCCCGGGCGATCGAGAACAGCGACAGCGTGGCGCTCGACGGCATCGGCGAGCTCGGCGGACTACCACTGGACATCGTCGTGGAGGCCACCGGCGTACCCGACGTCGGTGCGCGCGTCGCGGTCGAGTCGTTGGCTGCCGGCATGGGCATCGCGACTCTCAACGTCGAGTCCGACGTCACGATCGGTCGCTACCTCGCCCACCTCGCCGACCAGTCGGATGCCATCTACTCGGTCTGCCGCGGCGACGAGCCGGTCGAGACCAAGATCCTCGTCGACTACGCGCGCGACCTGAACTTTGAGGTCGTCTGCGCAGGCAAGGGCAAGAACAACCCGCTCGACCCGTACGCGACTCCCGCAGTCGCTCACCGGTCGCGCGGACTCAAAGGGCATGAACCCGAAGATGCTGACCAGCTTCGTCGACGGCTCCAAGGCGATGATCGAGATGGCGGCGCTCGCCAACACCACCGGGCTCGAAGTCAGCACGCGCGGGATGCACGGCCCCGCCTCCACCGTCCCGACGCTGCACCAGACCTTCGCGCTCGCCGAGGACGGCGGCGTGCTCGAGCGCGGCCGGCGTCGTCGACTACTGCACCGGCCCCGTGGCACCCGGGGTCTTCGTCGTAGTCCGCACCGACGACCCCTACGTCCACCACGAGATGTCCTACCTCCAGATGGGTGACGGGCCCTACTTCGCGCTCTACCGCCCCTACCACCTCGCCAGCATCGAGGCGCCGCTCACTGTCTACGAAATGGCCCTGGACAAGCGCGCCAGTCTGCGCGCGGAGCGATGGACCGCCGAAGTCGGCGCCGAGACGAAGCGGCCGCTGAAGGCTGGCGAGAAGATCGACGGCATCGGCGGCAGCACAGTCCGCGGGCTGATCGACCCGGCGGAGGACTTCGCCCGCGATGGCGCCGTACCCCTCGGCGTGCTGGCGGGCGCCGTACTGCGCCAGGATGTCCCCGTCGACCACCTGCTCACGTACGACGACGTCGAACTCGACGAGTCGTCTGCGATCGTCCGGATGCGCCGGATCCAGGAGTCGATGGACAAGGACACGTCAGTCCCGACACTCGTGGAGCTGCGCTCCCTGCTGGCGGGCTGAGCCACGGAAGCCGGGTAGGTGCGTGGGAAGACAGACGCTACGCTCACCGCGTGCCGTCGCCCACCACCCGCCCGGACCCGGCCTTCGCCGCCCCCGGGCCGCGTTGGTGATGCTGGCCGCCGGTGACGGACGCCGGACCGGGCACCACACCAACAAGGTGCTACTGCCCCTCGCCGGGCGACGAGTCTTCACCTGGTCGATCCGCTGGGCCGGCTGCTCCCGACCATCACCCACACCATCCTCGTCGTGCGGGACGAGGACCGTGACGTCGTGCTCGAGACCCTGCACCGCGAGGTGGGGGCCCCCGCCGTCGAGATCGTGACCGGAGGCGACAGCCGGCACGCCTCGGAGTGGATGGCGCTCCAGGCGCTCGCGACCCCCATCACCGCCGGCGAGATCGACGTCGTCGTGATCCACGACGCGGCCCGCCCGCTGGCCAGGACGCGGCTCTTCGGCGACGTCATCGCCGCCGCCTCCGAACACGGCGGGGCGATCCCGGTGCGTGACCAGCAGCACCTGGCCGCGCTCAACGGCGCCGACCAGTCGTTGACCCGCGTGGTCGCCGTGCAAACCCCGCAGGCGTTCCTCGCCGGACCCCTCCTGGAGGCGTATCAGAGGGCCGAGGAGGACGGGTTCGTCGGCACCGACACCGCGAACTGCATCGAGCGCTACAGCGATCTGCCCGTGTCCTGCGTGCCCGGCGACGGGGGCAACATCAAGATCACCTTCCCCGAGGATCTGTTCCTGGCCGAGCGGCTGCTCGCCAAGGCCCACTGGGACCTCTCGGGTGGGGCAGAACCCGCACACCGAGGCCGCCCGCACTTGCGCGACCTGTGGCATGCAGGGGGGCAACCATGAGTGTCGAGTACGCCGAGCTCCATTGCGAGACGTGCGAACAGGTCACCGACCACGAGCTCCACTACGCGGGACGGCTGCTCGAATCGGTGCGGTGCACCAGGTGCGGAAGTCATCTGGAGCTCTCCCAACGCGCCCTGCTGCCGGCGTACGCCCGGGACCTCGAGAGCCGAATCGTGAGCAAGCCCGGACGGATGCTGCGCCGAGCCGCGCGCGACCCGCTCGGCTTCGCCCGTCAGCTGCCCGGAGCGATCCTGCGACAACCCAAGAAATTCGTCAGGGAGTTCTGGTCCCTGATCCGCCGCTGACCGGCGCATCGACACTCGTTGGGTCGCCCGGTTCGGTACGTACCTGGTGCCCAACCTCGTCCACACACTCTAGAAGGTTCACCGCGGACGCATCATCTACCCGGCGCGCCAATGAGGGTGCCTTCACCAGCTCCACCTCCCCCAGGCTCCGCAGCCAGACCACCAACTCTGCGAAGTCGGCCAGCGGTGGCATGCGACCGGCAGTGATCGCTCGGCTCATAGTGGATGCCGACACCAATGCAGGAGAGGTGATCGCGGCTAAGCCTTCCCGGTCGATGGTGCCTTGGATCCGCCCGTCGACAACAGTCTTCACGGTGTCGGTCACCGGCCGAAACGAGATGAAGGAATGTCCCGGGCGCTCGAAGGACCGGTCTCGCACCGTACGCAGGAACTGCGCCGAGGTGAGCGGGCAGAGCGGGTCGTGCACCAGGAGGTCACGTGCGGGCAGCCGCAGCAGCTCATCCCACCAGCCATCGCCGGGAAGTACCCGTGCCGGCACGTCGGCGGCCTCAACCTCGGCGCGGACCCGGGCCTCATGGTCGGCAGCGACACTGATTGCGGGCTCCACCGGGAAGGCCTCCACCAAGGCTCGGAGGGCATGCATGTACAGAGGCTCGCCATGGAGAGCCTCGAACGGCAGCGTCCCGCGGTCGCCCAGAACCAGCAGGGTCTGCGGCGAACGGGCGGCTTCGTCGGCTATGCGCAGTCCTTGCAGATCAGCCGCTTGCTGTCGGCAAGCTGGCTGCGGTGGTGCACGAGGAAGCAGCTCATGCACGTGAACTCGTCGTCCTGACGGGGCTTGACCTCGACGGCCAGCTCCTCGTGTGACAGGTCGGCACCGGGCAGCTCGAACGACTCGGCCGCCTCGGCCTCGTCCTCGTCGACCTTGCCGGAGTTCTTGTCGTGGCGTCGGGCCTTGAGCTCTTCGATGCTCTCTTCGCCCTGGTCGTCGTCGTTCTTGCGCGGTGCGTCGTAGTCAGTCGCCATTTTTCTCCTTCAGCGGGGCGTTCCCGTCGTTCTCACGTCTTCGATCACAGCGTTCGACCACGTGGGCAATTTCGTCGTGACGGCGCCGCGATTGTGCACCATCAGCGCCGATTGTGCACGCGCATTCCACACGACGTGTCGCAACCAACAGTCAGCGGGGTCCAGCTATTCCCCGAAGAAGCCGATTTCGTCCACCAAACCGACAAGTTCCTCGAACCCGTCGGCGGGCCCGCACACGAGCGCAGACCCGCCCCAGCGACCCGGGTGTGAGCCGATGCCTTGCCCCGGCCTCCGATGCGATCAGTACGGATGCGGCGTAGTCCCAGGGGTGGACGCCCTCCTCCAGGTAGCCGTCGAAACTGCCCTCTGCGACGTGGCACACGTCGAGGGCGCTGGATCCGATCCGGCGGATATCGCGGACCCGCGGCAGCAGCCTGGTCAGGCCTCGGCCTGGCGGACTCTGGCGTCGATGACGTAGGAGAATCCTGTGCCCAGCAGCCGTTGGGCCAGCGGTACGGCGTGCCGGACCCGAATCGGCTGGCCGTCCCTGGTCGAACCGTTGCCGCGGGCGGCGACGTACTCGGTGCCCGAGGGCGACGTTGATCACCACTCCCGCCACCACTTCGCCGTCGACTTCGGCGGCGACCGAGACGGCGTACCGCGGCAGCCCGTAGAGGAAGTTCACGGTGCCGTCGATCGGATCCACGATCCAGCGGACGCCCGACGAGCCGCCGATGTCGTCGCCCTCCTCCCCCAGGAATGCGTCGTCGGGCCGGCGGCCGAGGATCAACTCGCGGATAAGCCGCTCGCTGGCACGGTCGGCCTCGGTAACGACGTCCATGGCCGAAGTCTTGGTGGCGGCGACCTCGACCACGGCCGCCGCGCCGCTCGCGCACCAGCTGCGCGGCTGCCCGGGCCGCGTCGAGCGCAATGTCCAGCAGCTCGGTGCTCATCGGGGCTCATCCGGGCGCCCCGCACAGCGCCGGCCGGTCGCCTCGTGGGTTGGGACAGCAGCCCACCGGGCACAGGTCGGGTCGATATCCGAGCGACCCGACGGTGGCGCGCTCGACGGTCTCGCCGCGTTCGACGGCCGCCCGCTCGAGGAGCAGGTCACGCACCATGGTGACGAACCGTTGGTCGATGCCGGCCGTCGCCGCACGCACGAACGGCAGGCCGAGCTCGGCGGCAGTCGCCGCGGCCTCCGTGTCGAGGTCGTAGACCACCTCCATGTGGTCGGAGACGAACCCGATCGGCACCACGACCACCGCCGGGCACGACAGCGACCTGAGGTGGTCGTTGATGTCGGGCTCCAGCCACGGCACCTGCGGCGGCCCCGAGCGGGAGCAGTAGACGAGTCCGTGGGCGTGCCGATGGCCCGTCTCCTGGCGCACCCGGTCCACGATCTCCCCCATCACGCTGCGGTGCTGCGCGACGTACGCCCCACCACCCGATCCGCCGCTGGAGTCGTTCATGGCGACGGGGATGGAGTGGGTGACGAATGCCAGGTGGGCGTCCTCGCGCACCTGGGCGGGGAGCCCCGCCAGCGCGCCCAGGGTCGCGTCGACCATCGGCTCGACGAAGCCCGGGTGGTTGAAGTAGCCGCGCAGCTTCTCGAGTCTCGGGGCGCCTTCGACCGCCATCGTCGCGTCGGCCAGATCCTCGCGGTACTGCCGGCAGGAGGAGTACGACGAGTACGCGCTGGTCATGAAGCACGCCGCCCTGGTGACGCCGTCGTCGCGCATCGCGCGCACGGTGTCGGTCAGATAGCGGGTCCCAGTTCCGGTTGCCCCAGTAGATCGGTAGGTCGATGCCGGAGCCCTTGAAGTCCTCCCGGAGCTCCTCGAGGAACTCGCGGTTCAGATCGTTGATCGGGGAGCGTCCCCCGAACTGGAGGTAGTGCTCAGCCACCGCCTCCAGCCGCTCGCGCGGGACCCCGCGGCCACGGGTCACGTTCTCCAGGAACGGGACGACGTCCTCGGGCTTCTCCGGTCCGCCGAACGACACGAGCAACAGGGCGTCGTACGGCGTGACGTCAGCGGGCATGGACTCATCCTAGAAAAGGCCTCGGACGTCGTCGCCTCGGCACCCTAGTGTTGCGGGAATGCTGGCCGCCTACCGTCGCGTGCTGGCCCACCCGGGCGCGGTGGCGTTCAGCGCCAGCGGTTTCGTCGGTCGGCTGCCGATCTCCATGGTCGGGTTGGGCATCGTGCTGCTCGTGTCGGAGCAGTCGGGCTCCTACTCGCTGGCCGGGTCGGTGTCGGCGGCGTGCATCATGGCCGAGGCGGCCTTCGCGATCGTGCAGGGGCGGTTGATCGACCGGCTGGGGCAGGGTCGGTTCCTGCCGTGGGCGACCACGTCGTTCGCGATCTCGATGGCGCTGATGATGTGGTCCGTGCAGGCCGACTGGCCGCTGCCGCTCCCGCATGTGTTCGCGGCGACGGCGGGCGCCAGCCTGCCGCCGATCGGCTCGTGTGTCCGGGCCCGCTGGGCTCACCTGCTCGAGGACCGCGGCGAGATGCACACGGCGTACTCACTGGAGGCGGTGAACGACGAGGTCGTGTTCATCCTCGGACCGACGACCGTCACCCTGCTGGCGACGTCCTGGCATCCCCTGGCCGGTCTCACGACCGCGGTCGTCGCCGGCGTGTCGGGCACGCTGGCGCTTGCGGCGCAGCGCCGCACCCAGCCACCGGCCAACCCGCGTCGGCGTGATCGAGCGACGGGACCCCGGATCCCCTGGGACGTGCTGGCTCCGCTCACCGGGGTCGGGATGGCGCTCGGGGTGCTGTTCGGCAGCGCGGAGGTGGCCACGGTTGCCCTCTCCGAGGAGCTCGGCCACAAGGCCTGGTCGGGCCCGCTGCTGGCGCTGTGGGCATTCGGCAGCATGCTGTCCGGACTGATCTCGGGCGCCATGACCTGGCGGTCGTCGACCACCACCCGGATCCGGGTCGGCGCCGCGTGTCTGACCGTACTGATGGCTCCCCTCATGCTGGTCCACTCGTTCGGCCTGCTGATCCCGATGCTGTTCCTCGCCGGCTTCGCCATCTCTCCCACCCTGATCGCGACCATGTCACTGGTCGAACAGGCGCTGCCGAAAGCCCGGCTGACCGAGGGCATGTCCGTGCTCCAGACCGGTCTCGCCGCCGGCGTCGCCGCCGGCGCCCCCCTCGCCGGACTGGTCATCGACCACATCGGTGCGTCCGAGGCGTACGGCGTCACCGCCCCACCTCACCTCACCGGCGGCCTCGTCGCGGTCACGTGCGCGCTGTTGATCCGACCAGTCGCAGACTGGTAACGCCGACTCGTCGGAAGTTGCCCGAAGGAGCGAAGCGGAGGAGGGCGGCTTGCGACGTGTCGGCGCACGCGGGCAGGGCCTGCGAGGCCGTACGCCGACCGAAACCCAAGCGGGTTGGTCTGTAAACGGCAACCACGCCACGAGCCCACCGCCACCCAAGCGGGGTTGAAGAAGCGCTCAGAAAATACTTCTCCACAAACCGCTGTCTCAGCCTCGATTCCGGGACAGATGATCGGCGCCGTCTGGTTGGCTGTACACATGATCGAAACCGACGCGGGGAGCCCAGCGCCGCCGACGTGGTAGGCCGCACAGCCCCGAACCAACCGCACCGTGGAGTCCGCCGAATCAACCGCACCGCGGAGCCTCCGGCCAGTTCGCGAGCACCCTGCCGTCCGTGCCGTGCCGTATGGACCACCAGCACGGGAACGGGATTCGTCTCGCTGTCGCAGTCTCTCACGTGGACGGCTCGGGGAGGTTGCACTTCACCTTCGGGTTGACGCCGAGGTAGTTGAGAGGACCGGCCACCACGGTGAGGACCGTGTCGCTGGTTGTCCTGCAGTTCACGTCTCTGCCTGGGTTGAAGTACCCGCGCTGAGCCGCAGCGACGACCCCGACGATGAGCCAGATCACGATCAGCAGTCCGATTACCCTGCGCATTGGAACGTCACGCCGCCTCCATCGCTAGGTCTTCGCATGCAACGCTCGTACCCGTTCCTGGCGGCAACATCCCATCCCGCCCGGTTAAGTCACGACAAGTGGTTCCTGAGGAGGTTGCGAAGCAACCGTCTCGAAGGGCTCGACCACCGACGCACCCTGATCGAGGACCGGAAGGCCGTCGGCAAGACCCTGCTCCTCCAGCCCAGCCGCCGAAGGTAACCGTTACCCTGCCGCCCATGTGGCGGAACTGGTCAGGCCTGGAGACGGCACACCCGGCAAGGACCCTGGAACCGGGGAACACCCAGGAGATCGTCGAAGCCATCGAGCGGGCGCGGGCCGAGAAGAAGACCGTCAAGATGGTCGGGACCGGGCACAGCTTCACGGGGATCGCGGTGCCGGAGCACACCATGCTCCGGCCCACGCGCCTGACCGGCATCACCGAACGTCGACCGGGAAGCGATGACGGTGACGGCAAGGGCGGGGACCCCACTGAAGACGCTCAACGAAGAGCTCGAACGACTGGGCCTGAGCCTGAACAACATGGGCGACATCGCCGAGCAGACCCTGGCCGGGGCGGTGTCCACCGGCACCCACGGCACCGGTGGCGTCGCCGCCGGCCTGGCCGCACAGCTCGCCGGCCTCGAGCTGGTCACGGGGACCGGCGAGACAGTCAAGGCAAGCCGCGACCAGAACCCGGACGTCTTCGACCTCGCCAGGGTCGGCCTGGGCGCCCTCGGCATCCTCACCAAGCTGACCTTCCAGGTCGAGCCGCTGTTCGTCCTGGAGGCCGACGAACGACCGGCCACCTGGGACGAGGCGCTGGCGTCGTACGACGAGATCGTCGACGGGAACCACCATGCCGACCTCTACTGGTTCCCCCACACCGACCGGATGCAGATCAAGACCAACAACCGGCTCGACCTACCCCCAAGCGAGGCCGAACCGCTCCCCCGCTGGCGCGAGTGGCTCGACGACGACTTCCTGTCCAACACGGTCTTCGGAGCGCTGACGAAGGCCCTCAACAGGATGCCGCGGGCGATTCCGCGCGCCAACGAGCTCGCCGGCCGGGCCCAGACGGCGCGCACCTACAGCAACGTCGCGCATCGGGTTTTCGTCGCCCGCCGCGACGTCGTCTTCCGGGAGATGGAGTACGCCGTCCCGCGCGCCGCCGGCATCGCGGCACTCCGGGAGGCGCGGCGGCTCATCGATCGCTCCGACTGGAAGATCAGCTTCCCGGTGGAGGTCCGCTACGCGAAGCCCGACGACGTGCCGCTCTCGACTGCCTTCGAGCGCGAATCGGTCTACCTCGCCTTCCATGTGCACCGCGACGCCGACCACACGGCGTACTTCCGCGAGGTCGAGGCGGTCATGAACGCGCACGACGGACGGCCGCACTGGGGCAAGCTGCACACCCGGACGGCAGCCGACCTGGCCGCCAAGTACCCCCGGTTCGACGACTTCCTGGCGATGCGCGACCGGCTGGACCCCGACCGGGTCTTCGCCAACGCCCACCTGGAGCGAGTCCTGGGTCCGTGACCGCAGTCTTCAGACGCTGGACGGGCCGGCCGGCATGGGCGCGCGCCAACCCCGCCACATCGCCAGCAGCCGCAGCACGAGGCAGACGAGAGCCCCGGTGCCCGCCACCACGATGAGCGGGAACCCGAGGTCGCGTCCCACGACCGCGATCGCCCCGCCGACCAGTGCCGGCGTGGCGTAGAGATCGCTGCGGAAGATGACCGGAGCCCGACCGGCGAGCAGGTCGCGCACCATGCCGCCGCCGATCGCGGTGACCATGCCCATCAACGCCGACGGCACGGGACCGAGCCCGTAGTCGCCCGCCTTGAGCGCACCGGTGACGCAGAACAGCGCGAGCCCGAAGGCGTCGAAGACGTTGATCAGCCGCTCCTGCCGGCCCAGCGAGGAGTGGAACCCGAAGGTCACCAGGCCCGCCGCCACCGGCACCAGCAGGTAGCGCCAGTCGGCGAGCGCCGCCGGCGGCGTGGCACCGATGAGGACGTCGCGCACGAACCCGCCGCCGAGCCCGGTCGTGCCGGCGAGGACGAGGACGCCGAAGACGTCGTACTGCTTGCGTACGGCGACCAGGGCGCCCGAGATCGCGAACACGAAGATGCCCACGAGATCGAGGAACACGAGCGTCGACGGCATGCTCGGAGGTTATCGGCTGGCGCGCCGCATCGGCTCCGCAACCGGGTCCCACTGCTGGCGTAGGCTCGGCGCAACCGGAATCCGGATGACCAAGGACAGGACGACGATGTTGCACCTCACGCTCGCAGGTCTGAGCGAGGACAACAGGCGTCTGCTGCTGGTCAACGACGGGGGCGACCAGTTCTCCCTCGTCATCGACGCCAAACTCCGGGCCGCCCTCCGCGGCGAGCATGCCCGACTCGGCCAGTTGGAGATACACATGGACAGCGCACTCCGTCCCCGCGACATCCAGGCCCGCATCCGCGCCGGGGAGAGCCCCGACGAGGTGGCGCAGGCAGCGCAGACGACGGTCGACAAGATCCTCCCGTACGCCAGCCCGGTGCTGGCCGAGCGCGAGCACATCGCCGGCCGCGCGCAGCGGTCCTCCGTACGCCGCAAGTCCGGCGGCGAGGCCGGCGGTGCCCGAACGCTCGGCGAGGCCGTCACCGCGACGTTGCGCAGCCAGAACGTCGACCCCGAAACCGTCGAGTGGGACGCCTGGCGTCGCGAGGACGGTCGCTGGGCGCTGGTCGGACACTACGACGCCCCCAACCGCCAGGGCACCGCGAAGTTCACCTTCGACGCCCCGGGCAACTACGTGATCCTGGACAACGAGGACGCCAAGTGGCTGGTCGGCGAGACGGTGGCGAAGGACGACTCGACCCCGAAGGACGACCTGCAACAGGCCCGTAGGCGTCGGCTCCAGTCGGTGCCCGAGGACGAGCTCCCCCTGGGCGCGGACGCGATCGACCTGGTCAGCGAGGACAAAGCAGCGGCCGACACCGATCTCGCGCCGACGCCCGAGCCCCTGGCCGATGAGCCGGTGGCTCACGAGCAGGTCGGACAAGCGGCGGCGGGGGGCGACCTGGCGCCGGAGCCCGATTCGCGACGTCCGGCCAAGAGGAAGGGCCGCGCCTCGGTGCCGAGCTGGGACGAGATCATGTTCGGGGGCGGCAAGCACGACTGAGGGTCGACAGCCGACCGGATAGTCTCCGGCCATGTCGTACTTCGTCACCGGCGCGACCGGTTTCATCGGACGCTTCCTCGTCAGCGAGCTCGTCGACCACCGCGACGGACCGATCCACGTGCTGGTCCGAGAGAGCTCCCTGCCTCGGATGGAGGCGATGATCCAGCGGTGGGGCAGCGACCGGGTGATCCCCGTGATCGGCGACCTCGGCAGCCCGGGTCTCGGCGTGGACAGGAAGACGAAGACCGCGCTCAAGGGCAAGATCGACCACTTCTTCCACCTCGCCGCGATCTACGACATGACCGCGGACGACGCCACCAACGAGGCGCTCAACGTCGACGGCACCCGCCATGCGCTGGAGCTGGCCACTGCGATCTCGGCAGGCTGCTTCCACCAGGTCTCGTCGGTCGCGGCGGCGGGCGACTACCACGGCACGTTCGACGAGACCATGTTCGCCGAGGAGCAGCACCTGCCCTCGGCGTACCACCGGACGAAGTACGAGTCGGAGCGCATCGTCCGCGAGGAAGCCACCCTGCCCTGGCGGGTCTACCGTCCGGCGATCGTGGTGGGCGACTCGGAGCTCGGCACGATGGACAAGGTCGACGGCCCCTACTACTTCTTCCCCGTGATCAAGCGGCTGCGCGACGCGCTGCCGTCGTGGCTGCCGATGATGGGCATCGACCTCGGCGACACCAACGTGGTTCCCGTCGACTACGTCGCGAAGGCGATGGACCATCTGGCGCACCTGCCCGACCACGACGGTGAGGCCTTCCACCTGGTCAACCCGGAACCGCAGTCGGTCGTGGAGATGGTGAACGGCTTCTGTGCCGCAGCCGGCGCACCCCAGTTCGCCACCCCCGTCGACCGACGCGTCACGAACGCCGGAGCGCTTGCGTTCGTGCCTCGGTCCATGCGGCCGTCGACCCTGGTCAACGGCGCGCTGCGCAGCGGCGCGGTCCAGGCCGCGCTGGGTCAGACCATCGGCCGCCTGGGCGTCCCCGCCGAGGTGTTGTCGCACACCAACTTCAGCGCCGTCTTCGACTCCCGCCGCACCGAGCAGGCCCTGGCCGGCTCCGGGATCTCCGTACCCGTGCTCGAGAGCTACAGCCGGATGCTGTGGAACTACTGGGAGGAGAACCTCGACCAGAGCACGGCCCGGGACTCCAACGCCCGCAAGGCGCTCGAGGGCAAGCACGTCGTGATCACGGGCGCCTCGTCGGGCATCGGTCAGGTGACCGC
Organism: uncultured Actinomycetota bacterium; assembly: GCA_963719255.1. Lineage (GTDB taxonomy): Bacteria > Actinomycetota > Actinomycetes > Propionibacteriales > Nocardioidaceae > Nocardioides. The sequence continues at coordinate 31,234 of CAVRBN010000066.1, read as the reverse complement.
GCTGAAGGTGGCCCAGGCCGGCGGCATCCCCGTCCTCGTGGCCCGCGGCAAGGACAAGCTCGACGACCTCCGGCTCACCATCGAGCTGCGCGGCGGCAAGGCCCACGTGTTCCCGTGCGACCTGTCCGACCTCGAGGCGATCGACTCGCTGTGCGAGCAGCTGGTGGCCGAGCTGCCCGCCATCGACTACCTGGTCAACAACGCCGGCCGGTCGATCCGGCGCTCGCTCAAGCTGAGCCAGGACCGCTTCCACGACTTCGAGCGCACGATGCAGCTCAACTACTTCGGGGCGATCCGGTTGATCATCGGCCTGATGCCGACGATGCGAAGCCAGGACCGGTCGCACATCGTCAACATCAGCTCGATCGGCGTCCAGACCAGCCCGCCGCGGTTCTCGGCGTACGTCGCCTCCAAGGCCGCGCTCGACGCCTGGAGCAACGTGGTCGCCTCCGAGGTGGTCGGCGACGGCGTCACGTTCACCAACATCCACATGCCGCTGGTCAAGACGCCGATGATCGCGCCGACGAAGCTCTACGACAAGTTCCCCACGATCTCACCCGCGCAGGCCGCGGACCTGGTGATCAAGGCGCTCGTCGAGCGGCCGCACGAGCTCAACACGATGCTCGGCAACGCGGGCGCGATCGCCCACACGGTGGCGCCGAAGGCGGCGTTCCGGGTGCTGAACATGGCCTACCACGTGTTCCCCGACTCGGCCGCCGCCCGCGGCGCGGAAGGCACGGGCGGCAAGCGGGAGGGCGAGCAGATCATGCTGGCCCGGTTGTTCAGGGGCGTTCACTGGTAGCCACCGGCCGGGTCGGATCGCTGATCCACCCGCTCCAGCTCCCCGGATAGAGCGCCGCCCGGACACCGGCGACCTCCATCGCGAGCACGTCGTGCGCCGCGGTCACCCCGGATCCGCAGTACGCCGCGACGTCGGCGCCCGCGACCGCGCCGACCTCCGCATAGAGCTCTCGCAGCTCGGCCGGCGACCGGAAGCGGCCGTCGTCGGTGAGGTTGCGCGACGTCGGGACGTTGACTGCGCCGGGGATGCGTCCGGCCACCGGGTCGATCGGCTCCACCTCGCCCCGGTAGCGCTCGGCGGCCCGGGCGTCGACGAGTACGCCGACTGCCGGGACGCCGTCGGCCTCGACCATCGGCATCGCGCCCGGCCGGCTGGTGAAGTCACCGGGCCGGGCTTCGGGGTGCCCGGTCTCCACCTCTCCCCCGGCCTCCCGCCAGGCCGTCCAGGCGCCGTCGAGCACGCGGACGTCCTGGTGGCCGTGGAACCTCAGCAGCCACCAGGCCCGGGCGGCCGCGTGACCGGCCCAGTCGTCGTACACCACCACGGGGCGGTCGTCGCACACGCCGGCCACCCGCATCGCCGCCTCGAACCGGGCCGGATCCGGCAACGGGTGCCGACCGCCCGCTCCGGGCGGATCGGCGAGAGCAGTGTCGAGATCGACGTACGCCGCGCCCGGGATGTGACCGTCGACGTACTCGCCGAGCCCCGGCGGGCCGCCCGTCCGGTAGCGCACGTCGAGCACGGTCACCGTGCCCAGACTTGTGCCCAGACGTGCCCAGACGCTCGCGCAGCTCGTCGGCAGAGATCAGTGGTGTGGTCATGGCAGCAGCTCGACGTCGAGTGCCTGGAGTGCCCGGAGAACGGCGACGACCCGGGGGACCTCGTGGGTACGGAAGACGCCGGTGCCGCCGAGGCCGGCCAGCACCGTGAAGAAGCCCTCGGCCGTGCGGAACTCGTCTTCGAAGAGATCGAACGCGTGCGGCATCGCGTTGCAGATCGGCAGGCCCAGCCGGCGCAGGCGGAAGGTGTTGAGCAGGACCCTGGTCTGGTGGCGAACTCGGGTCATCGGGTCGGTGAGGTTGCCGTAGTAGAAGCCCATCCCGGGATCGATGACGATCCGCTCGACTCCGCGCGCCCGGGCAGTCCCGAGCCGGGCCGCGAAGTGGTCGAGGATCCCGGGGATCGGATCGGTGTGCGTCGTCGCCTCGGTGACCTCCCGGACGTTGGCGCCCTCGACCCAGCAGAGCACGACGGTCGCATTGAACTCGGCGGCGAGGTCGAACATCGTGTCGTCGTCGGCCCCTCCGGTGAGGTTGATGATCTGCGCCCCGGCCTTCAGCGAGGCCTGGACCACCGACGGGTCGTAGCTCTCCGCCGACACGATGATGCCCTCGGCCGACAGTGCCTCGACCACGGGCACCAGGGCGCTGATCTGGTCCTTCGGGTCGACCCGCGCGGCACGGGCCGTGCTGGACTCCGCGCCGATGTCGATGATGTCGGCTCCCTGGGCGCTCTGGACCCGCGCCTTGCGAATGGCGCCCGCCGTCGAGGTCGCGACGCTCTCGCGGTACGTCGAGTCGCGCGACAGGTTCACGGTCCCCATCACGAGAGGCCGGGCATCGGTGTCGAAGGTCCGGTCCCCGACCAGGAGGGGTGCGACCGGTCGGTCGAGATCGTCGGGATGGCTGCCCGCCAGCCGGGCCAGGCCGGACAGGGAGATCATCCGGTTGCCGCGTTCAGGTAGCGATTCATCAGGAAGCCGTCTCCCGCGATGATGTGGGCCAGGTCGAAACGCGCCACCTCCGCCAGGGCGTGGGTCATCGGGGTGTGCTGTCTGCCGGCAAAGAGCGGGGAGATGGTGATGTCGGCCTCGTCGAGCAGCCCGGCAGCGATGATCTCGTCGAGCAGGGTCGGCCCGCCCTCGCACACGATCGCGCCGCAGCCCTCGTGCCTCCAGTGCGCCCAGGACTCCCGACACGTCGAGGTTCTCGCCCTCGAGCACGATCACGTCCGCGTGCTCCCGCGCCTCGCGCAGCCGTTGCGGGTCCGCCCGACCGCCGGTGACGACGATCGGCTGGACGGTTGACTCCCTGAACATGGGCTCCTCCCACGGCAGCAGGAGGGAGGCGCTGACGACGGCGATGACCGGGGCGGGGGCCGACCCCTGGGCGGCTCGGTCCGCGGCATCTGCCGGCTTGGCGCGCATCGGTCCGTAGCGCTCGGCCCGGATCGTGCCCGCGCCCACGAGGACGACGTCCGCGAGGCGGCGTACGGTGTCGAAGACCAGCCGATCCTCGTCCGAGGAGATCGACCCACTCAGCCCGTCGGGGCCCGCCGCGGCCCCGTCGAGGGTGGTCACCATCATGGCTCGGACCCATCGACCTGTCGGCCGGCCACGGGTAGGCCGCGAGCACCTGCTCGGCGTCGATCGGCCCCACGCCTGGTCCCAGCACCATCTCCACAGCCGCAAACCTAGCCGGGCGGCCGCGCTAGCCGAACGGCAAGGGCTCGGGAGCCATGGACACGGCCCGAGCCCGTGCGGCGGTCAGCTTGCGGCGGTGGTGCTGGCGGCAGAGCACCTCGTAGGCCACGTCTGCGGGCGGCTCGTCAGCCGCCTCCACGTCGCCCACGACGACCACCTCGCCCTCGGTGACCATCACGCCGTCCTCGGTCCGGGCGTTGTGGGTGGCGCGCTTGCCGCACCAGCACAGCGCCTCCACCTGCAGGACCTCGGTCCTGTCGGCCAGCTCGACCAGTCGCGCCGAGCCGGGGAACAGCTGAGTGCGAAAGTCGGTCAGGATGCCGAAGCAGAACACGTCGATCTGCAGCTCGTCCACGATCTTGGCCAGCGCCTCGACCTGAGCGGGCGTGTAGAACTGGGCCTCGTCGCAGATGAAGTAGTCCACGCGGCCACCGTGCGTGAGGGCGTCCACGGTGAAGCGCCAGAAGTCGAACTCGGCCGTGACTTCCACCGCGTCGTGCGTGAGGCCCAGTCGAGACGAGATCATCGCCTGACCGGCTCGGTCGTGCGACGTGAAGATCCATCCCATCCGGCCCCGGGCGGCGCGGTTGTGGTTTGTCTGCAGGGCCAAAGTCGATTTGCCCGCGTCCATCGTGCCGGTCCAGAAGGTCAGTTCAGCCACGGCGCGGATTCTGCCATTCCATCAGGCGACCAGGATCGGGATCAGCATCTCGTCGGGCGTCAGCGACCCGTGCACGCCCACGAGCGTGTTCTCGTAGGGGAATGACTGGCTGCACATGATCGCGGTGTCAGCGTGACAGGCCACCACCACGTCGCCGATCCGCAGCCGCACTCCTGGGTCGACCGGCCCGAACCACCCTCGGGCGCTCGCCTGGTCACGGGTCAGGACGGTGGCGCGGTCACCCAGGATCTCCCGCCAGGTGAGCGCCACCTCGTCGGCCGCGCCCCGGTGACAGTAGAGATGCCGGAACCGGGCCTCGCCGCCCACCAGGGCCACTCCGTCGCGCAGCTCGAGTCGCTCGTCGACGTCGATCCGCGAGTCGATGGGGCTGTCGACCATGCCGTGGTCGGCCACGATGACCAGCCGGGTCGAGGACGGCAACGCCTCGCGCAGCTGTTCGGCTTCCGCGTCGACCATCGCGAGCTGCTGCAGCCAGGCGGTCGAGGCCACCCCGTACCTGTGGCCGGTCCAGTCGAGGTCGCCGTCGTACAGGTAGGTCATCGACGGGCTCCGGCGCGCGGCCGACAGCACGCACGCGATCCGCTCCCCCACCCTGTTGGCGCCCACGAACTCGGCCCCGCGGGTGGCGGCGACGGTGAGCCCGGAGCCCCTGAACTCGCGCTTGTTGACCGTGGTCACGGCGACCCCCTCCGCGGCCAGCATCGAGAACGCCGTCTGGTGCGGCTGCCACTCGATCGGGTCGACGTCGCGGTCCCAGCGCAGGTGGTCCAGGAGCAGCTCGGTGCCGGGGATCCGGGCCGTGAAGCCGACCAGGCCGTGCTGTCCCGGAGCCAGGCCGGTGCCGAGCGAGGTCAGCGAGGTCGCGGTCGTCGAGGGCACGCCGGCGGTGCCGACGATCGACATCAGCGACGACAGGAACGGCGCCGCGTGCCGGTAGCGGCTCAACAGCTCCGAGCCCAGGCCGTCCACGAGGAAGACGACGTACGACGCTGCGTCGGGAAGCCGGAGCGAGGAACCGCCCAGATCACGGATCAGGCTCTCGACCCCGAGCGCGGAGGCGACCGCGGGGAGGACGTCGGAGAGGGCGTGCTGGTGGTATGCCGGCTCGACGAACCCGCTCACGACGAGGGTGCGTTGCCCTGGGTGGCCGCAGAAAGGGAGGCCGCGAACTCGAGCAGCCCACCCACGGCGTCGCCACCGTCGGCTGCGGCCGAGACCCGCAGCGAGAAGTCGTCGGAGGCCAGCACGCCGGTGTAGCCGTGGTCGGCCTCGCAGTCGGGGTCGGCGCAGGTCGCGGGCTCGAGATCGATCCGCCCCACTCCGCCCCAGCCGATCGTGAGCACCGCCTCGGCGGCGGGCTGCGGACCCGACGTCGGGTTGGCGACCATCCGGGTCACGACCACCGAGCGCACCGACGCCAGCGAGATCGCCTCGGTCGAGGTGGAGGTGTACGGCTCGGGCAGCAGGTCGTCACCCGCGTGCTCGTCGGTGTGCGCGAGGATCAGCCGGCTCGGGGTGAGCACGACCACGGTGATGTGGCGGCGGACCTCGTCACCCTCGATGGTCGGCTCGTGGTGGACGTAGAACGACACGATCTGTTCACCCGCGACCGCGGTTGCGACGCCGTCGTTGACGACCTCGGGGTAGTAGCCGGTGTGCTCGATCGCACGTCGAAGGCTCTTGGCCCCGTCCGTCGTGGCAAAGCTGCGCATGCCCTGCAGTCTGTCACGCGGTCACAGCGAGCCTACAGGGTGTCGCCGGGGATCACGTTCATCCTGCGCACGAACCAGTCCGACCGGGGGTCGGCGACGGGAGCAACGCACGCCGCGGCGGTGAGTACGGCGATCCCGTCCGCGCCGGCCAGCACCAGCGAGAGGTCCAGTGTCTGCACCTGCGGCAGGTCGTTCTTCAGCTGCGCGACCAGCCGGATCAGCCGCTCCACCGCCTCGACGTCGACCTCCTCGCCGCCCCGGTAGCCGAACAGCATCGGGGCCGACCTGATCTCGCGCACCATGGTCGCCGCGTCCCTGCCCTCGAGCGGCGGGATCCGGTACGACGCGATCCTGGAGCAGCTCGCTCAGCGGCCCGGAGATCCCGAACGACACCACCGGCCCGAACAGGGGGTCCTCCAGTCCGCCGATCGCGACCGGCACACCAGGTGTCGAGTTCTTCTGGACGACGAACCCGGCGGTGTCGGGGTGGTCGGCGACCTTCTCCACGAGCGACGCCCAGGCGATGCGCATCTCCGCCGCGTTGTCGATGTTGCGCCAGACGTGGGCGAGGTCGGGCCGGTTGCGGAGGTGCTCTGCGGTCGCCTTGAGCACGACGTCCCAGCCCAGCGCCCGGCCAGCCGCGATCGCCTCCTTCTGGGTCGTGACCGTACTGGGTCTGCCACAGCTCGATCCCGTAGGCGCCCAACAGCGCGGTCAGCTCGTCCGCCTCCAGGTCGCGGCCCTCCGGCGAACGCAACAGGATCTCGTTCACCAGTCGCTTGGCCGCCATCAGTGTCGACGTCCAGCGGCTCGACCTTGTGGTCGTCGGGCTGCCGGAGCCAGGCGGCGTACTCGACGACCCGCGCCAGGGCCCGCACCGCCGCCTCGACCGCGGGGTACGACGGGACCGACCCGCGGCCGGCCGTGGCGCCCGCGACGTCCGGCACGCGGAGGAGCTCCGGCACCCCCTCGGCCCCCAGGAACGTGGAGACCAGCGGCTTGTCGGACTGCTCGCCCACGGCGGCGAGCACGTTGGCGACGGCCGCGCCCGACACGTTGAGCGGAGGGATGTAGACCGCGACGACCGAGTCCACCTCGGGGTCGTCGATCGCGTCGTCGAGGGCGTCCTCGAAGTCCTCGGCGGTCGCTTCCGCGCCGAGCGCGACCGACTTGGTGACCCGCAGGCCGACGGCGGCTGCCGCGTCCGCCGCCAGCAGGCCGAGGGCGTCGGAGTTGCCCACGATGGCTACCCGGCCGTCGGCGGGCAGCGGCTGGTGGGCGACCAGCTGCGCCACGTCGAACAACTCGTCGAGGGTGTCCACCTGGATCACGCCGGCCTGGCGGAACATGGCGTCGACGGCCTGCGGCGGTGCCGCGATGTGGCGGACGGCATGGCCCATCGGCACGCCCTGGGTGGTGCGGCCGGAGCGGACGGCGATGATCGGCTTGCGCCGAGAGACGCGTCGGGCGATCCGCGAGAACTTCCGCGGGTTGCCGATCGACTCGAGGTAGAGCAGGACGACCTCGGTCGTGTCGTCCTCCTCCCAGTACTGCAGCAGGTCGTTGCCCGAGACGTCGGCACGGTTGCCCGCACTGACGAACGTGGACAGGCCGAGACCACGGTTGCCGACCTTCTCGAGGATTGCGGTGCCGAGCGCCCCGGACTGGCAGAAGAACCCCGCTCGGCCGCGCGGCGGGATCGTCGGCGACAAGGAGGCGTTGAGCGACACCTCGGGATCGGTGTTGATGACACCCAGGGCGTTGGGCCCGATCAGGCGCAGGCCGTAGGACCGGGCCAGCCCGACCAGCCGCCGTTGACGTTTGCGGCCCTCCTCTCCGGTCTCGGCGAAGCCCGACGAGATCACCACGAGGCCGTAGACGCCCTTCGCGGCGCAGTCGAGGACGACATCCTGGACGGCATCGGCGGGTACGGCGACGATCGCCACGTCGACGTCGTCGGGGATCTCGCCGACCGTCTTGTACGCCGGCATTCCCGAGACGGCCGTCGCCGACTGGTTCACCACGTAGACCCGTCCGGTGTAGTCGCCCAGCACCAGATTGCGGACCAGTGCGTGGCCGATGGTGGCCTGCCGCCTCGACGCGCCGACGACGGCCACCGAGCGCGCGCTGAAGAACGCGTCGATCGACGCCGACTCGGCTCGGTGCTCGCGGTCCTGCATCACGCCGATCGCGGTGTCCGTCGGGTCGATCGGGAACTCCAGCATCATCACGCCGTCCTCGTAGCCACCGGCCACGTGGTAGCCGGCGTCCCGGAAGGTCTGGATCATCCGCTGGTTGTCGGGGAGCACCTCCGCCTGGAACTTCTCGACCCCCCGCTCGCGACCGGCCTGCGCGAGGTGCTCGAGCAGCACCTGGGCGATGCCCCGCCCCTGGTGCTGGTCCTCGACGAGGAAGGCGACCTCGGCCACGCCTGCCTCGACGAGGTCGTAGCGCCCGACGGCGATCATGTTCTCGGCCACGATCAGCACGAACGCCACCCGGTCGACGTGGTCGACGTGCGTGAAACGTTCGATGTCGCGGTCGGACAACTGGGGCATGTGGGTGAAGAAGCGGTAGTACTTCGACTCGTCGGAGACCCGCGCGTAGAACTCGACCAGCCGCTCCGCATCCTCCGGCTGGATCGGTCGGATGTGCGCCGTACGTCCGTCGCGGAGGAGGACGTCGGCCTCCCAGTGCCGGGGCGCAGGATGGACCGTGCGCCGGTTCAGGCGCGGCACTGCCCGGCTCGGAGGAGGTCATGGCCGGAAATCTAGCGTGCCCGCGGCCACCTGCGGCGTGCCCAGCGCTCAAGCGTAGGTGCACCCGGGGAGAATGCGCCCATGGCAGCACGCAAGACCAAGCAACCGCTCCCGGACGACTTCGAGGAGCACATCCTCGACATCGACGTGGGCGACGAGATGCGCTCCTCGTTCCTGGAGTACGCCTACTCCGTCATCTACTCGCGCGCCCTGCCCGACGCGCGGGACGGTCTCAAACCCGTCCAGCGGCGGATCCTCTACACGATGAACGAGATGCGGCTGTTCCCCGACCGCGGTCACGTCAAGAGCGCCCGCGTCGTGGGCGAGGTGATGGGTCGGCTGCACCCCCACGGCGACAGCGCGATCTACGACGCCCTGGTCCGGATGGCCCAGCCGTGGTCGATGCGGGTGCCGTTCATCGACGGGCACGGCAACTTCGGTTCGCCCGACGACTCGCCCGCGGCCATGCGCTACACCGAGTGCCGGATGGCGCCGGCGGCGCTGGCGATGACCGCCTCGATCGACGAGGACACCGTCGACTTCAAGCCCAACTACGACAGCCGCGAGACCGAGCCGACGGTGCTGCCCTCGGCGATCCCCAACCTGATCGTCAACGGCACCACGGGCATCGCGGTCGGGATGGCGACCAACATCGCGCCCCACAACCTGGTCGAGGTGGTGCAGGCGCTGCGCCACCTGGTCACCCATCCGTCGGCCACCCTCGACGACCTGATGCGGTTCATCCCCGGGCCGGACCTGCCGACCGGTGGCAAGATCGTCGGCCTCGACGGCATCCGGGACGCCTACGAGACGGGCCGCGGGTCGTTCCGGATGCGGGCCGCCGCCAGGGTCGAGTCGGTGACCGCCCGGCGCAAGGGCATCGTGGTCACCGAGCTGCCCTACGGCGTCGGCACCGAACGGGTCGTCGAGCGGATCAAGACCCTGGTCCAGGCCAAGAAGCTCCTCGGCATCTCCGACATCAAGGACCTGACCGACCGCGACAACGGCCTGCGCCTCGTGATCGAGGTCAAGAACGGGTTCCACCCCGAGGCGCTGCTCGAGCAGCTCTACAAGGCCACCCCGCTCGAGGACTCCTTCGGCATCAACACCGTCGCCCTGGTCGACGGCCAGCCGCGCACCCTCGGGCTCAAGCAGCTCCTCGAGGTCTTCCTCGGTCACCGCTTCGACGTCGTACGCCGGCGTACCCGGTTCCGTCGCGGCAAGGCAGCCGACCGGCTGCACCTCGTCGACGGTCTGATCGTCGCGATCCTCGACATCGACGAGGTGATCCAGCTGATCCGCACCAGCGACGACACTGCGCAGGCCCGCGAACGGCTGATGCAGGTCTTCGACCTGACCGAGATCCAGACCAACTACATCCTGGAGATGCCGCTGCGCCGGCTCACCAGGTTCAGCAAGCTCGAGCTCGACAAGGAGAGGTCCGAGCTCGAGCGCAAGATCGAGGCCCTCGACGCGATCCTCGGCGACGAGAAGCTGCTCCGAAAGGTCGTCTCCGACGAGCTGGCCGACGTGGCGAAGACCTACGGCACCCCTCGTCGTACCGTCCTGCTCGAGTCGGCCGGAACGCAGGTCACCTCGACCGCCGGCCCTCTGGAGGTCGCCGACGACCCCTGCTTCGCCTTCCTGTCCTCGAGCGGCCTGCTCGCCCGGTCCAGCAACGACGAACCACCCGGCACCGGCGGCTCGCGCACCAACCACGACGTGATCGTGTCCGGCGTACGGACCACGGCACGCGGCGAGGTCGGCGCGGTCACGTCGCGGGGCCGCCTGCTCAAGCTGAGCGTTCTCGACCTGCCGGCGATCCCGGCGTCGGCCAACGACCCCAACCTCCAGGGCGGCGTACCCCTCAGCGAGGTGCTCTCACTCGAACCGGGCGAACGCGTCCTGGCCCTCACCCCGCTCGCCACCGACGGCCCGGGACTCGCACTCGGCACTCGCGAGGGCGTGGTCAAGCGGGTCAACCCGGAGGTCCTGGGCAGGGACGAGTGGGAGGTGATCTCGCTCAAGGACACCGACGAAGTGGTCGGCGCCGTCGAGCTCGGCACCGGTGCCGAGACGCTGTGCTTCATCACCTCGGACGCCCAGCTCCTGCACTTCGGAGCCGATGCGGTGCGTCCGCAGGGCCGCTCCGGAGGTGGCATCGCGGGAGTGCGGCTCGCCACCGGCGAGCAGGTGTCGTGGTTCGGGGCGATCGACACCGACGAGTCGGTCGTCGTGACGTCGGCGGGATCCTCGACGGCGCTGCCCGGCACCGAGCCCGGGGCGGTCAAGGTGACACCGTTCTCGGAGTACCCCGCCAAGGGGCGCGGCACCGGAGGCGTCCGCTGCCACCGGTTCCTCAAGGGCGAGGACACCCTGGTGTTCGCGTGGGCCGGCTCGGCTCCGGGCCGCGCCGCGGCGGCCAGCGGATCGCCCATCGACCTCCCGGAGGCAACGGGCCGGCGGGACGGATCCGGGACTCCCGGCTCGCAGCCGATCAGCGCCTGCGCCGGGCCGGTCGCACTCAGGTTTGCCGACCATCCCCGTATGGAAGGCTGAGTCGCATGCCGAAGCCCCGAGTCCTCGTGCTCGCCCTGATCGCCGTCCTCACCCTCGGCGGTTGCACCGATTCCGAGAAGCCGGTCAGCGAAGGCAAGTCAGCCGAGGACGTCATCGCGCTCGCCAAGAAGACCCTCGACGAGACCAGCGGACTGAACCTCAAGCTCAGCACCGACAATCTTCCCGACGGGGTGTCCGGGATCACCGGCGCCGACGGGGTGTCCACCGATGCCCCGGCGTTCGAGGGCACCATCACGGTTTCCCTGTCCGGCAGAAGCCTCGACGTCCCGGTCGTCGCCGTCGATGACAAGGTCTACGCCCAGGTCCCGCTGATTCCGGGTTGGTCCGACGTCGACCCCGCTGAGTACAAAGCGCCCGACCCCGCGCAGCTGGTGACGCCCGACCACGGCTTCTCCTCGATGCTGACCGCGACCGAGGACCTCGAGGAGGGGGAGAGCGTTCGTGGCGGTGCCGACAACGACGAGATCCTCACCGAGTACACCGGCACGGTCCCCGTCGAGGTGATGAAGTCGATCATCCCCACCGCGCAGGGCGACAGCTTCGACGCGTTGTACCTGATCAGCGACACCGGTGAGCTCCGCGAGGCCGAGCTGACCGGCGTCTTCTACGAGGACTCGGCCGAGATGACCTACAACGTCAACTTCGAGGACTACGGCACGACCAAGGAGATCAAGGCACCATGACGGCGGCCGGGGGCGCCGACCCGTCGAGGGCGAGTCCCGCGGCCGTGAGCCGCCAGTCCCGCATCCTGTTGAGCCTCGCGGCGGTGGCGGTGGCCTTCGCGGCGGCCGACACGTACGTCGTCGTGCTCGCGCTGCCCGACATGATGCGGACGGTGGGGATCTCGCTCGAGCAGCTCCAGCGGGCGGCGCCGATCATCTCCGGGTTCCTGCTCGGCTACGTCGCGATGCTGCCGCTGATCGGGCGGATCGCCGACCTCCGCGGCCGGGTCCCGGTGCTGGTGATGGCCCTGGTCGTGTTCGCGGTCGGGTCGGCGGTGACCGCGCTGGCCTACGACCTCCCGAGCATGGTCTCGGGTCGTTTCCTCCAGGGCGTCGGGGGCGGCGGGCTGGTGCCTGCGACGCTGGCCCTGGTCGCCGATCTCTATCCCGTGGAACGGCGCGGCATCCCGCTCGGCATCGTCTCCGCCGTCCAGGAGCTCGGCAGCGTGGTCGGCCCGCTCTTCGGAGCGATCGTGCTGGTCGTCGCCGACTGGCGGGTCATCTTCGTCATCAACCTGGCCGTCGGCCTGATCCTGGCCGCCGCCGTACGCACGCTGGCCGCCACGGACGCCTGGTCCCGAACCGCGGCGCGTCCATCTCGACCTGATCGGTCTGGCCCTCCTGGTGCTGGCAACGGCAACCGGGGCAATCGCGATGCTGCAACCGCAGGCGATGAAGCGCGACCTGACCATGGGCAGGATGTTCGTTCCCTACACGGGCGACGGCCGGTGGCTGACGCCCATCGGCGTGACGGCGATCGCAGCTCACCGCCCTGCTCCTGGCCCGCTGCTTGTTGGCGAAACGCCCGGTGGTCGACCTGCCGGCCTGGTGGCGCAGCATGCGGGACGCGGACCTTCTCGGTGCCCTTCTGCTGGCCATCTCCCTGGGCGGCGTGATTCTCGCGTTCACCACGGCGGACCCCCGTCTCCAGGTCTTCTCCGACCGCGGGCTCTGGTACCTCCTCGGGTCCGCGGTCGCTGTCGTGCTCTTCGCCTTCCACCTCCGCCGGAGCGCGAAGCCGCTGGTGCCTCGCGGAGCCTTGCGTCGTACGCCGGCCTGGGGCTCGATGGTCGTCAGCTTCTTCATCGGCGCCGCCCTGATCGCGGCGCTGATCGACATCCCGATCTTCGCCCGGACCACCATCTACCCCAACTCGCAGCTGGCGGCCGCGATGGTGCTGATCCGGTTCCTGATCGCGCTGCCTGTGGGCGCGGTGCTGGGCGGCTACCTGACCCGCACGCTGCCTGCCGGGATCGTGACCGCCATCGGCATGGTGCTCGCCGCCGTCGGCTTCGTGCTGATGGCCAGGTGGGGACTGACCAGCCTGCGTGACCTCTCCGCGAACGTCCCGCTCCTGCTCGGCGGCTTCGGGTTCGGACTTGCCCTGGCCCCGGTCAACGCCGCCGTGCTGTCCAGCACCGACGACGACGTACACGGCTTGACGACTGCCTTCGTGGTGGTCTCCCGCATGGTGGGGATGCTCGTCGGGATCTCGGCGCTGACCACGATCGGCCTGCGCCGCTACTACAACGAGCAGGCAGACATCCCCGCCATCCAGGAGGTCTGCGATGGCAAGAGCCGCTGCGCGGCGTTGGATCTCCTGATCAAGCAGGCCGGCATCGCCCAGGAGCAGACGGTGTTCACCGGCGCGGCGATCTGTGCCGTGATCGCCGCCGTCCTCGCGGTTGTGCTGTTCCGGTCCGCCCAGACCCGCGGCCTCGACACCGGCGAGCTACTGCGCGCCGGTGGTTGAGATCCGGTCACCGATCCAGGTGAGCTGTTCGGGGAGCACCCTGGTCCAGTAGGCGTCGTTGTGCGCTCCGGCCTCGATGTGGAGCTCCGCGTCCAGCCCGTCGGCGAAGTCGGTGGCGTTGCCGTAGAACGGATCGCCACGACCGCAGTCGATGCGGACCTCGATGCCCTCCAGCAGGTTGCGACGACCGAACATCCCGTACGCCGCGAAGTCCTCGGCATCGTCGAACGAGGCTCGGGGACGTGTCGTCGTAGTCCTCCCAGACCGCCGGGCTGATCGCCACAACCGGCCCGACGGGCAGCCCCTGCTCGGCCCGTTCGCTCGCGAGCAGCAGCGCGCCGTAACCACCCATCGACCAGCCGATGAACCCCGGTCGTCGTACGTCGAATCCGCGTTCGCCGAGCAACGGCAGGAACCTGTCGAGGACCCGTCCTCCGGTGTCGGTGCCGTTGGCCCGGGGGTGCCAGTAGGAACCGCCCCCGTCGATGCCGGCGAGGGCGAACCGACCGCCGGACGCTGCCAGGAACTTGTCGAGAGCCAGGTTGTCGACGAGCTGGTCGATGCCGTGCCCGGCAGCGTGGAGGGCAACCACGACCGGCAGGCCGGGTCGGCCGTTCGGCGGGTTGAACACCGCCCACTCGGCGCCGTCAAGCGTGCCGCGGTCGACGGGACCACCCTCGACGTCCGGAATCACGCCCGCTTCTCCGTTCAGTCCGAGGAACTCGTAGGCGCGGGTTCGGCCCGGGAGGACGTCGTACTCGACGAGCGCGCCGGCTCCCGCCACGCCACCTACGGCCGCGGCCCCGCAGGTCAGCACGCCGCGTCGGGTCAACCTCATGGACGAAGGGTAGGCATCCGGACAGCGGGCGCGTTGCACGACGGTGCCGACGCTCCGCTACGGTTTCTGGCGTGGAGGACTTCGAAGACCTGATCGCAGCCAACAAGGAGTTCGCGGCCAAGTTCGATCTCAGCGGCTTCGACGGTGTGGCGCACGCCGGCGTGGCGATCGTCACCTGCATGGACTCGCGGATCGATCCGCTGCGGATGTTCGGGCTGCACCATGGCGACGCCAAGATCTTCCGCAACCCGGGTGGCCGGATCACGAGCGCCGCACTCGAGGCCCTGGTGCTCGGCGTGCACCTGCTCGGTGTCGAGCGGATCCTGATCATCCCGCACACGCGATGTGCGATGGCATCCCACACGCAACACGAGCTCCAGGTCCAGGTCGGCAAGTCGGCCGGTCAGGAGGCGTCGTGGCAGCCGTTCCACGTCATCGACGACCAGATCGCCACTCTGGAGGAGGACGTGCGGAAGGTGCGGTCGCACCCGCTGATTCCCGAGACGGTCAGGGTCGGCGGGCTTCCTCTACTACGTGGACACCGGCCTGGTCGACCAGAAGTTCTGAGCCGCCGTCACGCGTCGAGCGCGTCGACGTCGACCTCGTAGGCCCCCTGCACGATGAACTCCTTGCGCGGTGCCACGTCGGACCCCATGAGCAGCTCGAACACCTCGGCTGCGACGACCGCGTCGTCGACGGTGATCCGGCGCAGGGTGCGCTGGCGCGGGTCCATGGTCGTCTCGGCCAGCTGGTTGGCGTCCATCTCTCCGAGCCCCTTGTAGCGCTGGATCGGGTCCTTCCAGCGCACGTTCTTCTTCGTCAGCTCGGCAAGCTTCCGCTGGAGCTCGTCGTCGGAGTAGGTGTAGACGTACTTCGCCATCCCCTTCTTCGGGCTGGTGAGCTCGATGCGGTGGAGCGGGGGTACGGCGCTGAACACCCGGCCCTGGGTGATGAGCTCCGGCATGTACTTGAAGAACAGCGTGGCCAGCAGGCAGCGGATGTGCGCTCCGTCGGAGTCGGCGTCGGCCATGAAGATGATCCGGCCGTAGCGGACCGCCTCGAGGTCGAAGGTGCGGCCCGAGCCCGCGCCGACCACCTGGATGATCGAGGCACACTCCACGTTCTTGAGCATGTCGCCGACCGAGGCCTTCTGGACGTTGAGGATCTTGCCGCGGATGGGCAGCAGCGCCTGGAACTCCGAGTCGCGGGCGAGTTTCGCCGTCCCCAATGCGGAGTCACCCTCGACGATGAACAGCTCGGTGCGGTCGTTGTCGGTCGCGCGGCAGTCGGCGAGCTTGGCCGGCAGCGCCGAGGACTCCAGGGCGTTCTTGCGGCGCTGGGTCTCCTTGTGCTGACGAGCCGCGATCCTGGTCTTGGAGGCGCCGACGACCTTCTCCATGACCAGCCTGGCCTGCGCCTTCTCGGCCCGCTTGGTCGACGTCAGGAACTTCTTGAGCTCCGCGGACACCACCTTCCTCACCACGCCGCGAGCGGCAGGGGTGCCGAGGATCTCCTTGGTCTGCCCCTCGAACTGCGGCTCGGCCAGCCGCACCGTGACGACCGCGGTGAGTCCCTCGAGCACGTCGTCCTTGATCACATCGGCGTCGTTGACCTTCAGCGCCTTGGTCTGGCGCATCACGTCGTTGAAGGTCTTGGTGATCGCCTGCTCGAAGCCACTGAGGTGGGTGCCGCCCTTGGGTGTGGCGATCACGTTGACGAACGAGCGCAGCTCGGTGTCGTAGCCCGTGCCCCAGCGCAGCGCGATGTCGACGTGGACGTCGCGCTCCACCTCCTGGGGCGTCATGTGGCCCAGCTCGTCGAGCATCGGCACCGTCTCGGTGAACGAGTCCATGCCCTGCAGGCGCAGTACGTCGGTGACGGGCTCGTCGGCAGCGAGGAACTGGGCGAACTCCGCAATGCCGCCATCGTGGCGGAAGCTCTCCTCGACCGGCTCGCTCCCCCGCTCGTCGCGGATGACAAGTTCCAGGCCGGGGACGATGAAGGAGGTCTGACGAGCCCGGGTCACGAGCTCGTCGAACACGTAGTGGGCGTCCTTGGTGAAGATCTGCCGGTCTGGCCAGAACCGGATGCGGGTGCCGGTGCGTCCCTTGGCGACCCGCTTTCCCCGACGCGACAGACCCGACTTCGCCTGGAACTTCGCCTTCGGCCCATCTGCCGCGAACACACCGGGGAAGCCGCGCTGGAACGACATGCCCTGCTGGCTGGGGGTGCGGTCGACGTCGACATCGAGGCGTGAGGACAGCGCGTTGACGACCGAGGCACCGACGCCGTGCAGGCCGCCGGTGGCGACGTACGACCCGCCGCCGAACTTGCCGCCCGCGTGCAGCTTGGTGAAGATCACCTCGACGCCGGGCAGGCCGGTCTTGGGTTCCTTGTCGACCGGGATGCCGCGCCCGTCGTCGTACACCTCGACCGAGTCGTCGGGGTGGAGCGTGACCTCGATCCGCTTCGCCGCACCGGCGAGCGCCTCGTCGACCCCGTTGTCGATGATCTCCCACACGCAATGCATCAGGCCGCGGGTGTCGGTCGAACCGATGTACATGCCCGGACGCTTGCGCACGGCCTCGAGACCCTCCAGGACCAGGAGGTGCGCCGCGTTGTAGGTGTTGTCGATCGTGCTGTCCTTGCGAGTCTGCGGTTGCGGGTCTGGTTGCGGGTAGGGGCCTGGGTCACGGTCTTCCTGTCTAGCCCGGGTATTCCGGGGAGCTCTGTCCACTCCTTGCCTGCGTACGTCGAATCTACCCGCGACCCGCGATCCGGGCCGGGAAGGCTCGCCTGTATGGGGTTTCGGACCCAGGACACCCTGGTCCACGCCTCTGACGGCCCGTGGCGGCACGTCACGAACTGGACACGATCTGCGATGCATCCCGGGCTTTGGCAACCTGGCCGGGTCCTCCCGCGTCACAATTTCATGGTTGAACCGTCCCATTCATGAGGATCGGGTTTCCACGATTGGGAATACGCCCTAGCGGGGAACGATCTTCGTGATTGACTAGATGGACCAGATGGTGTGTCAGGCGACACGTGGGGGTCAGCCGGTCCGGGGAATCCTTGAGCGACCCGTTACGTTGAGAAAGACACCTGGAACAGAAATGAGGCCGAAGTGACTACCACAGTTGCCCCAAGTGCCGCCCTGACTGCGGCCGACCGATGCGACCGTTGCGGAGCCCAGGCCTACCTTCGTGTGGAGCTCCAGACCGGCGGCGAACTCCTCTTCTGCGCGCACCACGCCAGAGAGCACGGCGACAAGCTGCGTGAGATCGCGGTGACCGTCATCGACGAGACCCACAGGCTCGCCCGCACCCCCCAGTCGACGTCCGACGACCAGGCCTGACCCGACCGACACCGACCATAGACCGACCATAGACACTGCCCCGGACCCCGGTCCGGGGCAGCAGTCATTTGTGGCAGGCTGGGCGCTGTGACGCCGACCGACCTCGCCGTGGCCGTCGCGATCCTGGTCGGCTTCGCCGGGATCATCATCCCCGTCCTCCCCGGGACGCTGCTGATCCTCGGCGCGATCCTGGTGTGGGCCGTCATCGTGCAGACCTCGACGGGCTGGATCGTCTTCGCCGTGGCGGCAACCTTCCTGGTGATCGGGGGCATCGTGAAGTACACCGTCCCGCACAGCCGGATGAAGGACGCCGGGGTCCCCACCTCCACGATGCTGCTGGGCGCGCTGGGTGCGTTGGTGGGCTTCTTCGTCATCCCCTACGTCGGGTTGTTCGTCGGCTTCGTGGGCGGGATCTACCTTGCCGAGCGCAACCGCGTCGGCGCCGAGCAGGCGTGGCCGTCGACGAAGCACGCGCTCAAGGCGGTCGGGATCAGCATCCTGATCGAGCTGGCCGCCGCGTTGCTCGCCACCGTCACCTGGACCGTCGGGGTCATCGCGACCTGATGGGCGTTGTTCTTTCCCTGGTCGCGGCAATCGCCTACGGCCTCTCGGACTTCATCGGCGGGCTTGCGTCCCGTCGTACGTCGGCGTGGCCGGTCGCGTTCCTCGCCAGCGTCGGAGCCCTGCTCGGGTGCCTGGTGCTGGCCGTCGTCGTCCCCGGCGACCCCACGCGCGGTGATCTGGCCTGGGGCGCGGTCGCGGGCCTTGGCAGCGGCGCCGGCGGCGCCTTCCTCTACCGCGGCCTCGCCGGCGGCCGGATGGGCGTGGTCGCCCCCATCTCGGCCGTCGGCGCCGCCATCCTTCCCGCGATCGTCGGCCTCGCCACCGGTGAACGCCCCGACGTCCTCGTCTGGCTCGGTATCGGCGCCGCCTTCCCTGGCATCTGGCTGGTGTCGCGTGAGCCCACCGCCGATGCCGGGCTGGCCGACGGCCTGGTCGACGGGGCGCTCGCCGGCCTCGGGTTCGGGGTGCTGTTCTCGGCCATGGGCCAGGTCCCGGACGGCGCCGGGTACTGGCCGCTGGTGGCGGTCCAGATGCGTCTCCCTGTTCGCCATCGCGGTGACGGCGGCCGCCTTCAAGGCGACCTGGCTGCCGAGTGTCCGGTCGGAGCTGTGGGGCCTGGTCGCCGGCCTGCTCGCTGCAGTCGCAGTCCTGGCCTTCCTGCTGGCCACCCAGACAGGCCTGCTCACGGTGGCTGCCGTGCTGACGTCGCTCTATCCAGCGGTCACGATCCTGCTCGCCGCCCTGGTCCTGAAGGAGCGCATCCACAGGGCTCAGGGCGTCGGGCTCGGACTGTGCGCGGTTGCCGTCGCGTTGGTGGCCGCCGGCTGAACCCGGCCGACCCGTCAGGGCCGACCCGTCAGGCGTGGTCGACCCAGCGCGAGAACTGGCGAGTGCCCTTCATCCAGTCGATGATCGGGTGCGAGGCGTCAAAGTCGTCGCGCATCCGCTCGGCTACCCGGATCTGGGCGGGTCGGCCGAGACACCGACGGGCCACGCTGAGCACGACCTTGTCCCCGGCCCAGTCGAACGTGGCGTCGTGGCTGCAGCTCGACGGCTCCCCGACGGCTCTCCAGTTCCTCGCACGAGACAGGAAGTAGTCCGTGCCGGACTGGAGCCCGGTCCCGAAGACGTACTCCGGACCCGGGCCGGCCCGGGCTTGGTGTCGAACCAGATGTTGAGGCCGGACGGTCCACCCTCGGACTGCCTCCTGAGATCGGCAACGTTCGTCGTCACCACCACCCGTTCGCTCCCGGTGCTTGATGTTGACGGTCAGGATGTCGCCGAGCGAGCCGGATGCGTCCGGTCCGTCGAACACGTTGGCGGTCTCGGCCGAGGCCGGCGCCGCGAGCGCGACGGTGGCCGCGACGGTGGCCAGGGTGCCGACGGTCGGCCAGCGATTCGGCCTGGTGATTCGGCTGGTGATTCGGGCTGGCGATGCGGGTGCGAGTGATCGAGATGATGTGTCCCCCAAGGGTCGTTGGCGCCACGGTGGCGCCGTGGTTCAGTGTGTGGACGCGGCATGGCCGGAAAAGGTTGCACGGCCATCGGCGTACGGTAAGGAGCATGCGCAGGCCGTCCTGGATACGCCTCGCCGCGGCCGCTTCCGCAGGCGCTGCTGAGCCTCGCGTCGTGTACCGGCGAAAAGGACGTTCCCCCGTCGGCGGACTTCACCCGCACCGCCCCGGTGGAGGGCACTGACGAACCCACAACCGAAGCCACCGACCGGCCGACGACGAGCCCACCGTCGAACCCACCGACCAACCCACCGGCGAGCCCACCGGTCGAACCCACCACGTGAGCCCACCCGGGAACCCCTGGTGCTTGCCGTTCGCCCGACCCGGCCCGCACCACGGATCGCGCTGCCGCTCGCTCGCAGGATCATTGCCGGCCGGGTGCACACGTGGGAGCCATTGGACGGTACGACGACCGCGCTGCGAGTCGTGACCGGGCCGGCCGAGGCCGCGACCCGAGCGCTGGCCAGGGACCCGCGCGTCGTCGCCGTACTCCCGGCGTCCGAGGTCGGCCCCACGATGCGCCCGATCGTGGTGGCCGGCGTCGACCCGTTGCGGCAGCCCGACCCAGTATCCGCTGCGGGTGCCCGGGCCGTCGCCGGCCGCGGTCACGACGCTCAAGGTCGTCGGCGACATCATGCTGGGCCGCCGGGTCGGGTCGCTGGCTCGGGCAGCCGGCCACCCCGCCGCTCCGCTGCGGCCGATGTCGCGCCGGCTGGCCGCGGCAGATCTCACCGTCGGAAACCTCGAGAGCACGCTGTCGAAGGCGGGAAGACCACGCCAGGGTGCCGACTCGTTCGCCGCGCCCCGGTCGGTCCTCACCGGGCTCGCCGCCGCCGGTTTCGACGCGATCTCGCTCGCCAACAACCACACCGGCGACTACGGAGCCCGGGCGCTGCTGGACACGGCCCAGGCGTTCCGACGGCAGCGGCATCCGGACCGTTCGGAGCCGGCCGCGACCTGGCCGCGGCCAGTCGTCCGGTGGTCCTGGTGCGCGGCGGGGTCCGCTTCGGTTTCCTCGGCTTCAACGCGATCGGCGAGACGCCTCGCGCGGCACCCGAGCGTCCGGGTGCGCTGTCGGTCCGGATGCCGCCGCGCACCGGACCGCTGAACCGAGCCGACCTGCGCCACGTCCTCGGGCTGGTGCGCCGGCTGGCTGCGCGGGTCGACGTCGTCGTCGTACTCCCCCATTGGGGCACGCAGTACACCCATGTGGCCGAGCCGATCCAGAGCCGGGTCGGCCGCCGGCTGATCGCCGCAGGCGCCGCCCTGGTGGCGGGTAGCCACCCCCACTGGGTGCAGGGCGTCGAGCCCTACGCCGACGGGATGATCGTGCACTCCCTGGGCAACTTCGTCTTCGACATGGACTTCATGCAGCAGACGCGGGAGGGCGTCACCCTGACGGCAACCTTCTGGGGAGACGAGCTGAAGGGCGTGAGCGTTCACGCCGTACGTCATCGGGCCGGGCTTCGCCCCGCGCCCGGCCACCGGATCGGCGGGTCGGAGCATCCTGGCGGATGTCTGGCGCCACAGCGCCCCACCGTTCCGGGTTCCCTGAGGCTCAGCGCGGGGAGGTTCAGCGCGGCGCGAGCCAGGACAGGACGAGTCTGCCGGTTCGCCGCAACTGCGCCTGGTCGACGACGCCAGGAACGTCGTCGGCGCTGTGGTAGCCGGCGTACGACGTCCCGCCGATGCGGGCTCCTCGCAGCCCGTCGCGCACGAACGACCAGTGGTCGCTGGACCGGTTGGTGCAGGCCGTGGTCGGTACGCCGGCGCGGCGCCCGGCATCCAGCGCGCTGCGCTGCGTCGGATCCGACGTCGACCCCGCGGAACACACCGGGACGGCCTCGCCGACGCCGACCCGGTCCAGGGACGAGCATGCCGCGGATCGCCGATCGTTCCTGGTCCTTCAAGGACGCGACGTACGCGCGGGAGCCGTAGTGGTGGTCGTCATCGGTGGGTCCGCGCGGCTCCTCGCCGCCGAACGCGATGAGGACGACGGGCAGGCGGGTCCGGGCGTGCGACACGGCCTCCGCGACGGTCAGCAGGACGCCCACCCCGGACGCGTTGTCCTCGGCACCGGGAGCCTGCGGAACCGTGTCGAGATGCGCTCCGACGATCAGGTGCGGTTCGCGCGGGTCGAAGCCCGGCAGTGTCGCGATCAAGTTCACCGATGTGCCCGCCTCGACGGGAACGCCCCACGAGACACCACGCGGCACCTGGAACCGCTGGCGGCGTACGACGAAGCCCGCCTCGGTCAACTGCGCCTCGACCCATGCCGCCGCCTTCCGGTACGACGGGCTGCTGGCCTCGCGGGGACCGATGTCTCCAGCCAGGTGACGCACCGCCCGCCAGGCGATGGTCGCGTCCAGGTCCGCGGGTCGCAGATCTGGCATCGGTTCGGGCGTGCTCGATCCGCTCGACGTGGGCTCGTCGGGGGAAGGCTGCTGCTGCGGCGACTGTTGCTGCGACGTCTGGACAGGATCGGCTCGGCTCCTCGTCGCGATCGGCCGTGCACGCCGCCAGGCCGGCGACCAGGACTCCGGCGGTCACCAGCAGTCGTCCCGCCCTCATCGCCTCATTCTGCGCGTCGGCCCAGGCGGTACCTGATGTGGGTCACCCCGGGCGAGGCGATCACCTCGACCGGCTCGAGGTCGACGTCCCGGGCATCCATCACTTCCTGGTCCCAGCCAAGCGGGCTAGCACTTACCCAGGTCTGAAGAGGTTGTCGCTTGTCCCCATTGAACCGGATTGGACCACCTCGTATTTGAACATTTCATGACATTTTACCCTAAATGTCTACAGACGTCCGCGCGGTGGACCGAAGTAATGGACAGGCTGCCGGATCCCCTGGCGCCGCTTCTAGCGACAAGGCACCATCATGCATAGACGAATTTTCGCCGCCCTCGGGGTGGCTGGACTGGTCCTTTCCGGCAGTGTGGGCACGGCAATTGCCACCACACCCAACGGCGGTGCGAGTGCGTCGGTGACCAGCGAACCGGTGGGCAGCGGTGACAGGGTGACCATCTGTCACG
The DNA here is from genome assembly GCA_963719255.1 of uncultured Actinomycetota bacterium. Taxonomy (GTDB): domain Bacteria; phylum Actinomycetota; class Actinomycetes; order Propionibacteriales; family Nocardioidaceae; genus Nocardioides. Next base: position 8,439 of record CAVRBN010000066.1, on the reverse strand, counting down.
CCACCCGATCCGTGACGCATCCGTACGTGACGATCACGATCAGTAAGTCGGCCCTCGACGCGCACAAGGCGCATCAGGATCGCCGGGACATCGTTCCGGCCCCAGCGAAGGGCTGCCCACCCAACATGACCTTCCCCGGGCCCAGCCTGGACCCGGTCCCTTCGTCCCCTGTGTCGTCGGCCCGGGCGTGGCTCAGACTGCTACCACCGTGACCGGAACCAACGCCCACGACACCATCGACTGCACCAATGCCAGTCCCGGCAAGTGGATTGTCGGTCTCGACGGGAACGACACCATCACCGGCACGGCCCTCAATGACACGATCATCGGCGGCAACGGGAACGACACCCTTACTGGCGGCCCCGGAAACGACTACCTCCAAGGCGGCGGCGGCCACGACACGGCCACCGGTAGCGCTGGCGACGACACCCTGGTCGGCGGCCTCGGGAACGACACTCTGAGCGGCGGGGTCGGCAACGACACCCTGATCGGGCTACCCACGGACGCCAGTGAGGACACGGTCAATGGCGACGCAGATCTTGACACCTGCAATGGAAACGCGGCCGAAGGCGACACTCGCACCGGCTGCGAGATGTAGCCAGCCACTGTCGGGCGCACCTCGACTCCGGTGCGCTGGGATTGATGAAGTAGTGCGGGTCCGACTCCACAACAGAGCCGCCCACGGAGCGTATCCGTGGGCGGCTCTTGGTCTTGTGGATCAACCGGTGTTCGGTGGGGCGGACACCAGCAACGTCCTGAAACCATCTTCGGTCGGCCGTAGGCTCGCCTTTAGCCCTGTCCCGAAACAGTTCCGTTCACCGGCCACACGGCCCGTCTATCTGCGTCGGTGGAAGCGCCAGTCGCCGTGGCCGTGTCGGCGGAGGTCGAAGCGGGTGTCGTGGGCTCGGCGGTGGTGGTGTCCGCACAGTGGCAGGGCGCTGGCCAGGTCGGTCCGGCCGCCCTCGGACCAGGGGTGGAGGTGGTGGATCTCGGTCCACGCGAACGGCCTGTCGCAGGTGCCGATCGCACACGAGTCGTGGGTCAGCGCCAGCGCCTTGCGTTGGGCGGCCGAGTGCAGCCGCCGGGTCCGGCCCAGGTCGAGCGGCTGGGACTCGCCACCGAGGACGGCGGGGATGATGGCGGCGTTGCAGGCCAGCCGTCGAGCGTCGCGGGCCGAGATCCGGACCCCGGTGTCCAGGCCGGCGGCACCGATCCCGGACACGGAGCTTGTCGAGCTCGATGGTGACCAGCACCCCGGCCGTGTTGCCGGCGCCGAACCCGCCGGTGGGCAGGTGCTCGATCAGCTCCAGCAGCGCCATCCCGAGCCGTTCGGACCAGTTCGGGGTGCTGACCAGGGTCGGATCGGTCACCAGCCGACCCTCAGCCCCGGTGGCTCCGTCGGGTCTGGTGGTGAGGTGGCGGGGTGCGGTCAGCCTGTCCAGGGCCGTCTTGAACAGGTTGCCGTGCAGCTCGGGGATCACGAACCGGCCGGCAAACGTGCCGTCGCCGTTGTCGTGCAGGGTGCACCAGGTCTCCGCCTCGGCCCGGTCGGCCTCGGCGTTCAGCTGGTCCGACTCGTGCCGGTCCGCCAGCTCGGCCGAGACCGTCTCGAACATCCGCCGCGCTGCCTGGCGTAGCCGTTTCGCGTTCATCGGCCGACCCGACCGGGACCCGACACCGGTGGCCTTGGCCACCAGCTCGGCCTCCGCAGTGGCGAGCTGCTCACCGGTGATCCCTGCCGGTGCCCGCTCGGCCGCCCGCACGATCACCCGGACCTGCTCGATCCGCAACCGACCCGGCCGCGAACGCCTCCCGGGTCGCGGGGTAGGTCTCCTGCAGCCGCCGGGCCAGCCACAACCCGCCCGCGGCGACCTCCCGCGGATCCGCGGTCAACCGCATCAGCCACGCCGTCGTGTCGGTGTCGGCCGTCTCCTCGGCCACCCGCCGTACATCGGCCTCGGCCGCCAGCGCGAGCCGCCACGCCGCGACCTGGGACTCCAATGCCGACAGCTCCGCGATCGCCTCCCCCAACTCGTGCGCCGACAGCGCACCGGCCGGGACCGACAACCCCTCAACCACCGCCCGACGGGCCTGCGCGACGCACGCAACGGCGCGTCCCGGGGTTCGAAGCTGCTGGACTGTCACACTCAAATTCTACTCGAACATATCTTCGAATACAATGTAGAACCGCACATTCGTGAAGTCTGTGGACAGGGCTCCCTGCAAGCAGACCTGGTCCTTGGCCGCCAGCAAACGCTCGCGTCTCGGAGTCATCCTGGGGGTCGCGGGGGTTGCCGGAGCGAGCCCGGCGGCGGGTGGGGCGGCGTTCCCTGGTCAGGGGTCGATGAGGATCGGTCCGTGTGGGACGAGCATGGCTCGGAGCTTGGTGAGGGCCTGGTGCTCTCGCTGTGGGTGGCGGCCGTCCAGGACTCCGACCCGGCAGGCGAAGGCGAGATCGTACGGCGCCTCACCGGGATCCAGACAGACGTCCTCGACGGCGACGTGACGGACGCAGATCAGCCCGGCGGCGATCTCGGAGGTGCAGGCTCGGCGGGTGAGCTCGATCCCTTTGGCGGAGCGGTCGATGACCAGCACCCGGCCGGGGTCCACGCGGCGTGCCACCTCGCGTGCGGCGGCCCCGGGCGCTCCGCCGACCTCGAGCACCCGCATGCCCGGGCGGAGCGGTAGCGCGTCGACGGCTGCCAGTAGCCGGTGCGACAGCGTCATTGCTGACGAAGCACCTGCGCTCAGTCCAGGTAGTCGCGCAGCACCTGTGACCGGCTGGGGTGCCGGAGCTTCGACATCGTCTTCGACTCGATCTGGCGGATCCGCTCACGGGTCACGCCGTAGACCTTGCCGATCTCGTCGAGCGTCTTCGGCTGGCCGTCGGTCAGGCCGAAGCGCATGCTGACGACGCCCGCCTCGCGCTCGGAGAGCGTGTCGAGTACGGCGTGCAACTGCTCCTGCAGCAGGGTGAAGCTGACCGCGTCGGCCGGCACGATCGCCTCGGAGTCCTCGATCAGGTCACCGAACTCCGAGTCGCCGTCCTCGCCCAGCGGCGTGTGCAGCGAGATCGGTTCGCGCCCGTACTTCTGGACCTCGACCACCTTCTCGGGCGTCATGTCGAGCTCCTTGGCCAGCTCCTCCGGCGTGGGTTCGCGACCCAGGTCCTGGAGCATCTGCCGCTGCACGCGGGCCAGCTTGTTGATGACCTCCACCATGTGCACCGGGATCCGGATGGTCCGCGCCTGGTCGGCCATCGCGCGGGTGATCGCCTGCCGGATCCACCACGTTGCGTAGGTCGAGAACTTGTAGCCCTTGGTGTAGTCGAACTTCTCGACCGCACGGATCAGGCCGAGGTTGCCCTCCTGGATCAGGTCGAGGAACAGCATGCCGCGGCCCGTGTAGCGCTTGGCGAGGCTCACCACGAGCCGGAGGTTGGCCTCGAGCAGGTGGTTCTTGGCGCGTCGACCGTCCTCGGAGATCCATTCCAGCTCGTCGAGGATCTTCGCCGAGATCTTGCCGCCCTTGCCCAGCTTCTCCTCGGAGAACAGGCCGGCCTCGATCCGCTTGGCGAGCTCGACCTCCATCTCCGCATTCAGGAGCGGGACCTTGCCGATCTGCTTGAGGTAGTCCTTGACCGGGTCCGCCGTGGCGCCGGCCACCATGACCTGCTGCTCGGGCTCGTCGGTCTCGTCGGCCGCGGAGACGGTGAAGGCCTGCTTCTCGTCCTCCTTGATCGTGGGATCGACCTTGACGTCCTTCTCGAACTCCTCGTCCGGGATGTCGGGCAGCACCTTCTGTCCGTCGGGGCCGATGACCACGGCGACGTCGGCGACCGCCGGGGACGCAGCGGCCTTCTTGGCCGTGGCTCGCCTGGCGGGAGCCTTCTTCGCCGCGGCGGCGTCCTCGGCCTCCACCGATGCGGTCGCGGTCGTCTTGGCCGGCGCCTTCTTGGCGGCGCTTGCGCGGCGTTCGTGGAGGCGGCTTGGCGGGTGCCTTCTTCGCGGTCTTGGCCGTCGTCGCCGAGCGCGGCGAAGCGGCGGCCAACGCGCGGGTCGACTCGGCCGAGATGTGTACCGAGATGCCCTGGGCACTCAGGTGCGCCAGCAGCGCCTTGAGGTGGCGCGGCTCGACCGCCGCGTCGTCACTGGCCCGGCGGACCTGTTCGGGACTGATCGTCCCAGTCGCGGCGCCGACCTCGACGAGAGCGAGAACGGCAGGGTGCGTGAGCACCTCAGCGGGCAGTGATTTGCGTGGGTTCGAAGACACGAACACCTCTCGTGAAAACCATTCGGGGCGCGGCAAGACCCGCTGTCGTCAAGAGCCGCGTTGGTATTCTGTCACGCCGATCCACGAACCCAAGCCATCGCCCCACCCGTCTGCGCCGATCTGGGTTGTGGGTCGGGCTCACGCGGACTTCGCCGCGGCCTTCTTCGCCTTCTTGTAGTCGCGGACCTTCTGCAGCGACTCGCCGTCGACCACGTCGGCGACCGATCGGTAGCCGGGTTCGGCGTACGCGCCGACCGCCGCCTCCCAGCCCTCGGGCCGTACGTCGAGCTGCTTGGCCACCAGCGCGACGAAGATCTGGGCCTTCTGCTTCCCGAACCCGGGCAGCGCCATGACCCGCTTCAACAGGTCCTGGCCGGACGTCGCGTCGTTCCAGAGTCGCTCGGCATGGCCGCCGTACTGCTCCTCCACGATCCGGGCCAGCTCCTGCAGCCGGGCCGCCATCGACCCCGGGAACCGGTGGATCGCCGGCGGCACGGTGCACAGCGCCGCGAACTCCACCGGGTCGGCCGCCGCGATCCTCGCGGGCTCGATCGACCCGAACCGGGCCAGCACCTTCGCCGGGCCTCGGAACGCATGCTCCATCGGGTACTGCTGGTCGAGCATCATGCCGACCAGCAACGCGAACGGGCTGTCGGTCAGGACCTGGTCGGCCGCGTCGTCACCAGTGATCTTGATGGTCATGTGTCCATCCTGCACGACCAGCCGATCTGCGGGGAGGTGGGCTACTTGTCGGCCTTGACTGCCATCACCGGGCAGTGAGCATCGAGCAGGATCCGCTGGGCGTTGCTGCCGAGGATCAGCTTGCCGACGGGGGTACGGCGGCGCAGGCCGATCACGATCAACTCCGCGGAGTTGGCCTCGGCGAGGCTGATCAGGTCCTCGGCCGGCTCGAAGCCGCGCACCAGCTGGCGCAGGTCGTAGGGCACCCCGGACTCGTCGAGCTTGGCCCGGACCGAGCCGATCTCGGCCTCGGCCGCGCCTGCGGCGGCGGCGTCGAAGTCGTGCCCACCTCGATGCGAGTTCACGACCACGAGCTTCGCGTTGCGCAGCTTTGCCTCCGCGATCCCCTTGTCGAGCGCTGCATCACCTTCTGGCTTGGGCACGTACCCCACCACGATGGTCCCCATCGACCGATCACTCCTTCGTCACCTCATGGACCCGTCCGGTCCGTGGGGGAACCGTATCAATGAATCCGCATCTGGGCAGACCTGTGGACGACGCGTGCCGGATTCCCGGCGAATCCGGCACGCTGGGGTGCATGCATCAGGACGGGGACCCACCCGCCGTACGCGCAGATCTCGCCGGCCGCGCAGGCCGCGCTGCGCCTGACGGTTGCGAGGTTCCGGGCCTGCGAACCTCGCCACACCTTTCCGCCAGTCGTCCACGTCGGGCTCCCCGGCGGCGCGAACGCGGAGTTCGTCGACCTGCGTGAGCATCGACTCGACCACGCCCTGCGCACCGAGGTGGCGGCGGCACTGCTCAGCCGAGCCCAGATCGGGCTGCCTGCCATCGGTGACCAGCCCGATGACTTGGCTCACCCGGGCCGGGGCGCTTGACCCTGAGGATGTGGACCTCCGGTGGTACGCGGCGGCGCGGGCGGCGTACGGCGAGGCCGGGGTGCCGTTGGGGATGGTCGTGGTCACGAAGACCGGCTGGTACGACCCGCGGACCGGCGCTCGCCGCGAGTGGAAACGGCTGCGGATCCGAAGCTGATCAGTCCCATTCGTGCACGGGTTCGTTGGTGTGCATGCGTTCTCGGTACTCCACCAGCGCGTGGCGCAGGGCCTCCGCGAGCTCGGCCCCGGTCTTCGTCTCCTCGTGGACGCGTCGGGTGAACCACTCGGCGCCGTTGGTGCCGATCAGGCAACGCTGCTCGATGATCCCCATCAGCCGATCGCGGACCGCCGACTCGACACCCCACGCCTCGAGGCCCTGGTGGGCCATCGGCAGCAACCGGCGCAGGATCAGCTCGGTCGCGCGCACCTGACCCACGCCCGGCCAGTAGATCAGCGCGTCGATCCCCTGCTGAGCCGCGGTGTGGAAGTTCTCCTCGGCAGCGCTGAAGGACATCTGCGACCACAGCGGACGCTCGCTCTCGGCGAGGTGGCGGACCAGCCCGAAGTAGAACGCTGCATTGGCGATCGTGTCGGCCACCGTCGGCCCGGCGGCGAGCACCCGGTTCTCGACTCGAAGGTGAGGCACTCCCCCGGCAATGTCGTAGACCGGGCGGTTCCAGCGGTAGATCGTGCCGTTGTGCAGGCGCAGCTCGCCGAGCCTGGGTGTGCCGCCGGCCTCCATCACCTCCAGGGGGTCCTCGTCCTCGGTGATCGGCAGCAGGGCCGGGAAGTAGCGGACGTTCTCCTCGAACAGGTCGAACACCGAGGTGATCCAGCGCTCGCCGAACCACACCCGCGGCCGGACGCCCTGGGCCTTGAGCTCCTCGCTGCGGGTGTCGGCAGCCTGCTCGAAGAGCGGGATGCGCGTCTCGCGCCACAGCTCCCTTCCCAGCAGGTACGGCGAGTTCGCACCCACCGCGAGCTGGACCGCCGAGATCGCCTGCGAGGCGTTCCAGTAGTCGGCGAAGTTCTCCGGCGAGGTCTGCACGTGCAGCTGGGTGCTCGTGCAGGCGGCCTCGGGCATGATCGAGTCGGCCGTCGTCTCCAGCCGGTCGGCCCCCTGGATGTTGATGATGATGTCCTCGCCCCTGGCCGCGAGGATCTGCTCGCTCAACAACGAGTAGCGCGGGTTGGCGCTCAACGTGGCCGGGGTCAGGTGTTCGTTGGTCAGGGTCGGCAGGATCCCGATCATCACCATGTGCGCACCGGACTTCCGAGACTTCGACTCGGCGTCGTTCAGGCTGAGCCGCAGGTTGTCCTCGAAGGTGGTCAGGCCGCCCTCGCGCAGCTTGGAGGGCGGCACGTTGATCTCGATGTTGAACTGGCCGAGCTCGGTCTGGAAGTCGGGATCGGCGATCAGGTCGAGCACCTCGGCGTTCTTCAGCGCCGGGTCGCCGACGTCGTCGACGAGGTTGAACTCGATCTCGAGTCCGGTCATCGGGTCGTCGGTGTCGAAGGCCGAGTCGCGCAGCATTCGCGCGAACACGTCGAGACAGCGGCGTACTTTCGCGCGGTACCGCGTCCGATCGGCCCTGGAGAACTCCTGTGCCGCGACTTCTTCACCCATGTCGGCAGCCTAGGGTCAACGGGCACTCCGAGGCACCCCTCAGCCGGGTGAGTTGCGAAGGGCTGCGGCAAGGACAGGCTCAGGCAGGATCGGCGCGCGGAGGCACACTCCGGCCCGAGAAGGTCCCAATCACTCGGGGGGATGGCCTGGTCGAGCGCCACCACGACGCACTCGGCCAGGCCGTAGTCGGGCTCGGCCGCTCGACATCGGTCGAGCGCGCACCAGGCCAGCGCGCCTTGACCCGCGAGCCAGGCAGCGAACGCCAGCAGGCAGGCAGGCGCGGCCACCAGCTCCTCGGGGGTCCGGCGCAGCACGTCGGTCCACAACGCGACATGCCGCCTCGCCGTGTGCCGCTGCATCTGGAGCCAGGCGGCGTCGCGGAGCTTGAGGTCGGTGATCGCGACCACGAGCCGGGCCACATCGGCGTCTGACAGCCGACGCTCTCCCTCGACGACCTCGAACACGGTCTCGACGATCCACGCTGCCTCCGCCGCCCGCTCCAGGTCCGGAAGCCGCGCCAACGCGCCCGGCATCACCTCGACGACCTTGGCCACCGCGGCCGGCAGGGGTTCCAGCGACTTCGCCAACGAGGCGCGGTCACGGATGGGTGACCGTGCCGTCGTAGACCGCCTGCGCGGCAAACGGGTGACTGCCGACGTCATAGGGTCGACCCTCGGGCGCGTCGGGCCCGTCGAGCCGGAACCAGCGGCTGGCCGTCGGCCCGGAGCACGGCGACGACGTCGAGCCCGGCGCCGCCGAACTCGCTCGCGAGGATGGCTGCGGCGGACCAGCCCAGCGCAGCTTCGCGCGTGTAGAGGATGAACGCCACCCGGTCCACCCGGTTGCGGACGGCCGCCTGCAGCAACGGCGCAACGGCGTCGGGCACCTGATCGGGACCGGGCAGGTCGACGCGGGCGTGGAAGGTCTCCCCGGGCGGGCCGAACGTCAGCATCACGATGGAGT
>CAVRBN010000065.1:0-16408 GCA_963719255.1 uncultured Actinomycetota bacterium | reverse complement strand
GCTCGAGCGACTGCACCCGGTTGAGGCGTGGGTCGCACACCGACTCGTAGCGGTGGCCGAGGTCGATCTCGGCCAGGTCCTCGCCGCCACCGACGCATTCGGTGACGTCGTCGCCGGTCAGCTCGACGTGGATGCCGCCGGGCCAGGTGCCGAGAGACCGGTGCACGTCGAAGAAGCCCTGTACCTCCTCGATCACGTCGCCGAAGCGGCGGGTCTTGTAGCCCGACGACGCCTCGAAGGTGTTGCCGTGCATCGGGTCGCACACCCAGGCCACCTGGACGCCGGCGGCCGTCACCTTCTCGACCAGGTCGGGCAGCCCGTCGCGGATCCGGCCGGCACCGAACCGGGTGATGAAGGTGAGCCGGCCGGCCTCGTTTGCGGGGTTGAGCCGGGCCGCCAGCTCCAGCGCGTCGTCGGGGCTGGTGGTCGGACCGAGCTTGACCCCGACCGGGTTCTTGATGTGGCTGAGCAGCTCGACGTGGGCACCGCCGAGCTGGCGGGTCCGTTCGCCGATCCACATGAAGTGGCCGGACACGTCGTACGGCTGGTCGGTCCGCGAGTCGATGCGCGTCATGGCGTGTTCGTACTCCAGCACCAGCGCCTCGTGGCTGGAGTGGAAGTCCACGCGATGGAACTCGTCGGGGTCGGCGCCGATCGCCTTCATGAACGTCAGCGCGCGCTCGATCTCGTTGGCCAACGCCTCGTACTGCTGGCCGATGGGCGACTCCCGGACGAAGTCGGTGTTCCAGGTGTGCACCTGGCGCAGGTCGGCGTACCCGCCGGTGACGAACGCGCGGACCAGGTTGAGGGTGGCCGCCGACGAGTTGTAGACGTCGACGAGCCGCTGCGGGTCCGGCGTGCGGGACTCGGGGGTGAACTCGAACCCGTTGACGGCGTCGCCGCGATAGGCCGGCAGCGTGACGCCGTCGCGGGTCTCGTCGTGGGACGACCGCGGCTTTGCGTACTGGCCGGCGATCCGGCCGACCTTCACCACCGGGACAGAGGCGGCATAGGTCAGCACGACCGCCATCTGCAGCAGCACTCGCAGCTTGTTGCGGACGTTGTCGGCGGTGACTCCGTCGAAGGTCTCGGCGCAGTCGCCGCCCTGGAGGAGGAAGGCGTCGCCCCGACAGACCGCGGCGATCTTCGCCTTGAGGTCGTCGCACTCGCCGGCAAACACCAGCGGCGGCACCTTCCGCAGCTTCGCGACTGCCGCGTCGACGGCCGACCTGGTCGGGGTACGACGGCTGCTGCGCCGCTCCGAGAGCGTGCAGTGTGTCGAGGTCGGGGATGGCGCGAGTCACCGGCTCAGCCTACGCGTCAGTCAGTCCACGGACCCGCGGGGCACGACCCAACGGTGACGGAGCCGGCCGTCCACGTCGGCGAGCGCTTCAAAGTCCGCGTCGTAGTGCAGCACGACGGCACGGTGGCAGATCGCGGTAGCGGCATGGAGCAGGTCGACGACACCGACCGCGCGGCCGTGTCCGGCCTCGAACAACGCACTCTGGAGTTCAGCCGCGACCACGCCCGTTTCCGCGGAGAGCGGGAGAAGCTCGAAGTCCATGGTCAGCCGGTCGATGATCTCCGCATGCTCGCGGACGGACCGGGCGGAGTAGCCCGCCTCCAGCCGGGATACTTCGGACGAACACAGCACCCCGCCGCTCTCCAGCGCTGAACGAACGGCGTCCGCGACCCCGGCCGACCGGGCCAGTCGTTGCAGAACCGAGTTGTCGACGAGAAGCCGCGTCACCGTCGGGCAGCCGCACGCACCACGGGATCACGCAGGTCGCTGAGGGGGTCTGTGGTGACGAACCAGTCGACAGCCGCTCGCTGGCGGTGCCGACGTACGAGTTCAGCCAAGGCGGTCCGGACGGCGTCGGCCTTGGTCACGTCCCCGCCCAGTGCCTGACGAGCCTGCTCCATGAGCTCGTCAGGGATGTCGATGAGTGTCTTGGTCATGCCGGCCCCATTCAACAGTATATACTAAATTCGTTGTAGTATATACCGAGGATTCGACCGACGGCTACTCACCCATGTGGTCGATGTCGCGGAACCCGGTCTTCTGCGCGCGTGCCCCGCGGTTGATCAGCCAGGTGATCGCCCAGAGTACGACGCCGATGCCTAGCAGGGACGCCGCGATCTTGTACTGAAGGGGGTCGCGCTCGTTCCACGGGATGACGATGAGTGCCACGGCCAGGACCGCAGCGAGCAGCGGGGTTGGCCCAGGAGACCTGAAGAAGCCCTCGCCCGAGTCGCGGCGCAGCACCATGCAAGCCACGTTGACGACGGTGAAGACGCCGAGCAGCAGCAGCGCCGTGGTGCCGGACAGCTGGGTGACGACGGGGCTGTCGGACTCGCTGGCGACGTACACGATCAGGCCCAGGGCGAGGGCGGTCGAGAACAGGATGCCGACCCAGGGCGCCCGGCTCTTCGGCGAGACGCTGGCCAGGGGGCGCGGCAGCACGTCCTGCTTGGCCAGGCCGTAGAGCAACCGGCTCGCCATCATCATGTTGATCAGGGCGGTGTTGGCCACTGCGAACACCGCCAGGAACGGGAACACCTTGTCGATCGGGAAGTCCGGCGCGCCCTTGCTGACGACCTCCAGAAGCGCCGCGCCCTCGGACTCGTTGATGGTTGTCCAGCTCGCCGGGCGTGAGCACGGCGACCACTGCCACCGCCACCAGCATGTAGATGATCACGGCGACACCGAGGCCGGTCAGCATGGTGCGCGGGAAGATCTGCTGGTGGTTCGTGGCACTCCTCGACCATGTTCACCGAGTCCTCGAAGCCGACCATCGCGAAGAACGCGATGGAGGTGGCCGCGGTGACGGCCATGAACATGCCCTTGTCGCCGGCGTCGTTGAACGTGGTGATCCGGCCGAGGTCACCGTCCCCCTGGGCCACGGCCCAGAAGCCGACGAGGATCACGATGGGCAAGGCGGTCATCTCGACGATGGTGAGGATGACGTTGAACTTCACCGACTCGCCGACGCCGCGCAGGTTGATGAGGGCCAGGAGCACCATGAACGCCATCGCAATGACGCGTGATGACGGCGGTGCCAGGCTCCTCGTCGAGCCAGCCGTTGATCACCAGACCGCCGGTGAGGATTCTGGGCGAGCACGTTCGAGGAGGTCGAGGCGCTCGTGATTCCCGAGCAGACCACGGCGAAGGCGACGAGGAACGTCACGAAGTGGATGCCGAACGCCTTGTGCGTGTAGAGCGCGGCGCCGGCCGCCTGCGGGTACTTCGTGACGAGCTCGAGGTAGGACAGGGCGGTCAACGTCGCCACGACGAAGGCCAGCAGGAACGGCAGCCAGACGACGCCGCCGACGTCCCGGCCATCTGGCCAGTGACGGCGTAGACGCCGGCGCCGAGGATGTCGCCGACGATGAAGAGCAGGAGCAGCTTCGGCCCCATCACCCGCTTGAGTTCGGGCTGGTGTCCGTTCTCGTCGACTTCGGCTGGCGTGTGCGTGCTCATGTTCGCCTCCCGGCTCGGGTCCCCTGACCACCACACTTTGGCCGGAACCGGGACCGGTCGCAACAACCACCGAGATTGCGCGCCGCGTGTCGGGAGGGTCAGCCGAAGAAGACCTTCGCCTCGGAGTACTCCTCGTGGCTGACCAGCTTCAGCTCACCGGTCCCCTCGATCAGCGGCACCCGCACGATGTCGGTGCCGCGCAGCGCCATCATCGTGCCGAAGTCGCCGTCGTTGACCGCCGCGATCGCATGCAGGCCGAACCGGGTGGCCAGCCAGCGGTCGAAGGCCGTCGGCGTACCGCCGCGCTGGATGTGGCCGAGGACGACCGCGCGGGCCTCGCTGCCGGTGCGGGCCTCGATCTCCTTGGCGAGCCGGTCGCCGATCCCCCCGAGCCGGACGTGACCGAAGGCGTCGACCTCGCCGGAGACCAGCGTCATGTCGCCTCCCTCGACCGGGAACCGCGCCCTCCGAGACCACCACGATCGGGGAGTACGTCGAGTCGAAGCGGGACTCGACCAGCGCGCAGACCTCTTCGATGTCGAAGGGCTGCTCGGGGATCAGCACGGTGCTCGCGCCGCCGGCGATGCCGCTGTGCAGGGCGATCCAACCCGCGTGGCGGCCCATCACCTCGACCACCAGCACGCGGTGGTGTGACTCGGCAGTGGTGTGCAGCCGGTCGATGGCCTCCATCGCGATGTTGACCGCAGTGTCGAAGCCGAACGTGAAGTCGGTGCCGGACAGGTCGTTGTCGATCGTCTTCGGCACGCCCACCACGTCGACCCCGAGATCGGCGAGCTTCGTGGCCACGCCGAGGGTGTCCTCGCCGCCGATCGCGACCAGCGCGTCGACTCCGTCCTCGGACAGCTGGTCCTTGATCCTCTCCACGCCGCCGTCCACCTTGAACGGGTTGGTCCGCGACGAGCCGAGGATGGTGCCGCCGCGCGGCAGGATGCCCCGGCACTGCTTGACGCCCAGCTTCATGGTCAGGCCCTCGAGTGGTCCCTTCCACCCGTCCCGGTAGCCGACGAACTCGAAGTCGTACTCCTTGACGCCACGGCGTACGACGGCACGGATGACCGCGTTCAGACCGGGACAGTCGCCACCACCGGTGAGCACTCCGACGCGCATGGTTTCTCCTGTAGTTGGATCGTTCACCTGGCCGAGGTCACAGCCTGCCAGATACCGGGTCGAGTGACGACTGTTGCCGTCCGGCTGCTGGGCGCCCGGTATCCCCGGCCGTGGTGCTCGCGTCGGAGGCGTCGGCGCCGTCTTCCTCGGCCATCCCGTGCGCGGGCTGGTGGGCCGCCTCCAGCAGAACGAGTACGTACGCTACGCCCGCGAGATCGGTCGCCGGCACGGGCGAGCCGACGTCCTCACAGGCACCGCGACGCTCTTCTCTGTCCGTGCCCTCCGCGACGTCCAACGCGCACGAGTCGCGGGTGACCTGCCTCTGGGCACCGCGGTCTACTCGACGCAGGCGTTGACCGAGGACAACGAGCTGACGCTCGCGCTCAAACACCTCGGCTACCGCTGTGTCTCGCCGAAGGAGTGCACGGTCGGAACCGAGGTCATGTCCACGACCGCGCGTCTCCTGCACCAGCGTCTGCGCTGGCAGCGCGGAGCCATCGAGAACCTGCGCCAGTACGCGGTCACCCGGCAAACCGTTCCCTACATCCTCCGTCAGCTCACGACGTACGTCGTGGTCGCCCTGCTTCCCTTCTTCGTTGCGACGCTCGTCTACACCGTGGTGACGAAGCGCTCCATACCGTGCGCATGGTTCTGGTTGTTCGTCACCGGATTCGTCGTTGCGGAGCGCATCTGGTCCGTCAGGCGCGGCAGATACGTACCCTTGTGACATGGAGGAGCGCGACGGGGACGACGGCGACTACCGGGAGATGACCCAGCACGTCGACTCGTTCCACGGCATCCCCCACGACGCCCGGATGCTCGGCCTGGACCGGCACACCCAGGAGGGCGCGCTCATCTCGATGGCCGGCTCGCTGAACCCCACGAAGCTCTCACACAAGGTCGTCGCCTGGCTGATGCTCCTCGCCTTCATCGCACCCGGGCTGCTGGGGCTGGTCCGCAACATCTTCTGAGGCTGCATCTTTCTGCCCGGCCCGCTCAGGAGACGATCACGCAGCCGCGACCTGCTCCGCAGCCCGATTGGTGATCCGCTCGGCCGCGTGGGGCATCATCCGCCCGAGCCACACGACGAGCAGCCCACCACCACAGCTCATCGCGGTCACCGCGAGGAAGAACGCCGACGGACCGCGGTCGAGCAGCCAGGCGAAGGACACGGGGGCCACCGTGCCCGCAATGTTCCAGGCGAGCTGGATCAGCGAGAGATAGCGACCGCGCAGGTGTTCGGGCGCGGCCTCCGCGCCAAGGGCCGCCTGCACCGGGCCTCCGGTCACCTCGCCCGAGCGTGTAGACGGCCGACCCGATCAGGACGACCGCGGTCGCGACGCCGATCGAGAGCCGGCTGGCGCCGAGCATGATCGCATAGGACGCCGACGAAGAAGCCGTTGGCGAGCAGCAGCATCCACCACCGCCGCGCTCCGGTCATGGCCTTGACGGCCAGGCCTTGCCCGAACCCGACGATGACGGTGTTGATCGTGAACACGGCGCCGGTCACCCAGCCGGAAAGGCCGAGCACGGTGGTGGCATAGACGGGCAGTGCGAAGTTCAGCACCATCATCGCCATCGAGAACGTCAGCTGGCAGAACCAGAGCAGCCGGTACGGCCGGTCCCGCAGCACGGTCGCCCAGCTTCCGGGTTGCGGGCCGTGCTCGGAGCGCGGGGTCGCGGGCACCGCAAGCAGCAGCCAGAAGGCCACGACGTACGACGCAGCGTTGGCGATCACGACCCCCGCGTACGCCGCCTGGGTGCCGATCGTGATCGCGAGACCACTGACCAGGCCGCCGACGGCGAAGCCGACGTTGCGCAGCGCACCCAGGAAGCCGAACCACTTCTCCCGCTCCCCCGGTGCCGAGATCGCGGCCACGATGTTGCCGTAGGAGCCCCAGAAGGCGCTCCGCCCGATCGTCACGACGACCGTCCAGAAGAGGACGCTCGCGAACGACTCGGTGAACAGGTAGGCAATGAAACCCAGCGCCTGCAGGGCATTCCCGATCAACAGCATCCGCTTGGCGCCGTACCTGTCGACCGCGCCGCCCAGCAGGACCCCCACCGGCAGCGACAACAGCGAAGCGATCGAGATCGCCGCGCCCACCTGGACCAACGTCAGGTCTGTCGTGAACAGGAAGTACAGCATCGCGACCGGCATGAACACACCGCTGCCCACGGCATCCACGGCGATCGCGGTGACGAACCGCCCGTGGCTGCCGACCGAGGGGAAGCCGAGTTTGTCGAGCATGGACCCATTGTCCGACTTCAAGTGCGGTTGAGGGCAAGCGGTTATCGGTTCGGGCGGTCGGGATAGTCCGAGACGAAATGGCTCCTAATTCGGCCGAAATTGGGGCCAGAACGTCTCGGACTACCGCCTCGCTACGATCCAGCCATGACATTCTCGATCGTGGCCCGGTCAGCCGATGGCGAGTCGTGGGGGGTCGCGGTGGCCTCGAAGTTCCTGGCGGTGGGGAGCGTGGTCCCGGCGGCCGTGGCGCAGGTGGGGGCGATCGCTACCCAGGCCGACGCCAACGTTGCCTACAAGGGAATTGCGCTTGCCCACCTCGACGAGGGGGCCACGGCGTCGGTCGCGCTCCACCGGCTGCTCGAGGAGGACGATGGCCGCGACCACCGGCAGGTCGGCATCGTCGACGCGGACGGGGGCGCGGCCAGCCACACCGGCACGGCCTGCATGGACTGGGCCGGCAGCCTGATCGGCGACGGGTACGCGATCCAGGGCAACGTCCTCATCGGCTCCGAGGTGGTCGAGGCCATGCAGGAGGCGTGGGAGACCTCGGACCCGGACACGGCGTCTGGCCGAACGGCTGCTCGCCGCGCTTCAGGCCGGTGACGCGGCGGGGGGCGACCGTCGCGGCCGGCAGTCGGCCGCCCTGCTCGTCGTACGGGACGGCGCGGGGTACGGCGGCCAGGGACGACATCGCCGTCGACCTTCGGGTGGACGACCACCCGGACCCGTGCGCCGAGCTGGGCCGGCTGCTCGACCTCAACGACTTCTACCTCACCGCGTCGACGGACGACGAGAAGGTCGAGGTCACCGACGAGCTCCGGGCGGAGATCGAGGCGAAGGCGGTGGCGCTCGGTGCGCGCGACTTCCAGGCGTGGGTCGCGCACCGAGAACTACGAGATGCGCGTCGCCCGCGACAGCTCGTGGATCGACCAGCGGGTCCTCAAGATCCTTCGGGACGCCTGATTCGACAGCTTGACTCGACAGCTTGATCGACTCAGCCCGTGAGCTTGGCGAGGGCGGTCGCCGCGGCGTCGCGCGCCCGGCTCGCCACCTTCACCTTGTCCTCAGCCTCGGCCTTCACGTCCTCCGCTTCCGACAGTTCGTCGTCGACGTCCTCGGAACGGCTCTCGAGATCGCTGAGCCGGCGTTTGAGCTCGTCGATCTCGGACTGGAGCTGCATCGACCTGGCCTCGAGCTCGGCAACCTCGGCCGCAGCGGACTCCATCGCCGCCGTCGCCTCGGCGACGACGGCCTCGGCCTTGTCCAGCTTCTCCTGGGCGGCCGCGACCGCCTTCTCGTCGGCGTCCGGGTCGGGCACGAGGTGCAGGTCGGGCCGCGCGTGCTCG
This sequence comes from uncultured Actinomycetota bacterium, assembly GCA_963719255.1. Classification (GTDB taxonomy): domain Bacteria; phylum Actinomycetota; class Actinomycetes; order Propionibacteriales; family Nocardioidaceae; genus Nocardioides. The sequence continues at coordinate 8,202 of CAVRBN010000065.1, read as the reverse complement.
TCGGCTTCCGTCGACGTGCTGGGACTGGCCTTGAACCCGAAGGCCGACGGCACGGCAACCGAGATCTCCACCTCGTCGACGCCGGTCGCGCTCAGGGCGGCCACCAGCAACCCGCTCCGGACAGCTTCGGCGGCCCGCTCGTCGACCATTGCCGCGGTCAGGGTCGCTTCCACCTGGTCGGCGACAGCAGAGGTGACCTTCAGCGCCGGCTTCGGCGGCCAGGCTGCGGGCCTGAGTGGTGACGGCCGCGGTCAGCTGGCGCCGCTGCCGGGTGAGCGCCCGTAGCTCCTCGCCATCGAGGTTGGCCTGAGCCTCCCGCAGGGCCGCCCCGACGGTGATCACCTGGTCGACCTGCTCCGCCTCCCGGCGTACGAACCAGTTGACCACCCAGGCCGCGGTCGACGGCTTCTTCAGCGACTTGACCGACCCCGAGAGTTCCTTGTCCGTGCTGCGCAACTCCTTGGCCAGCGCGTCCCGGCGCGGGGTGAAGTCGGGCAGCGTCAGCCCGTACAGCTCATCGGCGATGGCGAGCAACGGGGGTCGTCATCGGGCCCCTGCTCAGGCGATCGTCGTCGAGCCCCTGCTCGATGGCGTAGCGGGTCAGCTCGACGCGGTTGTGCATCTGGAGCTTGCGGAGGGTGTTCTGCACGTGGTTCTGGACCGTGCGGTGCGACAGGAACAGTCGCTCGGCGATCTGCTTGTAGGACATGCCCTTGGCGACCAGCCGGAGGACCTCGGTCTCGCGCTCGGTGAGCTTCGGGGCGTTGGCGTCGTCGGCCGGGGCGTCGAGGAGACGTCGGTACTCCCCCAGCACGAGCCCGGCCAGCCCTGGTGTGAACACCGTGTCGCCACGGGCCACGCGCCGTACCGCATCGAGGAGCTCCTCGCGGGACGCCGACTTCACGAGGTAGCCGGTCGCCCCGGCCTTCACTGCTTCCAGTACGTCGGCCTGCTCTCCCGAGGCGGACAGGATCAGCACCCGTACCGACGGGTCCTGCCTGACGACCTCGGCCGTGACCTCGACACCGTTGGGGCCGGGGATCTGCAGGTCGAGCACGAGCACGTTGGGGCGGGCGGCCGGGAAGCGAGCCAGCGCCTCGTTGCCGTTGGCGGCGACGCCGACCACGTCGAGTCCGGCCGCGACCAGATCCCGCTCGACGGCATCGCGCCACATCGGATGGTCGTCGACCACCATGACCCGGATCGGCTGCCCCTCGTTGGATGCCTGCACGCCCGCACCCTACCCGGCAGGATGCTCGTAGCGACCGCGTCGATGCACCAGCGGATCGTCCTCGTCACCGATCTCGAGGTGGTCGATCGTGCCGGTCACCAGGCTCGACCAGCCGACCTCCCGGGCGTCGGCGACAGAGACTCCCAGCCAGGTCGTCGCGTCGGCCAGTCTCGGCCCCCACTGGAGTCTGGACGAACTCGGCCTGGGCGAACACTCCTCCCGGCGCAGGCGCCGCCCCGGCGAACATCTCCGCGAGACCGCGATGTCGCCATTGCAGGAGTTGTACGACGGCTCGCCCGGACCCGGACTGCGGACTCGGACCCGGACTCGGTGCGGGCGCGTCGCGTCGGACAGGGCTGCGGCCAGGTCCGAGTCGGGATCCAGCAGGCCCAGCACGCTGGCGGGTTCACCAGTGGCGACCATCAGGCTGGACACCGTCAACCCCGCTCTGTTGCTCCCCGACCCGCTGGTCCACAGCGTGACCGCGCCGCCCAGTCGCCCCCGAAGCCGACGGGCCTGGTCGGGGGTGGGGTCGAGGAACGGGTTGTCGCTGTGAATCGTCACGTCTCAAGCATGACAGTGGGGGCAGCCGGTCGGGCGATGGAGATCTGCTCGTCGAGCGGCCTGTGGAGGAGCCACACGCAAGATCGATTTTGTCCGTACGTTTGTCCGGACAGATCGAGTTTCCGTTTGGAGGACTGGGTGGACCACGCCACGCAACGGCTTGAGGTCCGGGTGACTCCTGCGGCGAAGGAACGAGTCGCTCGTGCTGCTGTGGCCGCCGGGATGCCCATGAGTCGATTCGTCCGCGAGGCCGTCCAGGAGCGGGCGGAGATCGTGTTGAGCCGACTGCACTCGTTCACCCGAGTGGGGCCCGACCAGTTCGACGAACTCGTTCGCGGCCAGGACAGCCGGGTCCGGCCTTCGCAGGCGCTGCAGAAGAGCCTCGAGCCGAAGTCATTCGCAGCCAGCGGAGAACCAGCAGGTTCTCGTCAGCGAGCGGTTGGCACCCATGCGACACCGGGTCGCCGCGTTCATGTGCACGGACGACGAGCTGAGCGAATGGCTTCGCTACAAGGCTGCCGAGCAGCAGCACGTCGAGCGTTGCTTCGTCGTGTGCTCGCAGGGTCACGACGAAGTTGACGCCTTCTACACGCTGACGGGCCACCGGCTGGTGCGTGAGGCGACCGATGCCACCGAGGGGCAGACTACCTGCCCTCATCGTCGAGTCGGCTGGCGGTCGGCTGGGGCCAGCAACACACGGGGATGGGCGCTCTCCTGCTCGTCGACGCGCTGAAGAGGGTCGCCTCGGCGAGCGAGGTCGACGGTGCCCGGTTTGTGGTCGTCCAAGCGAGGAACGAGCACGCCGCTCGGCTTCTACGAGCACCATGGCTTCCGCCGCATCCCTGGAACTGACCGGTTGGTCCAGCGGATCGCCGACGTGGCTGCCGCATTGGACGCGTGACCCTGATCCGACGTGTCCAAGCAGGCGGCCTATCGATCAGGCGGCTGCACTTCGGGACGCTCAGCTCCCACTCGGTGCCCTGGCCCGGCCCGGTCGTGAGCTGGGCAGTCCCGCCGAGGTCGCGCATCCGGCCCCGGATCGACTCGGAGACCCCGAGCCGGCCCTCGTCCTCGGCCTCGGCGAGCCGACCGTCCGGAATCCCCGGCCCGTCGTCGCGGACCGACACCACGACCGAGTCCGCCAGGTCCTCGAGGAACAGCCACGCCCTGGCACCGTCGCCGACGTGGGTGGCGATGTTGTCCAGGCAGGCACCGACCACCGACAACAGCTCGGTCCCGACCGGCTCCGGCACCAGCACCGGTGCGCCCGGTGTGACGACGTCGACTCGCAACGAACGGCCGACGCCACACTGCTCGATGGCCGGAGTCAGGTCCAGCTGGGACTCCGCTGCATCCATTTGGGCTGCCTCCACCTGGATCGAGTCCTGCTGCCGGATCAGCGACCGCAGCGCCCGCTCCTGCTCCCCGGCCAGCCGGGCCAGGTCCGCCCCGTCGGCACCGAGCTCGGAGCCTCGCCGTTGCACCAGCGCCAGCACCTGCAGGACTCCGTCGTGTACGGCGCGGGCGAGGCGGGCCCGCTCGGTGGCAACGGCTGCGGCTCGTTCGGCCCGGTCCCGCTCGACCGCCATCTGCTGGATCGACTCGCACAGGTAGCCCACGATCGGGCCGGCGATCATCAGCAGGAAGATGTTGCCGTAGTTGCTCTGGGTGACCTCGTTGCGAACCAGCAGGTCCGCGGCAGTGATGATCCCGGCGGCGATCAGGCCACCCTTCCAGCGCCAGTGGATGCCCCAGGCGATCAGCGCAGCGGCGACCCAGAAGCCGGGAATGGTCGCGCGCAGACCGTCGCCCTTGATCAACGGCGAGGCCAGCATCAGGCCGACGGCAACAGCCAGGTCCGCGATGAGCAGCAGCGGCACCCGGCGCCGCAGCGCGTCGTACGCCCAGATCGCGAACGCGGTCCAGGCCACCATCAGGGCCACCGCTGCGATGCCCAGGCCGGGATGGACGAAGTTGTCGCGACGGAAGAGGTTGAGCGCGACCGCGTTGATCAGGAGCACGGTCCGCAACACCACGAGGGCCCGGAACATCCGGTCCTCGACGGCGACGGCGGCAGGTTCCTCCCACCGCCGTGGGGCAGACGTCAGGATGCCTTCTGCTGTTCGGCGGGAGCCTCCGCCGGCGCCTTCTTCGACTCCTCCTTGGCGCGCGCGGCGTACATGTCGACGTACTCCTGACCGGACAGCCGCATGATCTCGTACATGATCTCGTCGGTGATCGAGCGCAGGATGTAGCGGTCGTTCTCGAGGCCTTCGTAGCGCGAGAAGTCCAGCGCTGGTCCGAAGCGCACGATGGGCCGGGTGAACCTGCCGAAGGTCTTGCCGGGCGGGGCGACGACGTCGGTGCCGACGACCGCGACGGGGACCACGGGGGCACCGGTCTCCAGGGCCAGCCGGGCCACCCCGGTCTTGCCGCGATAGAGCTTGCCGTCGTGGGAGCGGGTGCCTTCCGGGTAGATGCCGAAGAGCTCGCCCTTGGCCAGGATCTGCTCCGCCGACTTCATCGCGCCCTCGGCGGCGTTCGCCCCGGAACGGTCGATCGGCACCTGCCCGGCTCCGGAGAAGAACTTCTTCTGGAACCAGCCCTTGATGCCGGGCGTCGAGAAGTACTCGGCCTTCGCCACGAACGTCACCCGCCGGGTCAGGGTGAGCGGCATGAACAGCCAGTCGGCGTACGACAGATGGTTGCTCGCGAGGATCGCCGCCCCGTGCTCGGGGACGTTCTCCACGCCCGACACCTGGGGGCGGAAGATGATGCGAAGGGCAGGCCCGAGGGCGATCCACTTCAGGAACCAATACAGCACGCGCCGAGCCTAGCCCGGAACCGTCCTCGATGGGGGTACCCGATTGCTGCCCGATTTCGCCCGATTGCTGCCCGTCTGGCTCCCGTCTGCCGGCCGTCTGTCGGGCAGGCACTGACAGCCTTGTCGGGCTGGGGCACAATCACTTCGTGCCCATCGATTCCACCGCCACCCCGCTCTCCGCGCCCGCTCGACCCGAGCTGACCGGAGGCCGTCGAGTCGGCGTGCTGCTCTCCCACGGCTTCACCGGTTCGCCCGCGTCCATCAAGCCGTGGGGCGAGGCGCTGGCCGACAAGGGATACGCCGTGGAGGTGCCGTGCCTGCCGGGTCACGGGACCACCTGGCAGGCGATGAACAAGACCACGTGGGCCGACTGGTACGCCGAGGTCAGCCGAGCGTTCGACAAGCTCAACGCCGAGAACGACCACGTCGTCGTGGGCGGACTGTCGATGGGTGGCTCCCTGGTGCTGCGGCTCGCCGCCGACCACCCGACGGACGTCGACGGCATCGTCCTGGTCAACGCCGCGGTCAATACGAACCGCAAGGACGTGCTGGCCGTGCCGGTGCTGAAGTACGTGATCCCGTCGATGCCGGGCATCACCAACGACATCCTGAAGCCCGACACCGTGGAGTACGGCTACACCAGGACGCCCCTGAAGGCCCTGCACTCGTTGCTGTCGAACTGGAAGCCGTTGCGGGCCGACCTGGCCAAGGTCACCGCGCCCATCCTGTTCTACCGGTCCTCGATCGACCACGTGGTCGACCCGTCGTCGTCTCGGATCATCGCCGCCGCCGTGTCCTCGCGAGACTTCACGGAGCGGATGCTGGAGGACAGCTATCACGTCGCCACGCTCGACAACGACGCAGCGACGATCTTCGAGGGCTCGGCCGAGTTCATTGCGCGGGTGACATCGGAGCAGTGAGCAGTCCCGAGGACGATGCCTGGCGCCAGATCGTCGACCACTACGGCGACGCGCCGGAGTTCCCCGAGGAGCCGGCCGCTGAGGTCGACGTCCCCGTCGAGGAGCCGCCCGAGCCGGAGGACGCGGAGGATCCGGACGCCTTCGTCCCTCCCGACCCTCCGCCCATCCCCCGACCGCACGGACCCCGCCTCGTTGCCTGGCTCGGGGTGCTCGGCGCCCCGATCCTGCTCATGGTCAGCGCGATTGCGAGCTACCAGCTCTCGTCGTTCATCGCGGTCCTGCTCGTGATCTGGTTCCTGAGCGGCTTCGGCTTCCTGGTCTGGCAGATGCCCAACGAACGCGACGACCCCGACGACAACGGCGCCCGTCTGTAGCCGGACCGCCGGGCACCGGTCGGTCGAGCTTGTCGAGACCCGAACGTTAGAGTCCGCAACGTGAGCGAGAGCGAGACCGTAGAAGTCACCGGCCATCTGATGGACACGGGCATCCTGAGCCGCATCCTCGACGACATCCGGGAGTACGGCGGCGACTACGCCATCGACCATTTCGACGTCGGCCACGACTCCAGCGACTCCTCCCACGCCACCATCACGGTGACCGCTGATGACGAGGACGCGCTGCAGCGACTCCTCATGCGCCTGCAGACCCGCGGCGTCAACCAGGTCCACCCCGGCACGGCCGGCGTCAGTGTCTGCGAGCAGGACGGGGTCTTCCCCGACGGGTTCTACTCGACGACGAACCTGGTGACCCGGGTCCGCTTCGGGGGCAAGTGGATCGAGGTCCAGAATCCCGAGATGGACTGTGGCCTCATCGTCGAGGAGTCCGACGGCGGGACCCGCGTCTACACGCTGCCGATGGCCGACGTCCGGGCCGGCATGAGCGTCGTCACTGGCGCCGACGGGATCAAGGTCCAGCCCGTGGTCAGTGACCGGAGCTCGGAGTCGTTCGGCTTCATGGAGTCCGAGGTCTCGAGCGAGAAGCCGCAGGCGGTGCTGGTGCGCCAGGTTGCCGGCGGCATGCGCGAGGCCAAGGCCACCGGCAAGAAGGTGCTGTGGGTCGGCGGGCCGGGCGTCGTACACACGGGAGCGGCGCCGGCGATGGTCGCGCTGGTCGAGGCCGACTTCGTCGACGTGCTGTTCGCGGGCAACGCGCTGGCCACCCACGACATCGAGGCGTCGCTCTACGGCACCAGCCTCGGTGTCGACCTGGCCATGGGGCGGGGCGTGGAACACGGCCACGAGCACCACATCCGCGCCCTCAACACGATCCGCAAGGAAGGGTCGATCCGCGCCGCAGTCGACAGCGGCACCCTGACCGGCGGCATCATGCACGCGCTGGTCACCCACGGCAAGGAGTTCGTGCTGGTCGGCTCCGTACGCGACGACGGACCGCTGCCCGACGTCTACACCGACGTGATCGAGGGCCAGCGGGCGATGCGCGCCAAGCTGACCGACGTCGGCTTCTGCCTGATGGTCGCGACCATGCTGCACTCGGTCGCGACCGGAAACATCCTGCCCGCCTCGATCCCGCTGGTCTGCGTCGACATCAACCCGGCGACCGTGACGAAGCTGGCCGACCGGGGATCGTCGCAGGCGCGTGGGATCGTCACCGACGTCGGTCTTTTCCTCGAGCAGCTCGCCGTCGAGCTCGTTCCCGGCTACCGCTCGTAGGCTCGCCGAGGACGAACCTGGCCCGGCGCGGCCGCCAGCGCCAGCCGAGGGTCACGCGCTCCCCGCGCAGCCTGGCGAGGTCCGCCGCGCCGACCATTCCCGCCTCGGGGCCGAAGTCGGCCCGGACCACGTTCGGCACGTCCCGGTGCCCGGACCCGACCAGGGAGCGGTCCATCGCCCGGCGCGCGGGCTCGAGGAGCCGGTCGCCCGCCGCCGACACGCCGCCACCGACCACGATCCGGTCCGGGTCGAAGGCCGCGACGAGGTTGGCCAACCCGACGCCGAGCCAGTCGCCCACCTCGACGAACGCGGCGTGGGCGACCAGGTCGCCCTCCTCTGCGGCCTCGGTGACCATGGGTCCGGTGAGGGCCTCCGGCACTCCCGCGCACAGGTCCTCGAGGACGGTGGGTTCGAAGCCGATCCGTCCGCGGGCGACCCGGACCAACGCATTGCCGGACGAGTACTGCTCCCAGCAGCCTCGTCCACCGCACTCGCACGGATGGCCGTTCGGCACGACCTGCATGTGCCCGAACTCTCCCGCCATGCCGTTGCGGCCCCGCCACAGGCGACCGCCGATCACGATCGCCCCACCGATCCCGGTGCCCATCGTGACGACGAGCGCGCTGTTGATCTCCTGGGCCGCGCCGTACCGCCATTCGGCCCACGCCGCCGCGTTCGCGTCGTTGTCGAGTACGACGGGCGCGCCGATCCCGGTCTGGAGGCGGACTCGCACGTCCTCGCCCTGCCACGGCAGATGCGGCGCGAACATCACCGCTCGCCGGCGGCGTCCACGAGCCCCGGCAGCCGCGACACCCACGGACAGCGATCGGAGCCCCGTCGGCCGCCTGCTGCCGGCCGAGACGATGGCGCTCCTCGAGCAGTTCGACGTGACCTTTCGGCCCGCGTCGACGAGCGTGCCGACGACCACCGGCGCTCACGTCCACGACACCCGCCGGCGCCTTGGTGCCGCCGGCGTCGACACCGATGGTCACT
>CAVRBN010000064.1:0-86390 GCA_963719255.1 uncultured Actinomycetota bacterium | reverse complement strand
GCTCGCGGACGCGCGCCTGATGGAGGCGGCCGGGCTGTTCCTCCTGGCCGGCGACGTCGCGGCGGCAAGGGGCCTGGCCGAGCCACTGGGAAACGTCGCCGAGAGCGCCAGGCGGTTCCACCTGCAGGCCAAGCTCGCCCAGCTGGCCGGGCAGCCACGGGAGGCCGAGGACCTCGCGATGCGGGCCTGGGAGCGCAGCGAGGAGCTCGAACCCGAGCGACGCGGTCCCCTGGCGGCGATCCTCGCCCAGCTGTGCAACATGCGCGGCGACGGCGAGGAAGCCGCTCACTGGGCAGACCGGGCGCTCGAGCACGACCTCCCGCCCGATCTCGCCGACTCGACCGCCGCCGCGCGCGCGATGGGACTCACGCTCGCCAGCCAGCTCCCGCTGGCACTGGCCAGGCTGGAGCAGGACGTCCCGGCCGATCCGACCATCGCCCACCGGGGGCAGCACCACCAGCTGTGCGCGAGGGGCGCCCTGCGCGCGGCCGTGGACGACCTGGCCGGCGCTCGCGCCGACCTCACCTCACTGAGCGTGACGTCCGGCGGTGACCTCGCACCGAACCGCTTGGTGGCGATGGGGGTGCTCGCCGATGTCGAGTACAGGCTCGGCAACTGGGACAGCTCCTTCACCCTCGCTACCCAGGCGCTCTCCCTGGCTGAGGACACCGGTCAGGTGTGGATCCAGGGTTACCTGCATGCAGCCGCCGTGACCGTCTCGGCCGCCCGCGGCGAATGGGACGAAGCCGAACGCCGTCTCAGCGAGGCTCGAGCGCTGGCCACGGCGCTGGGCGACTTGGCAACGTTCGCCGTCTGCGAGAACGCCGCGGTGCACCTGGCCTGGTGTCGTGCCGAGCCTGAGCAGGTCGTGGCGCAGTCCGCTTTGCTGCTGAGCCTGCGCGGCGGTCCGACGCACGAGCCCGGGCTCCTGGGCTGGCCGGTGCAGTACGTCGCGGCCCTCGTCGACCTGGGTCGCCTCGAGGAAGCCGCAGAGGAGGTCGCCTACTTCGAGGCCTCCGCCCGCGAGCGTGGTTCGCGGTCCCGCCTGGCCGGGCTGGCCCGCGTCCGCGGCGAGCTCGCAACCGCCCGACGCGATCACCGGACGGCGCGCGCGGCCTTCGAGGAGTCGCTGCAGTGTGGGCAGCGGAGCGGCAGCGGCCCTCGACGTCGCCCTGACCCAGACGTCGTACGCGCGCTTCCTGCGCAGGCGCGGCGAGAAGCGGGCCGCCGTCGACCGCCTTCAGGCCGCCCGGGACCTGTGCGTGTCGCTCGGCGCCGCTCCGTTCGTCGAACGCTGCAACGCCGAGCTGTCGGCGTGCGGCGTGGAGCGGCTGCCGGAGCACCCGACCAGGCCGACGCTCACGCCACAGGAGCAGATCGTCGCCAGGTTGGTCTGCCAGGGTCTGACCAACCAGCAGGTCGCGCGCCACCTGGTCCTCAGCGTCAAGACGGTCGGGCTACCACCTGAGCAACGTCTACACGAAGCTGGATGTCCACTCACGGACCCAGCTGGTCGCCGTGCTCGGCCGGCCCACGTAGCGCACCGCTACGACGATCGCTGCTCGACCGTCGTACGTCGCGCCGCCAGGACCCAGGGAAGCGTCATGATCAGCATCCAGCCGAAGAAGACGATGCCGATCTCGGCGAACACGTACCAGCGGCCACGGGCCGAGCGCGTCGAGGAGGGACGCACTGGACGGCTTGTCGTTCAGGTAGCCGTAGTTCGTGTCCGCCACGACGTTGAACACGTAGGCGACCACCGCCCACGTGGCTGTCGCGGCGACGGTGAACCAGTAGGAGCGCCAGGTCGGCCGTAGCCCCAGGCCCCAGGTGAGGTAGCAGGCGGCCCACACGACGAGGAAGTGCATTCCCCAGAACCCGAAGAACCGCAGGTCGGGGAAGTCCTCCTCGAGCGACGGAGTGATGACCCCCTGGATCGTGATGGTCAGGCCGACGTAGTAGGTGAAGGCCGCGGCCCACTGGTTCCTCGTCCACAGCGCGACCACCGCCGCGACCCACGCCAGATCGCACAGCTGGAGAGGCAGCGACGTGTCGAGGTCCCAGTCCCCCGGTGTGAGCTGGTAGATCTGGAGCGATCCCGCGAACACCAGGACCGCGATGGCGTAGCCCCGCCTGAAGCCTGGCTCCGTCGGGCCATCACGATGAGCCCGGCCCAGGGCGATGATGGCGAAGACGCCCAGCGCGAACAGCACGAGCAGCCCCAGGTGCATCCCACTGAAGGTCTCGAACCGGTACACGACGATGTCGGCGCCCACCCCTCAAGCATGGCCCATGAACGCCTTTGGCAGAACGCGGTTGATCGGTTCAACCAGGTGCTGTTGCGAATCGCCGGGCTGGGTGCGTGCGCTGGGCTATCGGTCGCGAAATCATCAAGTATGGCTCGCTCTTATCGCCCGGTCGTGCGTGATCAGGAGTTTTTGCTGCCGCCGAACATGGCCGATTGGCTTCCAGAGGATCATCTGGTCTGGTTCGTACTGGAGGTGGTCGGCCAGCTCGATACGCGCGGGTTCCACGCGGGTCGCCGCGCCGGCGGGGTGGGACGACGGGGATATGACCCCGACATGTTGCTGGGGCTGTTGTTGTACGCCTACGCGTTTCCTCGCGGCGGATCGAGCGGCTGTGTATCACCATGTCGCGTCCGGGCGCTGTGCGGTCAGGATGTCCCGGACCACACCACGATCGCCCGGTTCCGTGCCGAGCACGAGGATGCGTTCGCTGATGTGTTCACCCAGGTGCTGCGTCTGTGCGTAGCTGTGGGGATGGTCCGGGTCGGGGTGGTGTCCATCGATGGCACCATGCCGCGAACGCGGCCAGGGGCGCCAACCGCAGTCGTGACGCGGTGCGGGACGAGGCCCGCAGGATCGCGAAGGAGATGTGTCCCAGCCGCTGAGACGGACGCGCCGAGACACTGCCGCTGTGGTCGTGACGGATCAGATGACGATCTGCCGCCCGGATTCGCCGATCAGTGCCGCGCGACATCAAGAAGCCCTGATGAGCTACCGCAGACGCCAGCACCGCACCACCGCCACCGAACCCGCATCGAGGAGTACCTCCAACGGATCGAGTCCGGCGAAGCCATCGGGGTGTCCCCCCGCCGGGGTAGACCCAACCCGCTATCACCGGGCGCGAGTCAACCGTGAGCGCCAACGCATCGCCGACCTGGACGGAGTCCGCGGTGCTGAGGCGACCCGCAAACGCCGGGACGCCCGCAGTGTGCTCAAGCGGGCCGAACGGACACTGAAGGCCGCTGAGACAAGCCGCGGCCAAGGGAGTCGACCTGCGCGGTCGCGCAGAACGTCGGCGCGAACGTCAGGACCGCTATGCCCGAGCTCGCGGCGGTACTGGCCGAACTGTCAACGTCACCGACCCAGACAGCCGGTTGATGACCCACGGCTCCGGTGGCGGCTCGGTGCAGGGCTACAACGCCCAGGTCGCGGTCACCGACGACCACCTCATCCTCGGGATCCACCTCAGTCAGGACGCCAACGACACCCACTGCTTCGGGCCCACACTGGCCACCGCAGTGAAACCGCAGCCACCTGACGTCACGATCGACCGTGCTGCCACGCCGCTACTTCACCAGACACCTACCATGCCCGACCACCGCTCATCGCACCAGGCAAAACCGCGACCTCTTCACACAGGTCAACCTGCCCCCACCTCCCAGGCGCCACCCAGAGAAGTCACCGCCGAGACTCGATGCGACATCGCTCAGACTTCCAGCGCTCAGACCTACAAGCGAAGATCAGCAACCGTCGAAACCGTCATAGCTCACATCAAAACCAAACCGCTAAGAAGATTCACACGTCGAGGCTCACGCCGCCACCGCCGACTCCATCTCGCAGCAGCCGTCGTCAACCTCCGCCAATGCACGCAGCCTCACTCAGCCCCAGCTGAGCGCCCCCCCGCGCATCCCCACAGCATCACAGTCACCCACAGCCACCAGGTTGAACTCGATCAACCGCGTAACTCCGAATTCGTGTCCAGCGCTCGCTCGAGCACCAGTTCGTCGTGGAGCGGGATGCCGTACTGGCCCACGTTGGGGATCTGCGGCTTGAGTTCGCGTGCTGCATCGACGCCCTCGACGACCAGGCGGACGAGCCGGAATCCGTGACGCTGGTACACCGCCAGTGCGTCGAGGTTGTCGTTGGTCGTCACCAGCCACACCACAACGGAACCGGAGTCGCGCGCCTCCCCGACCACGCGCTCGACGAGGTGCCCGCCGATGCCTCTGCCGCGTTGGTCGGCCAACACACCCAGACTGACCAGCTCTGCGCGGTCGCCGGGATTCCATGTGGCCACCCCCACCACTCTACCCTCTGCCCTGGCCACGAACCCGGGCAGGGCGAGAACGTCGATCCGCTCACCCAGCCGAACCTGCGCACGACCCCCAAGAGCCTCGTCGATCACCAAGCCGGCCGCGCCAAGGTCACCCGGCGTGAGCGGCTGGATTTCCGGGATGGAGGCTATCGGCTCAGGTCCTTGAGGATCCGCTGGCTGGCGAACTTGCCGGGCGAGCCCATCACGCAGCCACCGGGGTGGGTGCCGGACCCGCACTGGTAGTAGCCGTCGATCGGGGTTGCGTACTGGCTCCATCCCGGCGCCGGACGGAAGAAGTACATCTGCGGGGCCAGGAACTCTCCCGCGAAGATGTTGCCCTCGCTCAGGCCGGTCACGCGCTCGATGTCGAGCGGCGTGACGACCTCGCGGTGCAGCACCAGCTTGCCGAAGCCCGGGAAGTGCGACTCGAGGACGGCCTGCACGGTGTCGCCGAACGGCTCCCGCTCGGTGTCCCAGTCGCTGCCCTTGAGGTGGTACGGCGCGTACTGCACGAAGCACGACATCACGTGCTTGCCAGGAGGGGCCATGTCCGGGTCGACGACCGACTGGATGGCGCGCGTCGATGAACGGCCGCTTGCTGTACCAGCCGTACTTCGCGTCGTCGAAGGCGCGCTCGACGTACTCCATGGTCGGCCCGATGTTGGTGAAGCCGCCGTACTGGTCGGAGCGGTCCCTTCAGCGCGGGGTACTGCGGCAACCCGTCCAGGGCGAAGTTGACCTTCGCGGAGGTGCCCTGGAACCGGAAGCGCTCGATGTTGTCGACCAGCTCGGAGGGCAGCTCGCGCGGGGCGACCAGCTCGAGGAAGGTACGCCGCGGGTCCAGCGCCGAGACCACCACGGGCGCGTGGAACTCGGTGCCGTCCTCGAGGGCGACGCCCGTGACCCGGCCCTCGTGCGTCGTCACCGCCGTCACCGCGGCGTCGAGGCGGATCTCGGCGCCGAAGGACTCGGCGGCGCGGGCGAGCACCTGGGTGAACCCGCCGTTGCCGCGCTTGTGGAACGCCCAGGAGCCGACCCGGCCGTCGTGCTCGCCCATGCTGTGGAACAGCAGCACGAGACCCGAGCCCTGGGACATCGGCCCGACCTTGGTGCCGATGATCCCGGAGGAGCACTCGTATCCCTTGACGGCGTCGTTCTCGAAGTAGTCGTCGAGCCAGTCGGAGACACTGCCGGTCAGCAGCCGGACGGTGTCGTGCATGACCTTCTTCTCGATCCCGCCGAGGTGGTCGAGCAGCCACTTGATGTCGGCCTGGTCCTCGGGGTCCTTGCCGAAGATGTTGGGCGGCGGGTTGTCGAACAGCGGCTGGACCGCCTGGCACACCCGGTCCATGTCGTGGTGGTAGCGCTCGTAGGCGTCCGCGTCGTGGGGCGAGTGTCGCCGGATCTCCGCGATGTTCTCGTCGTTGTCGTCGCCGACCAGGATGTAGTCGCCGTCCTCGGTGGGGTGGAACCCCGCCGGCATCATCAACGGCATGAACCCGTGCTTGACCAGGTCCAGCTCGTGGATGATCTGCGGGCCGGAGCAGGCTCAGGGCGTAGGAGAACGTGGTGAACTGGAAGCCCGGGACGAGCTCCTCGGTGATGGCGGCGCCGCCGACGAAGCTGCGGCGCTCGAGGATCAGGGTGCGCAGCCCCGACTTGGCGAGGTAGGCGCCGTTGACCAGGCCGTTGTGGCCGCCGCCGACGACGATGGCGTCGTACTTCGATCGTTGATCGAGCGTCGGTCGTTGATCGAGCTTGTCGAGATCATTCATGGTGTGGAGGTCTTCCGCTCGGGGTTGAAGAGAGGCATCTTGGCCGTCCGTGCCAGCACGGTGGTGTTGTGGTGGTTGATGGTCGTCTCGAGGTGCACCTCGCTGTCCGATCGCGGCGTGCTCCGGGCGGACCCGGGCCATGCCGATGTGTCGCTGGAGCACCGGGGAGTACATGAATGCGGTGGCGTACCCGATGTGGCTCCCGTCACCGTCGTACAGCATCGACTCCCAGCCGAGCGGCGTGCTCGTCCTTCTCCGGGAGCAGGCCGGCATCACGGTAGAGCCGGTCCCAGTCCTGCCAGTCGAGCCACGATTCCCACCGTCGACCAGCGTGAGGTGCCGTCCCTCAGCTCCGCCACGATGGAGTCGCGCCCGATGAAGGCGCGATCACCGTCGACGCCCTTGAGCATCCAGCCCAGCCCCAGCTCCTTCGGGGTGACCCGGTCGTGGTCGGTGAACACGAGCCGACTGTTGTTGAAGTCGACGTCGATCAGGGGGAGCCCGGCCTCGATCCGAAGCATCATCAGCGCGTCCTCGCCGAACGGACGCAGGCCGTAGGCCGACCCGGCCTCGAGGATCGCGTCGAGGACCGTCAGCGCCTGCGTCCCGCGGGACCGTGACCTCGAAGCCCAGGTCGCCGGTGTAGCCGGTTCGGCTGACCGTGACCGGCGAGCCCGCGACCTTGGTCTCGGTGTGCTGGAAGTAGCGCAGACCGGCGATGTCACCGGTCAGGCTCGGACAGGACTTCGCGCGACCGCGGGCCCTGGATGGCGAGGATGCCGTACTCGTCGGACACGTCCTCGATCTCGACCTGGAGCCTGCCGATCGAGGTCGGAGAGGTAGCCGAGGTTGGGCCGCGCCGCGGTCATGAAGAACTCGTTGTCGGAGTGCCGGAAGACCACGCCGTCCTCCATGACGAACCCTCGGTCGTCGCACCAGATCGTGTATTGGGCGCGGCCCGGTCGGCAGGTGCGGATGTCGCGGACGAACACGCCGGCGAGCAGGGCCTCGGCGTCGCGGCCGCGGATCCAGTACTTGTAGAGCGGCGAGGTGTCGAAGACCCCGACGCTGTTGCGGACCGCGAAGTACTCGTGCTTCGGCGCGTCGCTGTAGCGCAGGGCGGAGAGGTGGCCCGACCAGTGGCCGTAGAGCCCGGTCTTGTTCAGCTCGCTGAGGCGAGGGTGGAACGGTGTCGTCCTGATCACCCCGCCACCCTAGGCCCTTGTTGGACAAGTGATCAATAGGCTTCACTGGTCAGCGTGACGGTGCGGATGGATCCGGAGGTACGGCGTGGGCTGATCGTCGACGCCGCCCTCGCGGTGATGCTGCGCAAGGGAATGGCGGCCACCACGGTCCGCGACGTGGCGGCGCGAGATGGGTACGTCGCCCGGGCTGGTGCACCACTACTTCGGGAGCATGGACGAGCTGCTGGCGACCGCCTTCGAGCGCGCCGCGGCCGAGGATCTCGAGAGCACCCGGACGGCGCTCGCCCCGGTGGACGACCCGGTGGAACAGCTGCGCGTCGTTCTTCGCGACGTACACCCGGGCCGAGCAGGACTGGGCGTTCCAGCTGTGGCTGGACGCCTGGGCGGAGGCGAGCCGGCGTCCCGTCCTGCAGGCCACCTCGCAGCGGCTCAACATGGCCTGGCAGCAGTTGCTCGTCGGAGTGATCAAGGCCGGGCTCGCTGAAGCCAGGTTCACCTGCGCCGACCCCGAGGCGGCCGGCTGGCGGATCCTGTCGATGCTCGACGGGCTCGCCCTGCAAACGGTTGCCCACCGGGTTGCCGTCGACCGGGACTCTGTCGTGACCTGGTCGGTTGCCCACGCCGAGCGCGAGCTCGGCCTGTCCCCGGGCACCCTCGGCTGCTAGGCGCGCGCGTGCCGTTGCGCGCCAATTGGTCGACAACGGCACTCCGCCGATGCCGCGCAATTCGGCGTCGACCGTTGACGCGCCAATTGGTCGAACACACGAGCACGTCCGGGTCTCACGGGACGTGGTCGAGCGGCCAGGTCTCGCCGGTGGCGCTGTCGATCAGTGCAGCCCGGTCCACCTGCAGGGTCAGCGGCAGGGTGTCTGCGATCGCCTTGACCACCGTGGCCAGCTGCGACCCCTGCGCCCGGGTCGCAACCGACACATGGGGCACCCAGGCTCCGGGCGCATAGTTCCGGTGGAGTTCGGCGCCCGTACCGACAACCGCCCCGACCACCCCCTCCTGACGAGCACCGACGTCTGCACTGAACGACGGCGCAAGGGCGGCGCGGCCACGAGGAAAGGCCAGCGTGCCGTGGATGGACAGCGTGAACCGGCCGCCGTCGGGTAGCCCAGCCAGGGCTGCCCGCACCCGCGGCAGGTCCCAGGTCCGGAGTACGGCGTACGACAGATGTGGATGGTGGCGCCCGTGCGTGTGCGACTCCAGGGTGCGTACGCCGTCGGCCTCGAGCCGGGTCCAGAGACCGCGCACGAGCCGCTCCGAGCGGGCGTCGAAGAGCAGACAGACCGCGAGGGCCATGACACCAGCCTCCCCCGAGTCGGCTCCATCGTCGAGAATCGGACTTTTCGGGCAATTTGCCCAAACCCCAATGCCACTAGTCCCAAAGGTCCTACGGTGGGCGAATGCAGACCATCCCCCTGCGAGCCGTAGCACTCCTCGCCGCCGCCGCCCTGATCACCCTCGTGGTTTCTCCCGCGTCCTCGACCTCAGAGAGTCAGCAGCGTCGGGAGCCCGCGGAGCTGCGGGTGGCCACGTTCAATCTGCTCGGGGACCGCCACACCGGAGCCGGGATCCGGGTGGGACAGCAGTGTCGAGCGGATGGGCAGATCGGTTCGGATCCTCGACAACCGAGACATCGACATCGTCGGGTTCCAGGAGATGGAGGATGTCCAGGTCGCCGAGTTCCAGAGGCTGCGGGGTGACGGGTGGGGGCTGTACCCAGGCGCCGCACTGCGCCCGAAGGATGGCTCGAACAGCATCGCCTGGCGCAAGAGTGTCTGGACCCTCGTGGAGGCCTCCACGCGAACGATCCCGTACTTCAGCGGCAACATGCTCGAGATGCCGTTCCTGCAAGATGCGGCACGACGCGACCGGGCGGCTCGCGTACTTCATGAACGTGCACAACCCGGTCTCGAGCAGGCGCAGGGGCAACAACGACGGGTGGCGCGCGATGGCCGTCAACCGGGAGATCGCGGCGGTCAACGAGAGCCGGGCCGACTCCAGTGTTCCCGTGTTCCTCATCGGTGACATGAACGACCGCGAGAAGGTCTTCTGCCCCGCCGTCCGACGCGGCGCGATGCATGCTGCGAACGGCGGCAGCGCCACCGACACCAGGTGTACCTTGCCCAGGCCCGCACCGATTGACTGGATCTTCGGCACCAGCGACGTGGACTTCCACGACTACGTGAAGGTGGACAACCCGTTCGTGGCGCGAACCACCGACCACTCGGTCATCGTCAGCGGGGCAACGCTTCCGGTAGCCGGCCTCACAGATAGAGGCCGGTGGCGGTGTCGCCGAGCCGGTCGGCGGCGACGGCGTGGATGTCGCGCTCGCGCATCACGACGTACAGCTCACCCGACACCTCGACCTCGGCCTTGTCCTCGGCCTCGAACAGGACCCGGTCGCCGGCCTCGACAGACCGGGCGTGCGGCCCGACGGCCACCACGCGTGCCCAGCAGAGACGTCGCGCCCCCATCGCGGCGGTGGCGGGGATGACGATGCCACCGCTGGATCGGCGTTCACCGGACTCGCTGTCGATCTCGACCAGGATCCGGTCGTGGAGCATCTTGATCGGGGTGCTCACCGAACGATCTTGCGGATCAGTGCGAACACAACCACCACACCGACGACGCCGCCCGCGACCTTGAGGATGTTGTCCGTGCGGGGCTGACCGGTGCGCTCGTCGACGAAGTGCGCCTTGATGGTCGTGATCTCGCGTCCCACGATCGTCTTGGGGTTGGCGCGGTACACGAGCTGGTCGATCGTCGCCGCGAGTCGTGCACGGGTCTCCTCGATCTCGGACTCGAGTGACGACAGTTCCTTGGCCACGAGTGTGCTCCCAGTCGACGGTGGTGCGTTCAGGTGGGAAGGCTACCAACCACGGCAGCCGTCCCCCGTGTCAGACCTGTGTCAGACCGGGGTCAGACCGGCGAGGTACGGTCGTCGCGGATTCTGTCCGGAACGACAAGGAGCACCCGTGCGTCTCACCGCCGGCGACATCGCCCCCGACTTCACCCTCACCAACGACGCTGATGCGCCGGTCACCCTCTCCGACCTGCGCGGCAGGAAGGTGATCGTGTACTTCTATCCCGCCGCGATGACGCCCGGCTGCAGCAAGGAGGCGTGCGACTTCACCGACTCGCTCGACTCGCTGCACGCATCCGGCTACGAGGTGCTCGGCATCTCCCCCGACAAGCCGGCCAAGCTGGCGAAGTTCCGCGAGCGCGACGGCCTGACGATCAACCTGCTGTCCGACCCCGACAAGGACGTGCTGAACGCGTACGGCGCGTTCGGCGAGAAGAAGCTCTACGGCAAGACCGTCCAGGGCGTCATCCGCTCCACCTTCGTGGTCGACGAGGACGGCAAGATCGAGATCGCCCAGTACAACGTCAAGGCCACCGGCCATGTCGCCAAGCTCCGCCGCGACCTCGGCCTCTGATCTGATCGGCACCTCCTACACTGTGTCTGCGCGCCCGTAGCCGCACCCTCGGCACCTCCTACACTTTGCGCTGCGCGCCCGTAGCCGCACCCTCGGCACCTCCTAGACTTTGCGCTGCGCGCCCGTAGCCGCACCCTCGGCACCTCCTACACTTTGCCTGCGCGCCCGTAGCCCAATCAGGTAGAGGCATCAGGTTTAGGTCCTGACCAGTGCGAGTTCGAGTCTCGCCGGGCGTACCAGGCACTAACGTGCCCGACATGGACTCCGTGCTCGCCTCTGTCGGCTTGCCGCTTGCCCTGGCCATCATCATGTTCGGGCTCGGGCTGGATCTGACCGTCGACGACTTCAAACGCGTGAGCCGCCACCCGAAGGCCGTTGCGGTTGCGCTGACCTGTCAGCTGGTGCTTCTTCCTGCAGTCTGCTTCGGGCTGGTCCTCTTGTTCGACCTGCCTCCGCTGCTCGGCATCGGCCTGTTGCTGCTGGCGGCTTCACCCGGTGGCACCAGCGCGAACCTGTTCAGCCACCTCTTCCACGGCGACGTCGCGCTCAACATCACCCTGACCGCGATCAACTCGGTCATCTCGATCCTGACGCTGCCGCTGATCACCAACTTCGCGATCGAGTGGTTCGACCGGGGTGACTCGGTGTCCATGCCGTTCGTCGAGATCGTCAAGGTGTTCGCGATCGTGCTGGTGCCGGTCGGTCTCGGCATGCTCGTCAAGCGCCTCAAGCCGGCCTTCGCGGCCGCCATGGACCGCCCGGTCCGCATCGGGTCCGCCGTCATCCTCGCCGTACTCGTGTTGGGAATCCTGCTCGACCAGCGCGAGAACGTCGTGGACTACCTCGCCGACGTCGGCCTGGCAGCGGCGGTCTTCTGCGCGTTGAGCCTGGTCACCGGGTACGTCGTGCCGCGGGCGTTCGGCGTCGTCAACGAACAGGCGATCGCGTCGTCGATGGAGATCGGCGTGCACAACGGCACGCTCGCGATCGTCATCGCCGTCGAAGTGCTCGACTCGACGGAGATCTCGGTCCCGGCCGCCGTCTACTCGCTGATCATGTTCGTCTTCGCCGCCCTGTGGGGTCGCTACATCAGTGCCCGGACAGCACCCGGTCGACCTTGATCACCAGCACGCAGTCCCCCCAGGTCTCGACGGTGCCGAACCGGGCGAGGTACGCCGCCCGCGCTTCGGCCAGGATGCGCAGGATCGTCGGCTACGGAAGCGGGCCCCTCCAGCGTCGCCCACAGTGACCAGGTGTGCTCGGCGGCGCTGGCCCGCGGGTTGGCCGCGACGTTGCGGACCTTCACGGTGTTCCAGCGGGTCAGCACCAGCACTTCGTCGCCGACCAGCATGGACTTCACCGGCACCTGATGCGCCGAACCGTCCCGCCGTACGGTCCCCAGCGTTGTCAACTGTCGCGTACGCCACAGGCCGGCCACTTCTTCGTCGATCACGAAACCGAGCGTAGAACTTCAAGTCGACTTGAGATCAAGCCCGAACGCTCCGAACAGCGAACGACGGGTCAGTCGACCTCGCCCGGCGGCGGATCGATGTTGGTGGCCGCCGAATAGCCGAGCAGATAGCCCTTGGCGCGCTCGGCCTTCGGGTACTGGTCCACCCAGGCCCAGAACTTCGCGTCGTGGCCGGACTCGATCAGGTGCGCCAGCTCGTGCACCAGCACGTAGTCGACCACCCACGCCGGCATGCTCTGCAGGCGTGAGGAGAGCCGGATCGACTTGTCGCCGGGGGTGCACGAACCCCACCGCGACTTCTGGTTCTCCACCCACCGAGCCGAGTCCGGCTTCGCCAGGCCTCCGAGGTAGAGGTCGCTGAGCTCGGCCGCTCTGCGCATCAGGTCGTCGTCGGACCGGAGCTTGCGGCGTTCCTTCTTCTCCAGCCGGGCCACCATCGCCTTGACCCACTCGGCCTCCTGGGCCTTGCTCATCGTCGAGGGGATCATCACCACGATCGTGTCGCCCTCGCGGTAGGCCGAGACCGTACGACGCCGCCGGCGCGAGCGGCGTACCTCGATCCTGGGTTCGGCCATGACTGGCACGCTACTTGTTCGCCCAGGCGAGCAGTCGCTCCCGCGGCCAGGTATTGACGATCCGCTCGGGCTCGATGCCGGCCTGCTCGGCCCGCTCGCAGCCGTGATCGAGGAAGTCGAGCTGACCCGGTGCGTGGGAGTCGCTGTCGATGGAGAACAGGCAGCCGATGTCACGCGCCAGCTCGAGCAGGGCGGTCGGAGGGTCCCGGCGTTCGGGCCGGGAGTTGATCTCGACGGCCACGTCGTTCGCCAGACAGGCCTTGAACACGGCCTTCGCGTCGAACTTGGACTGCGGCCGGGTCCCCCGCCCGCCGGTGACCAGGCGGCCCGTGCAGTGGCCGAGCACGTTGGTGAACGGTTGTCCCACCGCCGCAACCATGCGCCGGGTCATGTCCTCCTTGTCCATCTTCAGCTTCGAGTGCACGCTCGCGACCCGCAGGTCGAGCCGGCCGAGCATCTCGTCGGTCTGGTCGAGGCTGCCGTCGTCGAGGATGTCGACTTCGATCCCCTTGAGCAGATGGAACGAACCATCGAGATGCGCGTTGATGGCGTCGACGACCTCGAGCTGGCGGCGCAGTCGCTCGACGCTGAGACCTCGGGCCACCGTCAACCGCGGCGAGTGGTCGGTGAGCACCAGATACTCGTGGCCGAGCTCGATCGCCGTGAAGGCCATCTCCTCGATCGGGGACCCACCGTCGGACCAGTCGGAATGGCAGTGCAGGTCACCCTTCAGCGCGGCCCGGATCTCGCGGCCACCTGGCACGAGCGGACCCTTGTGCTCGGCCTCGAGGCGCGCCAGACGTTCGGGCATGACTCCGTTGACGGCGGCGTCGATCACCTTGGCGGAGCTTGCTCCGATGCCTGGCAGCTCGGTCAGGGTGCCGGCCGCCGTCCGCTCCGAGATCTCGTCGTCGGACAGGGGCAGCAGGGCGGCCGCGGCTTGCCGGAACGCCTTGACCTTGAACGTCTCCTCGCGGCCGCGCTCGAGCAGGAAACCGATCCGTCGCAGTGCGGCAACGGGACCCGCGTCGTATCCGGCCAACTGTCTTCCTTCCTCAGCCTCAGGACTGCCATTGTTGCCGGTCAGCGTGCAGCAGCCCACCCGGCGGGGTTCAAGAACCCCGGAAGACAGGAGTCCGCTTCTCGCGGGCCGCGCGAATCCCTTCCTGGAGGTCCGCAGTAGCCAGCGTGGTGGGTTGCGCCAGGGCCTCGAACTGGAGGCTGCTCTCGAAGCTGCTGGGTCCGCCGCCGAGCAGGGCCTGCTTGGTGTAGCGGCTCGCGATCGGGGCGGTCGCAGCGATGCCCCGCGCCGTGTCCAGGATCCCGGCCGCGAAGTCCTCGGGCTCGAACACGCGGCTCACCAGCCCGAGCCGGAGAGCCTCGTCGGCCTCGACGGTGCGGCCGGTCAGCAGCAGGTCGCGCGCGTGTGCGGGACCGACGACCTCGGGCAACAGGTACGTCGCGGCCATCCCGGGGTGCATGCCGAGCTTCACGAAGGGCACGCTGAGCTTGGCCCCGGCCACGGCGTACCTGATGTCACAGGCCAGGGCGAGGCACAACCCGGCACCGATGGCGTGCCCGTTGACGGCCGCGATCGTCGGCACCTCGAGCTTCCGGATCGAGAGCCAGGCCCGGTAGAACGCGATCATCCGGGTACGCAGCTCGTCGACCGAGGCGTCCGGATCGCCTGCGATCCAGCCGGTGTTGCCCCCGGCGCAGAACGCGCTGCCTTCCCCGGTCACCACGACCACCCGGACCGAGGTGTCGCCAGCAAGCTGGTCGACGGCCGCCACCCACGACGCCGTCATCTCCTCCGACATCACGTTGCGCTGATCTGGGTTGTCGAGGGTCAGGACGGCGACGCCATCGCTCGGACGGTCCAGCCGGAGGTGGGTGAATTGGTCATTCGGCATGGCCGGCAGACTACCGAGCCGATTCCGGAGTTCCGGTGCGCCTCCCACGCCTGCGGGACGGCGTGTGTAGGGTTTCAGGCGGTAGAGGTGGCTCAGGCTGCCCCGACCCCGGCGGGCTTCCCCGAACCCCCCGTCGCGACGACCAAGCAAGAATAGGCAAGGAGGCCGTCATGGCGGAGACCTGGAGCGGCGAGTTCTACTGCGTGAAGTGCAAGGAAAAGCGCGAAGCCGAAGGCGAAGTTCGGGTCAACGACAAGGGCACCCGGATGGCGAAGGCCGTCTGCCCCGTCTGCGGCACCAACCTGAACCGGATCCTGGGCAAGCAGTAAGACCGCCCCACACAGCTGCCGCGGCGGCGCCCTGCGACGCTACGTCGTACGGCGCCGCCGCAACTCTGCGAGGCCTGTGGAGAGCGCGCGCGCAGCGGGACCGCAGATCATGGCAGGGTGCTGGCATGGCGCGTCCTGCAAGGTTTCCCGATCGGCCGTTGCTGCACCCCGGGCGTGCTCGTGACGCGCCGAGACGACGCGCACCTGCAGATCGGACTCGACCCGGCGTTGGCCGTGGTGACTCCTGACGTGCCCGAGACCCGCGAGCTGCTGAGCTCCCTGGCCGAGGGCGCCGCTCCCCGGCTCACGCCCGCGGTCGCCCGCCTGTCGGCCGACCTTCTCGCCCGCGGGCTCGTCATCGACGGCGACGACCTGTTCGCCGACCTGCCGGCCTGCCGCCTCGGCTCGCACTCGGTGGCTGCCGCGTACGCCCACGCCGGTCTGGGGGGCCGCGAGCTGCTGACCCGCCGCTCGACTCGTCCGGTTGCCGTCGAGGTGTCCGGTAGCTGCGGCTCACGCCCACGCCGGTCTGGGCGGCCGCGAGCTCCTGTCCCGCCGTTCGACCCGTCCGGTTGCCGTCGAGGTGTCCGGTCCATTGCCGGAGATCGGTGACCTGGCCGAGCGCCTCCTCGATCTCAGTGGCGTTCCCGTCGCTGGTTCGCCGTACGCCGTCCTGGTGATCGCCGTCGGCGAGTTCGACCGCACCCGGACTGACGCGCTGACCCACTCCGACACCCCCCACCTGCTCGTCCAGCTCGCCGAGAACGTCGTTCGGCTCGGACCGTTCGTGGTGCCGGGAGTCACGGCCTGCCTGCGCTGCGTCGACGCCCACCTCGGCGACGCCGACCCGCGTCGAGCGTTGATCGTGGAGCAGTACGCGCGAGCCGCCGTACACCGCGCTGACGGGGTTCCGGAACCGGTCGATCCAGCGGTTGCCACCGCGGTGATTGGCTGGGCGGTGCGGGATCTGGTCAGCTTCGTCGACGACGAGGTGCCCACGACCTGGTCGGCCGGGCTGCGCTTCGGCCCGGGAATGCGCAACGAGACGACGGAATGGTCGCGTCACCAGTCCTGTGGATGTGCCTGGGCCGACGCCACGGCGGCCGGCTGAGCCACCCGGCTCACCGCGCTACCACCATTCGCTGTCGAGCTTGCTCTCCATCGCCCGAAGGTGCTTGCGCGAGCACAGTTCGCAGAAGAACCGCTTCTGACCCCTCTCCACCGCAGTGGTCCAGTGCAGCGCGACGTCAGCCTCCTCGGCGGTCTGTCCACACATGTCACAGGTCACCACGGGGCAACGATAGCCCCGACAAAACGAGAAGGTCCGGTGTGGCGGATGACTCCGCCACACCGGACCTTCTCTTCACCTGCACACCCGCGATCAGGGTGCGACATCCTCCACGGAGAGGAATGCCTACAGAGCGCGGGCCAATGCGAGACGCGCCTGCTGAGCTGCCCGCTCGGCCTTGCGGCTCAAGCGTCGGGCGCGGGCCAGGTTGTGGCCACGCTGCAGTTCGTGCGCCTCTCCCAGGCGCTCGGACATCTGCGCGCGGGCCAGATCTTCATGCATGAGATTCATTGCGTTGCTCCAGTTCGTGTTCATGTTCATGGGTGTCTTTCGTGATGGATGTCGAAGTGACCAAGCGGTCAGGCAGCTGCGCCGCCGTCAACAGGGTTCTTGCGGGGTCGACCACGAGGCCGCTTGCGGGGGATCACCACTCCTTGCAGGAACAGCTCACCGCCCCAGACGCCCCAGGGTTCACGCCGCTCGAGTGCACTGGCCAGGCAGAGAGCCTGGACCGGGCAGTCCTGGCACAGGGCCTTGGCGTACTCCACGTCGCTGGGCAGTTCGGCGAAGAACAGCTCCGGGTCGTTGATCCGACACGGCAACAGTTCCTCGTCGACTCCCTCCGCTGCGTCGTGCAGACCGCCGAGGCTGACCCCGCCGAGATGGTCGAGAACGCTGATGTTCATATGTCACCTCCTTCTGACCTTGATCGCTGGATGTTGCAGGTTTCGGTCAAACTGCTCTGTGAAATCACAGAGGCCGCGGATCCCGGGTTTCGGGTTCCGCGGCCTGGAGGGCAGCCAATCTGTTGTCTCAACAGTTAGGTGGTCTCCAGACAGAGGTCCCCGGGAAAGCTCCCTTGACGGAAGCAGCCACGTGGCGGTCGCGAACCGGGACGTCGATGGCCCAGATGGCGCACGCAGACGTGCCGAAGGCGCGGCCGTAGATGGGCATGAGGAACGTCGACTGGTTCACAGTCGTCATCGGGTTCAGGTTCGTGCTCACAGCGGTCACCTCCTTCGGATCTTCGTGCGCTGGACCTTGCCAGGGTCGCGATGCGCGTGGGTTTTTTCGGGTACGAAGAAAGTACCCCCAGGGTTCGGTAATGGGCAAACGATTTACTGGGTATTTCTCGAAATTTTCTTCGAACATCTCGTCTCAGCCGGCTGCGACCAACGCGAGCACGTCGGCGCCGTACTTCTCCAGCTTCGACTTGCCGATGCCGCTGATCCGCAGCAGCTTCTGCTCGTCGTCCGGCTTGACCTCGGCGATCAGCTCGAGCGTGGCATCGGTGAAGACGACGTACGCCGGCACCTTCTCCTCGCCGGCCCGGTCGAGTCGCCACTCGCGTAGGCGTTCGAACAGCGCCTCGTCGTAGTCGACCGGGCAGTCGGCGCACCTCCCCTTCTTCCGCTGAGCCGGGGTCGCGAGCTGGTGTCCGCACACCTTGCACACGGCTGCCTTGCCGGACCGGCGCCTTGGTCCCGCTGCCATGGACTCGGGAAGGTCTCCCGGCCGAAGCCCGTCGAGGAACCGCGACGGCTTGCGGCTGGCCCGCCCGCCGGGGTTGCGGGCCGCAGCCCACGAGACGTTGAGATGTCGCCTGGCCCGGGTGATGCCGACGTAGAGCAGCCGCCGCTCCTCCTCCACCTCGGCTGCGGAACCGGCGTAGGTGATCGGCATCGAGCCTTCCTGGATGCCGCACAGGAACACGGCGTCCCACTCGAGTCCCTTGGCTGCGTGCAGCGTCGCGAGCGTGACGCCCTCGGCCACCGGCGCATGCTGCTCTGCGGCCCGTCGGTCCAGGTCGTCGACGAAGTCGCCGAGGGTGGCGCCGGCACTCGTGTCGTCGGTGGCGTCGTCGGTGGCGGCGAAGAACTCCTCGGCCTGGCTGACCAGTGCCTGCCAGGACTCCCAACGGTTGCGAGCCTCGCCGCGGCCCGCAGGGGCCTCCGTGGTCCAGCCGAGGCCGGCCAGCGTGCCGCGCACGTCCTCGATCGGGTCGTCGGCGGTCTCTCCGCCTCGCGCCGTCCCGCGAAGCAGGGTGACTGCCGAGCGGACCTCGGGCCGGTCGAAGAACCGGGCTGCGCCGCGGATGACATAGGGCACGCCCGCGGCCGAGAAGGCGTCCTCGAACGCCTCGGACTGGGCGTTGATCCGGAACAGCACCGCCATCTCGCGCCAGGGCAGGCCCTGCTGCTTGAGCGCCGCAAGGTCATCGGCCACGGCCGAGGACTCGGCTACCTCGTCGGGGTGGGCGCGGTAGGTGACCTCGGAGCCAGAGGCCTCCTGGGCGCGCAGCTCGACGCCCTGGCTCGGCGACCCGGCAAGCAGCCGGTTGGCGACCCCGACCACTTCGGGCGTGGACCGGTAGTTGCGGACGAGGTCGATGGCCTGCGCGTGCGGGAAGCGGGTCGTGAACTCGCGAAGGTACGACGGGCTGGCGCCCGCGAAGCTGTAGATGGTCTGGGCGGGGTCACCGACGACGCAGATCTCGTCACGGCCGCCCAGCCACAGGTCCAGCAGGGCCGACTGGATCGGGGAGACGTCCTGGAACTCGTCCACGGTGAAGAACTTGTATTGCCGGCGTACTTGCGCGGCGACTCGTTCGTCGTCGGCGAGCAGGGCCGCGCCGAGAAGGAGGACGTCCTCCATGTCCATCCGCCCCTGGTTGCGCTTGACGTCCTCGTAGCCCGCGAAGATCCGCGACACGAGCTCCTCGTCGATCCCGTTGACCGACCTGCCCCGGCCGGGAGCGAGCGCGGCGTAGCGGTCTGGCGAGACGTTGCTGACCTTCGCCCACTCGATCTCGGACGCCAGGTCGCGCAGGGTCGCCCGGTCGGCCTTGACCCGCAGGCGACTCGTCGCGTTGGCCAGCATGCCCAGCTTGGACTCCGTCAGCGTCGGCAGTTCGCCGCCCATCGCCTTCGGCCAGAAGAACCGCAGCTGTCGCAACGCTGCCGAGTGGAACGTGCGGGCCTGGACGCCCGGGGCGCCCAGCGAACGCAGCCGCTCGCGCATCTCGCCGGCCGCCTTGGTGGTGAACGTCACAGCCAGCACCTCGGTCGGCTGGTAGACGCCCGTGGCGACGCCGTACGCGATCCGGTGGGTGATCGCTCGCGTCTTGCCCGTGCCGGCGCCCGCCAGAACCCGCACCGGTCCGCGCAAGGTCTCGGCGACCAGACGCTGCTCCGGGTCGAGCGGCTCGAGCAGCGGGTGCATGGGAAGAAACTCCTGGCTTGCTTGGTTGTGTCGGTCGTGCGCGGGATCCCCGCGGCGCCAACCCTAGACGTCTGAGGAGACAGTCCCGCGATGAGCAGCGCGATCAAGATGTACACCACTCCGTGGTGTGGCTATTGCCACCGGCTGAAGGGCCAGCTGGACCGGGAAGGCATCGCCTACGACATCGTCGACATCGAGCGGGAACCGGACGCGGCTCACGTCGTCGAGCAGGTCAACAACGGCAACCAGACGGTGCCGACCCTCGTCTTTGACGACGGCTCCGCGCTGACGAACCCGTCCATGGCACAGATCAAGGCGAAGCTCGCCGCGTAAGCGCGCGACGGAGCCGACCCGGCCCGCTTTCACACAAAGGAGCGTCAGCGGGCGACGGCGCAGGGCGACCGGCGCGGGGCGGGGCGGCATGCAGTGCCGGCGAAGCGCGCAACCGAGCGTGGCGGGACGCCTCAAAGCAACCGCGACGGCCGAGGCGACGGTGACGCGCTCCCAACGCGGGGAGCCCAGCGCAGCCGCCACGTGGTACGCCGCAGAGCCCCGAACTCAACCGCACTCGCTAAGTCACGACTCAACGACGGCCAGGCAGCCGATGGCCCTCGATGACGAGCAGCAGTCAGCCCCACTGTCCCGGCAGCGGCCCGCCGTACCAGTGCTCGACCAGGGACCGCGAGATCGAGACGCCGCCCGGGAGCACGAGTTCGCCGGTCTCTGCCCCATCCTTCATCTCGGCGCGCGTGAACCAGCGGGCGTCCTCGATCTCGGCGCCGTCGACCTCGACCTCGGTCGACGTGGCCCGAGCCAGGAACCCGAGCATCAGGCTGGCAGGAAGCGGCCAGGGTTGGTTCCCGAAGTAGTCGACGTCGCCGACCCGGACTCCGGTCTCCTCGAACACCTCCCGGCGTACGGCGTCCTCCAGGGTCTCACCGGGCTCGACGAAGCCGGCCAGCGTCGAGTAGCGGCCCGGCGGCCACGACGCGTTGCGGCCCAGCAGGCACCGCTCGTCCTCGCTGCCGGGTTCACCCGAGGCCACGATCATGATCACGGCTGGGTCGGTCCGTGGGAACTGGGACCGGCCACACGACGTACAGGCCAGTTCGTGGCCGGCCGCACGAACCTCCAACGGCGCGCCGTCGAGCGGACAGAACTTGGTGACCCGGTGCCACTCGGCCACCCCGAACGCGTGGAAGATCAGCGGCGCCTCCCCCGGCGACTCGTCGGCAAGGCACTGGACGACCGCCCGCAGCCCCACCCAGAACTCGGCTGGCTCGGGCACCTCGTCGAGGAGGACCGCGAAATGCCACACGCCGTCGCGCTCGCCCAGCAGCACCCGCAGGCCAGACGGTGCTTCGGCCGTCGGGAGCCAGTCCGGCCGTCCGTTCGACGGGCGCAGCCGTCCCCTCGCGAGCACCAGCGCCCGCGTCGCCGGGTCCGCCCAGGTCGCGTCCAGCCATTCCTGGTCGGCGCGGTTCAACCCCGCCCGGTCGTGTGCACCCTGGGTCATCGTGATGTGCGGGTAGGTCACGTCTCGCACGCTACCTCGCCTCTTGAACGCCCCTAGGATCAGGCCATGAGCACCCACATCGGCGCCGCCCCGGGCGACATCGCGCCGCACGTCCTGATGCCCGGAGACCCGCTGCGCGCCAAGTGGATCGCGGAGACGTTCCTCGACGGCGCGAAGTGCTACAGCGAAGTGCGCGGGATGCTCGGGTACACCGGGACCTGGCGCGGTGAACGCGTCTCCGTCCAGGGTTCCGGGATGGGCCAGCCGTCCCTGGCCATCTATGTGAACGAGCTGTTCGACGAGTACGACGTGCAGTCGATCATCAGGGTCGGGTCGTGCGGTGCGCTGACCGAGAAGCTGAAGATCCGCGACATCGTCATCGCCTCCGGCGCCTGCACGGACTCCTCGATGAACCGGATCCGGTTCGATGGCCTCGACTACGCGCCGGTCGCCGACTTCGGGCTGCTCCGGGCCGCAGCCGATGCAGCCGCGGACCGGGACGACGTACACATTGGCCTGATCTTCTCGAAGCGACTCGTTCTACAGTGCCCGCCCCGAGCTGCTCGCCCGGATGGTGGAGTACGGCGTGCTGGGGGTCGAGATGGAGGCGAGCGCGCTCTACACCCTGGCCGCGAAACACGGCCGGCGAGCCCTCGCCATCTGCACGGTCTCCGACCACATCGTCACCGGTGAGGAGACGACCAGCCAGGAACGCGAGCAGACCTTCGGCGCGATGGTCGACATCGCCCTGACGGCCGCGCTCGGTACGCGCTAGCGTCACCCGATGGAGTTGGATCCTGAGGTTCTCGCGTACTACGACCGCGGCGAGGAGCAGGGTCGCCTCACCGACGAGCCGTCGTTGGAGTTGGTGCGGACCCAGGTGTTGCTCGAGCGCTACTTGCCCCCGGCGCCTGCTCGGATTCTGGACGTCGGTGGTGGTGCCGGCGTCTACGCATCGTGGTTGGCGGGGCTCGGCCATGTGGTTCACCTGATCGACCCCGTTTCGCTGCACGTCGAACAGGCCCGTGCCGTTGGCGGATTCACGGCGGTCGTGGGGGACGCCCGCCACCTACCCGAGGCGGACAACTCCTGGGACACCGTGCTGTTGCTGGGGCCGCTGTATCATCTGGTCGAGCGTGCCGACCGGGTCCGCGCCCTGGCCGAGGCACGTCGGGTCTGCAGACCTGGCGGGGTGGTTCTCGCGGCTGCCATCTCTCGGTACGCCAGCACGTTCGACGGGTTCTTTCGGGGGTTCGTGGACAGCTCCAGCTTCGCGTCGATGATGATCGAGGACCTGCGCAGCGGCGAGCACCGCAACCCGACCAGGGCTTCTGAACGCTTCACGACCGCGTACTTCCACTCTTCCCAGGAACTCGTGGAAGAAGTAGCAGAAGCCGGCCTCACGCCTGGTCCCGTGCTTCCGGTGGAAGGGATGCTGCTGTGGGCGCCTGACATTGAGCGGCGGCTCTCCGATCCCGACCAGCGCCGACTCGTTCTACAAGTGCTTGCCGCGATGGAGGACGATCCCTCGAGCTGCGCCGCCAGCGCGCACCTGCTTGTGGCTGGTACCGCCTGACTCCTGGTGACCAAATCGTGCACCTGCACCGTTGCAACGGCCCTGGCGGCAGTTCGTGACGTCGCAATCGTGCACGTGCACCGTTGTGCCGGTCAGGCCCCGCTGACGAGTTCCTGGAGCTCGGCGCGGTCGGGCAGGTCGTCGGGCTCGACGAGCGTCCCCGTGCGCACGTAGTAGAACGCCGGCCCGCACCTGCTCCAGGGGTCCAGGTCGTGCAGCTCGGCCCAGGCGAGCCGGTAGACCGCGAGCTGGAGCGGGTCGGCGGTCGCGCTGCCGGTTGGTCTTCCAGTCGACGACCAGGTAGCCGTCGTCGTCCTCGGCGTAGACCGCGTCGATCCGGCCGCGCACCACCTGGCCCGCCGAGCACCAGCGCGAACGGCGGCTCGACCGCGACCGGGCGACGCGGTCGGCGAACGGCCCGGCCTCGAACCGCGCGATCAGCTCGGCGCAGGTCGGCGTCGTCGTCGATCCCGGTGTCGCCGCGGCCGGGCAGCTCGTCGGGGTCGAGCAGCCCAGCTGCTGGCCGAACCGGGCCTCCACCCAGGCGTGGAACCGGGTGCCGAAGCGGGCCGACGGCGACGGCCGGCGCGGCATCGGCCGGGCCAGGTCGCGGGCGAACGCGTCGGGGTCGTCGCGCAGCCGGGCCAGCGAGGTCGCGCGACAGGCTCGACGGCAGCGGCACCTCGATGCCGGCGCGGCGGTCCCGCTGGGCCTCGTCGAGCAGCCGGGTCGAGCTCGTCGTCCCACTGCTGGACCTGGTCGAGGTCGCAGCATGTCGTCGAGTCGTCGTCGTGCGGCGTCCGGCCGCCAGCGCGTCGCGCACCACGGCTCGGCGGCATCGAGCCGCCGCGTCGACCTCGGCGGTGTGGTGCGACATCGGCCAGGGCTGGTCGGGCCGAGCCGCGGCGTAGGGGCTGGCGGTCGCCCTTGGCGGGCATCGTCGCAGCCACACGCTCGGGCTCCGCGCCCCAGCCGGCCATCGCCTCGCGGGTCGCGGGAGGTACGCCGACGGGCCGAGCGGCTCTTGAGGCTGGGCGCCCAGCACCACGCCGAGACGACGAGCTGGTGCCGGGCGCGGGTCCAGGCGACGTAGCCGAGCCGGAGCTCCTCGACCGCCTCGTGGGCCTTGGCGCGACGGCGTGAGCGCCTTGATGTCCTCGGGCGTGTGCCCGGCCAGCTGGGGCAGGTCGCGGGCGTCGCCGCGCAGCTCGGTCGGCATCACCGACGGCACGGTGAGCCAGCTGCGACCGGGTCTGGTTGGTGGGGAACTTGCGCTCGGTGACGCCGACGAGGAAGACGACGTCCCACTCCAGGCCCTTGGCGCGGTGGACGGTGAGCAGCTTGACCGAGTCGGCCTCGGTCGGGGTGGCCACGTCGAGGCCCTGGCCGAACTCGTCCTCCGCCTCCAGCCAGGCCAGCAGCGCCGGCCAGCGTGACCGCGCCGTCGACGGCCTGGAACTCCGCGACCGCCTGCACGAACAGGTCGAGGTTGTCGCGGCGGGCCGCGGCCGCCGGGCTGACCGACGAGGCCAGCTCGACGTCGATGCCGGTGGTGTCGACGATCCGCCGGACCAGGTCGAGGAGCGGCTCGCCGACGGCGGCACGCAGCCGGCGCAGCTCGGCGGCCAGCAGCGCGAAGCGCTCGCGGGCCTCCGGCGAGTAGTCGAGGTCGCCCGGGTCGTCGAGCGCGTCGCCGAGCGACGCCATCTCGGTCGGGTCGGCGCCCTCGACGGCCGCCTGCGAGCTGCGCCTGGACGTCGTCGAACGCTGCGCCGCCGCGGCCGGCCGCCGGCCAGCTCGCGGGCGCGCCGGCCGAGCAGCGCCAGGTCGCGCGGCCCGATCGCCCAGCGCGGGCCGGCCAGCAGCGTGAGCAGCGCGGCGTTGGCGGTGACGTCCTGGACCAGGGTCAGGGTCGCCACCACCTCGGCCACCTCGGGCAGCCGCAGCAGGCCCTTGAGGCCGACGATCTCGACCGGGATCTCGCGGGCGCGTCAGCGCGTCGAAGACGTCGGCGGCGTGGGAGTTGTCGCGGGTGAGCACGCCGATCTCGCGCCAGCGCCGGCTCGTCCATGCGCGGCGTGGGTCGCGAGCACCTGGTCGGCCAGCCAGGCCAGCTCGTCGTCGTAGGTCTGGTGCACGGCGGCGCGGACCTCGCCGGCGTCGGCGCCCGGCTTCGGCTCGAGCGGCAGCAGCTCGGGCCGCGCCGGCGTAGAGGTCGGCGGCGAGGTGGTTGGCGGTGGCGAGGATGCGCGCGTCGGAGCGCCGGTTGACGGTGAGCGGGTACGTCGGCGTGCCGGCCGTCGCGAGCTCGGGAAGTCCGCGGCGAACTCGAGGATGTTGGAGACCGAGGCGCCGCGCCAGCCGTAGATCGCCTGGTTGGGGTCGCCGACCGCGGTCACCGGGTGGCCGAGCCCGTGCTCGTCGTCGGGCCCGGAGAACAGCCGGCTCAGCATCAGGGCCTGGGCGACCGAGGTGTCCTGGTACTCGTCGAGCAGCACGACCTTGAACTTCGCCGCGCTCCAGACGCACCGACCTCGGGGCGCTGCTCGGCGAGCCGCGCGGCGAGCGCGATCTGGTCGGAGAAGTCCATCAGCCCGAGGTCGGCCTTGAGCGCGCGGTAGGCCTCGACGAGGCCGAGCAGCTCGGCCCGCCGGTCGATCGCCGAGGATCGCCTTCTCGTTGTCCTCGCGGTAGGTCTTGCGGGGCTCGGCGGCCATCCCTTCGTCGAACAGCGGCCGCTCGCGCGGCGTCGTACGCCGCGGACCGTCGTCGGGGCTCGACCAGGTGCTCGCTCATCTCGGCGTCGAGGGCGAGGAGGTACTGGATCGACGTGCGCGCGGCGAGTCGGTGAGGTGCTCGACGGGCGCGCGTGTAGCGCTGGATCGCCCGGGCGGCGAGCTGGTAGCGGCGACGCGTCGGCGATCAGCCGGGTGTCGGGCTCGTGGCCGATCCGCAGGCCGTGCTCGGTGAGCAGCGCCGGCGGCGTAGGAGTGGTACGTCGCGACCGTCGGCTCCTCGACCTCCTCGCCTCGTGCGTCGCCGGCCGCGGCGACGGCGCTCGCCCCGGGCGGAGCAGCCCGGCCTCGACGCAGGCGCTCGCGGACCCGGCTGGCGAGCTCGGCGGTCGCCTTGGTGGTGAAGGTCAGGCCGAGGATCTCGCCCGGCGCGCACCTGGCCGGTGGCGACCAGCCAGACCACGCGGGCCGCCATCACCGTGGTCTTGCCGGAGCCGGCGCCGGCGATGACGACGGCCGGCTCGAGCGGCGCGGTGATCGCGGCGAACTGCTGGGGGCTGAAGGTCGAAGTCCGCGCCGCATCAGCTCGCGCGAGCTGCTCGGGGCGTCGATGGATGTCGACCGGGGTCATGACAGCACCGTCCCGGCGGCCTTGTCGGGGCAGATGGCGGTGAACGGCGCAGCGGTCGCAGTGCGGCGCCGGGCCGGGCCACGAACTCCTCGGCGCGCGACGCGCGCGGCCGCCTGCATCAGCTGGCTCTCGACCAGCGCGGGCGCCGTCGCCCGGCTCCTGCGGCTCCTGGGCCTGCACCTTGGGCAGGCCGTCGCCGATCCGCAGCTGCACCAGCTCGGCCCCGCCGGACGTCACCGGCCGGCCCGGCCAGCTCGTCGGCGGCGCCGTGGTCGACGGCGAGCTGGTAGAGCCCGAGCTGGGCGTGCTCGCTCGACCTCGGGACCGGTGGGTGGGTACTTGCCGGTCTTGAGGTCGACGACCACCACCCGGCCGTCCTCGTCGAGCTCGAGCCGGTCGGCGTAGCCGTGCGAGCCGGACCACCTGGCCGTCGGGCAGCGCCACCTCGGCGCGGACCCGCGGCTCGGTGGCGAGCACCGTGCGGGCGCCGGGGCGCTCGTGCCAGGCGACGAACCGGGCCAGCGCGCGGCCGACCGCCTCGCGCTCGCGCGCGCGGGACCACGGGGTGCGGAACTCCATCCGGCCCCAGACCTCGTCGACGAGCGGCATCAGGTCGGCTCGACCGAGTCGCGACAGCTCGCCGCGGGCGATCCGGTCGGCGATCGCGTGCACCACCGTTGCCGAAGCCCTGGCTGGTGGAGCTCACCACCTCGCCGCCGGCCTCGCGCTGGAGGAACCACTGGGCCGGGCAGGTGAGCAGGCCTTCGAGGGCGCTGGCGGAGAGCGTGAGCGGCTCGCTCGTCGGGCCGCACCGGCCGGTCGGACGCGGCTCGGCGCGCGCAGCCCCCACCAGGTCGGCCGGGTCGGCGGCTGGACGCGACCGGCGCGGCCGTGCACCTCGGTCGTCGGCCAGCACGCGCGAGCCGGCGGGCGGCGGCGCGCGCAGCGGCTCGGGCTGGTCGGGGTCGGCGAGCGGTGCGGCGCAGCTCGGCCACCAGGCCGGCCAGCGACAGCGGCCGGCGGGGCCGGCCGATGCCGGTGCACGGCCGTTGCGCGCCGAGCTCGTGCGACGAAGCGCGAGGGCTGCTCGCCGTCGTCGTCGGGCGACTGCACCGCGGTGACGACCAGCCGCTGCCGGGCCCGGGTGCAGGCGACGTAGAACAGCCGGCGCTCCTCGGCGAGCATCGCGCGCGCGTGGTGAGCGGCGGCAGCAGCCCGTCGAGGCCGATCCGGTCGGCCTGCAGCAGCGAGTCGCGGCGCCGCAGGTCGGGCCAGGCGCCCTCCTGGACGTGGGCGACGACGACGAGCCGCCACTCCAGGCCCTTGGACCGGTGGGCGGTCAGCAGGCGGACGGCTTCGCCGCGGACGCCCCGGTCGGCCAGGGTGTCGGCGGGGATCTCCTGGGCGCGCAGGGTGGCCAGGAAGCTCGCGCACGCTGGTGTGGCCCTTGCTGCTCCTCGGCCCGGGCGGCCGCCTCGAACAGCGCGCAGATGGCGTCGAGGTCGCGGTGGGCCAGCCGGGCGGCCTGCCCCCCGGCCTGGGTCGCACCGCGGAGCCGGCGCCCCCAGTCGGTGCCGTCCCAGAGCACCCAGAGCACCTCCTCGACGGTGCCGCCGTCGGCGAGCGCGGCCCGGCGCCTGGACGAGCAGCGCGGCGAGCCGGCGGGCGCGACGGCCGGGCTCGCCCGTCGAGCCCGTCGAGGACGCCGGGCTCGAGCACCGCGCTCGCGGACCAGGTCGCGGGCGGGCGCTGCCGCCGACTCGCCGGGCGCGCAGGGCCCGCGTGCCAGGGACGCGTACGTCGGTGGCGTCGAGGCCGCCGAGCGGCGAGGTCAGCAGCGCCTCGGCACGGTCGGCGCCGACGTAGCCGTCGTCGGCCGGGTCGTCGATGTCACGCGTCGACCACGACGCGCGAGCGCAGCCGAGCAGCGGCAGCACGGCGGGCTCGCGCACCAGCGGGGTGTCGTCGCTGGCGACCTCGACCGGCACGCCGGCCGCGGCCAGCGACCGGCGCAGGCCGGGAATCGAGGCCCGGCCGGAGCGGACCAGCACCGCCATCTCGGACCAGCCGATGCCGTCCTCGAGGTGGGCGCGGCGCAGCAGGTCGGCGACGTGCTCGGTCTCGGCGCGCGCGGTGTCGAAGGTGAGCACGTCGACCGAGCCCGGCCCGAACTCGTTGTCGGCCGGCTCGGGGTGCGGAACGCGGCGTACTGCTCCTGCGGGATCGAGCCCGGTCACGCCGATGGAGGCGGCGATCGAGCGCGACGCCCGGAGCAGCCGGGAGCCGAACCGGCGGGTCGTGCCGAGCGCGATGCACCGGCGCGCGGCGCCGTCGGCGCGCGGGAAGTCGCGCGGGAAGTCGAGGATGCCGCGGACGTCGGCGCCGCGGAAGCCGTAGATCGACTGGTCGGGGTCGCCGACCACGACGAGGTTGCGGCCGTCGCCGGCGATCGCCCGGAGCAGCGCGACCTGGCTCGGGTCGGTGTCCTGGTACTCGTCGACGAAGACGTGGGTGAACCGCGCCCGCAGCTCGTCGCGGTGGGTCTCGGCCTCGATCACCGCACGCGCGATCAGGTCGGGGTAGTCGATGGCGCTCTGGTCGCCGAGGACGTCGAGGTACTGCTGCAGGAACAGCCCCGCGCGACTCGATACTCCGGCATGCCCTCGCCTGCGGCCGAGCCCCACCAGGTCGTCGGGGTCGAGGCCGCGTCTCGCGGGCCCGCGCCAGCACGGCGTGCACCTCGCGCGCGAAGCCGCGGGTGCCGACCGCCGCGCCGCAGCGCGTCGGGCCAGCGCACCGACTCGGGGCTGTCGCGTCAGCAGCTCGTGGAGCACCACGTCCTGCTCGGGGCGGACAGCAGCCGCAGCGGCGCGGCGTAGAGCTCGGCGGGCGTGTAGCGCGCGGACCAGCCCGTAGGCGAACGAGTGGAACGTCGAGCTCAGCGTGGTCGCCATCGTGCGGCCCAGCCGGGCGGTGACCCGGTCGCGCAGCTGCTCGGCGGCCTTGCGGGAGAACGTCAGCGCGAGCACCTGGTCGGGGTTGGCACCCCGGTCCTCGATCCGGTCGGCGATCGCCTCGACCAGGGTCGTGGTCTTGCCGGTGCCGGGCCCGGCCAGCACGAGCAGCGGCCCGCCCTCGTGGTCGACGACGCGTTGCTGGTGCTCGTCGAGGGTCGGCGGCGTGACGGCGACGTCGCGGCGCACCAGGCGGTACGTCGGCGTCGTCGTCATGTGTCCAGCCAACCATCCATCACCGACAACTCCAGGACCCACGTCGGCCGTCGCGGTACTAGGTTGCTCGTCATGACCGAAGGCCCGCTGTCCGACCTGCTCGTCCTCGACCTGACCCGCGCGCTCGCCGGTCCGCACGCCGCGATGATGCTCGGCGACCTGGGCGCCCGGGTGATCAAGATCGAGTCGCCCGGTGGTGACGACACCCGCGGTTGGGGGCCACCGTTCATCGGCGACGACGCCGAGCGCGAGTCGACGTACTTCCTGTCGGCGAACCGGAACAAGGAGTCGCTGGTCCTGGACCTCAAGGACCCGGCCGACCAGGACGTGCTGGCTCGGCTGGTCGCGCGCGCGGACGTGTTGATGGAGAACTTCCGGGTCGGCGTCCTGGACCGGCTCGGCTTCCCGATCTCGCGGCTGCACTCGTTGAACCCCCGGCTCGTCGTCCTGTCGATCACCGGGTTCGGTCACGACGGGCCGGAGGCGAAGCGCGCGGGCTACGACCAGATCGCCCAGGGCGAGGGTGGCCTGATGTCGATCACCGGGACCGAGCTTCCGACCAAGGTCGGCGTGCCGATCGCCGACCTGCTGGCGGGCATGAACGGGGCGTTCGGCGTCCTCGCGGCTCTGCACGAGCGGGCCACCACCGGTCTCGGCCGGGTGGTGCGCACGTCGCTGCTGGCCGGGATGGTCGGCGTGCACGCCTTCCAGGGGACCCGCTGGACGGTCGCGGGAGAGGTACCCGGACTTGCCGGCGACCATCACCCCGCGATCGCGCCGTACGGCATGTTCGCGACGGGTACGGCGCCGATCCAGATCGCGTGTGGCTCCGACGGCCTCTGGCGCGCCCTGTGTACGGCGCTCGGCCTCGACCCCGCCGACCCCCGGTTTGCCGCCAACACCGACCGGGTCGCCCACCGCGACGAGCTGATCTCCCTGATGGAAGGGGTGTTCGCGTCCGAGTCCGCCGAGCACTGGCTGTCGATCCTCGCCTCCGCGGGAGTCCCGTCCGGCAAGGTCCGGAACCTCGACGACGTCTACGGCTGGGACCAGACCCTCTCGCAGGGCCTGCTGCTCGACGTCGCGCACGCGACCCAGGGCAACCTGAAGCTCCCCGGGTCACCCATCCGCTTCGACGACAACCCCTACTCGGGCGGCCGGTCGACCCACGTCGCGCCGCCCACCCTCGGCCAGCACAACGACTCGATCCGCAAGTGGCTCGACGAATAGTCCTTGAACCCAAGCCCGGTTCGACGCCACGATCGCTGAATGGACGAAGACGAGATCCGTGCCGAACTGCTCGCGCTCAAGGACGCCGCCCTCGCAGCCACGAAGAGGTCTGACGGGGCGTTCTATGCCGACTACCTCGATCCGCAGGCCCTCGCGGTCCTGCCGGTCGGGATCCTGGACCGAGACGCGATCGTGCAGGCCATGGGTGCGGCGCAGCCGCAGTTGCGCGCCGAGAGCATCGACGACGTGCGTGCGGTGGTCCTCAGCGAGGACTGCGGCCTGGTCACCTATCGGGCCGGCTACCCGAGCGGGACCGTGCTCGTGTCGACGGTCTACCTGCGCCGGCCCGAGGGTTGGCGCGGAGTGCTCTACCAGCAGACCCCAGTGAGGTAGTCGTGGCAGCATGGCGGCTGTGACGCAGTGGTCGGCAGGTGAGAAGTACGAGCCCTACGTCGGCCGCTGGAGCCGGCTGGTGGCCGCCGAGTTCGTGGCCTGGCTCGATCTGCCGGCCGGGCTTGCCTGGCTCGATGTCGGCTGCGGCACGGGAGCGCTGAGTGAAACCGTCCTTCGGTCGACTTCTCCGTCGCGCCTGCTCGGTGTGGACTCATCCAGTGCGTACGTCGAGCACGCGCGCGAGCATGTCGCGGATGACCTGGCCGAGTTCGCCGTCAGCGACGCCGTCGCGCTGGACGTTCCCGACGAGACGTTCGACGCCGTCGTGTCCGGACTGGTCCTGAACTTCGTGCCGGAGCCCCTGCGGGCCGTCCTGGAGATGCGACGGGCCGCACGCGACGGCGGCGTCGTTGCGGCCTACGTCTGGGACTACCCCGGCGAGATGTGGATGATGCGGCACTTCTGGGACGTCGCCACAGCGCTCGATCCAGCCGCCCAGGAGCGCTACGAGGGGAACCTGTACTCGTTCTGCCGCCCGGAGGTGCTCGAGTCCTGGTTCACGGACTCAGGTCTGGATGCGGTCGAGTCCCGGGCGATCGTCGTACCGACCGTGTTTTCGTCGTTCGACGACTACTGGACACCGTTCCTGGGCGGCCAGGGACCGGCGCCGTTCTATGCCCAGTCACTCGACGAACCCCGCCTCGCCACCCTTCGCGAGGCCCTCCGCGAACGCCTGCCCATTGCAGACGACGGCTCCATCCCCCTCACGGCCCGAGCCTGGGCCGTCCGCGGCCGAGTTCATGGCTCGTAGGGATAGTCCGAGAGGAAATGGCTGCTCGACACGCCGGTAGGAGGAGCCATTTCATCTCGGACTATCCCTCACCCCAGACCGCGCGCCGCCATCAGCTCGTCGCGGTTGAACGCGTAGCCGACCATCCAGTGCGGCAGGTAGCGGTACAGCCGGATGTCCTCTCCCCATTCCATGGGCGAGCTGCCGTAGTGCCGCGTCCAGTGGGCGATCGTCTCGTCGTAGTCCGGATCACCCTCGGCTAGCTCCTCGACCCGGCCGTGGCTGAAGACGGCCAGGTCCTCGTTGTCGATGTGCGCGACGCTGACGCTGGGGCGGGCCCGGAGATGTCGGGCCTTGGCGGCGGTGCCGGAGGTGCTGAACGACCAGGTCGCATGCAGGAAATGCCCATCCACCGCGCTGATCCGTGGCTCTCCGCCGGCGGTGACCGTGGCGACGCTGAGGACCTTCATGCCGGTCAGCAACGCCACGATGTCGCGCGCGGACAGGACTCTCTCGTCTTGGATGATCCCGCGCAGGTGTTCGGTCGCGCTGCCGTGCGAGACGTCGAGCAGGTCCTGGAGTGCCTCGACCTCGGATTCGGTCTCGTACATGTCCACGACCTTATCGATCCCGCATGCGGGCCGACTTGATCGGAGTTGCCGCGATAGTCCGAGAGGAAATGGCCCCGACACGCCGGTGCGGAGGGACCATTTCGTCTCGGACTATCCAGATAGACCTCAGCCGAGGTCGACGATGGCGGCGACGGGGCCGCCGCCCTCGGGGCCCTGGTGGGCGGCCGAGACGGAGACGAACACGGCGGGATCGCCGGTGACCGCAGCGGTGACGCCACCGACGGCGGCCTTGATCTGGCGGTGCCAGTGCACGTCGGAGTCGTCGAGCATGGCATTGCGGCGGCCGCGGACCGTGCCGTCCTGGGAGGCCTCGCACTTCAGGAAGACGTTCACGAGCCGGCCGTCGAGGTCGGCGGTGCGCGGGCGCTCCGGCAGGTCCAGCCCGGCGGAGCGGATCGCCTCCCAGATCCCGTCGGCGTCGAGGGCGTCCTTCATCACCGAGTGGCCGATCCGGTAGCGGCCACCCACTCCGGGCGCGTTGCCGACCACGACCACCTGGGCCTGGTCCAGCTCGACACCGGACGAGCAGGACGCCACCGACGAGAACAGCTCACGCGAGTGCATCACGTCGGCGTCGGTCGGCATCTCGATCTCGCCGAGGGCGACCGCGATCCCGAGCGCGGTGACCCCGTTGGACAGGTCCATCGACTCGTGGGTGTGCTCGGTCCACACCTCCTTGCCGCGCGACTTGGCGTCGCGGATGGTGTGGATCGTCAGCAGCGGGGTCTTGGTCTGCACGTAGTGCACGTCTGCGGGGTCGGTGATGCCGGCCCGCTCCATCGCGACCTTCACGGCGTCGGCGACCTTGGTGATCATCGGCGTGCGGCCGATCTCCTCGGGCAGCAGCTGCTCGCTCATCGCGAAGCCGACGGTCAGCCGCGGCTCGTCGATGGGCTCGGCATCGGTGGTGGCGAAGATCGTGGCGTGCGGGCTGATCACGCCGTCGGTCCCGCCCGACCAGACGATCGGAACCTGCTTGACCTGGTCGCCGGGTGCGCCCTTGGCGACCAGCACCTCGCGGAACGCCCGGTCCGCGATGATCCGGGTGTAGTCGTTGACGCCACCGTTGCCTTCGGTCTTGCCGATGATCGCGATCACCCGGTCGGCTGCCATGACGCCGTCGTCGATCAGCTTGGCGAGCTCGGAGGCGTCCGCGACGGAGTGGATCGGGACCTTGCGTACTTCGATGGCGGCGGGCATGGGGTTCCTTTCGGTTGTGGTCGCGTCAGGCTCGACCATGGAGATGGCTAGTCGGGTACGACGACGGTGCCGGCGCTGTCTTCCGAGCACCGCGTCGACGATGGTGTCCAGGTTGGTGATGACGGCGCGCTGACCGCCGTTCTCGACGAAGCGGCAGACGGCATCGACCTTGG
This sequence comes from uncultured Actinomycetota bacterium, assembly GCA_963719255.1. Classification (GTDB taxonomy): domain Bacteria; phylum Actinomycetota; class Actinomycetes; order Propionibacteriales; family Nocardioidaceae; genus Nocardioides. The sequence goes on along the minus strand of CAVRBN010000064.1, from coordinate 52,719 downwards.
GGCCCATGGAGCCGCTGGCGAAGTGGCCCTCGGCGGCGTACGCCCGCAGCTGCGAGACGCTGACGCGGCCGACGGACTCCGCCTCGGGGGTGCCGAACCGGAGGACCGCGTTGGGTACGTCGGTCGCGATGACGAGCACGTCGACCCCGACGGTGCGGGCCAGCACCGCCGCCCCGAGATCCTTGTCGATCACGGCCTCGACCCCGCCGAGTGAGCCGTCGTCGGTGCGGACGACCGGGATGCCGCCACCCCCGTTGGCGACGACGACGAAACCGGCCTCGATCAGCGTGGAGACGGCCGGCGCATCGATGATCTCCAGCGGTTCCGGGGACGCGACGACGCGGCGCCAGCCCTTCTCGCCCCGGTCCTCCCAGGTCTCGCCGTGCTCGACCAGCAGCGCCGCCTCGTCCGCGGGGAGGTAGCGGCCGATCGGTTTGGTGGGCGTGGTGAAGCCGGCGTCGTTCGCGTCCACGAGCGCACGCGTCACGACCGCGGCACTGCGTCGGTCGACCGCCCGCTCCGCCAGGGCGGCGTCCAGGGCGTCCATCAGCACGAACCCCAAGGTCGCCTGCGTCTGCGCGCCGCACCAGTCCAGCGGAACAGGGGGTACGACGGCCGCGGCGAGCTCGTTCTTCACCAGCAGGTTGCCGACCTGGGGGCCGTTGCCGTGCGTGATCACCACGTCGACGTCCTGGGCGACCAGGTCCGCCACGGACTGCATCGCCACCCGAGCGGCCGCGATCTGGTCCTCGACCCGCGCGCGCCCGTCGGCGTTCGTCATCGCGTTCCCACCGAGCGCGAGCAGGACCCTCATGGCTTCGAAACTAGTGACCGGCACGGCACGCCAGCACGGGCAACATCAACCAAAGAACCGCCCTTTCGCAGGCAAGTGTTGGAACGCAGGTCAGGCGATCGAGTCGGCCTCGGCCGGGATCACGTGCCGCACGGGCACGGACAGCTCTTCACGGGCGGCACTGACGATGTCCTTGCGCAGCCATGAGGAGTGCTCGCGAGCATGCGTGGAGATGATCACCAGATCCGGCTGGAACTCGGCAACCGAGTTCCGCAGCGACACCAGCGGTCGATAGTCCCCGAGCGCTCCGGTCGCCTCGATACCCCGGGCCTCCAGCGCCGCGAGCATCGAGTCCAGGCGCTCCTGCGCTGCACGTCGAGTCGCCTCCCAGACGAACGCCGCACCCTCGACCTCGGCCTGCCCGGTGTCCACCGGGTTGCTGGGCACCGTCACGTGGATCCGGGCGCCGGTCGCGGCGTGCACGTCCTCCAGCTCGCGCACCAACGCATCCTCGGTCATGGTCTCGTTGGCGAGCAGCAGCACCTTCTCGACGCCCTCCAGGCCTTCGACAGGGTTGTCGGCTTCGTCCCTGCGGCCGAGCCAGTTGAGCAGGAACGCAGCCAGGATGATGCCCCAGGCCAGCAGGCTGAGCAGAAGCTGCGAGCGAGTCTCGCTCTTGACTCCCATCTGCACCAGGATCGCCAGGATCCCCGCGATCGTCAGGAGGGTCAGCACCGGGAAGCCCCACATCCGGACCTTCAGCGCCTCGTCCGGCGTACGGCGGCGCAGCACGAACTGCGAGATGCAGATCAGCAGGTAGACGAACAGGATGATCGCTCCCGACGAGTTCAGCAGGAACTTGAACACCGTGTCCGGAGAGATGTAGGCGGCGATCACGCACAGGAAGCCGATCACCGACGAGGACAGGATCGCCTGTACCGGGACGCCCCTGCCGTTGACCGTGAGCAGGGACGCCGGTGCCTCCCGACGGGCGGCCAGCACGAACAGCATCCGGCTCGCGGTGTAGAGCCCGGAGTTCAGGCACGACAGCACGGCGGTGAGCACGACCGCGTTCATGAGGTCGTCGGCGCCGGGGATCCCGATGATCTCGAACGCCGTGACGTACGGCGACGCATCGAGCTTGTCGCTGTTCCACGGGATCATGCACGCGAGCAGGAACAGGGATCCGACGTAGAACGTGCCGACCCGGATCACGACCGAGTTCGTCGCCCTGGCGATGGCCCGTTCCGGGTCGTGCGACTCGGCTGCGGCGACCGTCGCGATCTCGGCGCCGACCATCGAGAAGACGACGATCACCACGGACGAGAAGATCGCCGATCCGCCCTCGGGCAGGAAGCCGCCGTGGTCGGTCAGGTTCCCGAAGTGCGTCCCGTCGCCGCTGATGATGCCGAAGACATAGAGGCTGCCCATCAGCAGGAAGACCATGATGGCGGCGACCTTGATCCCGGCGAACCAGTACTCGAACTCGCCGTAGGACCCCACCGAGAGCAGATTGGTGCCGGTCATCAGCATCATCAGCACGAGGGCCATCAGCCACAGCGGCACGTCCGGGAGCCAGAACTGCAGGACCCCGGCGCCGGCGACGGCCTCGAAGCCGACGACGACGACCCAGAAGTACCAGTACAGCCACGCGACCGAGAAGCCCGCCCAGTTGCCCATGGCCGCGCGCGCGTAGTCGGAGAACGACCCGGTGCTGGGATTGGCAGTGGCCATCTCGCCCAGCATCCGCATCACCATGATGATCAGCACACCGGTGATGGCGTAGGTCAGGAAGGCGCCGGGCCCGGTCGTCTGGAGGACGACGCCCGACCCGACGAACAGCCCGGCGCCGATCACTCCGCCGATCGCGATCATGGTCAGGTGCCGCTGCTTGAGACCCTTGTGCAGCTCCGGTGGTGGGGTCATGGCCGTCTCCCGTCACAGCTTGGACCGGGGCCCGATGCCCGGCCGCTCCCGGGAGAGCATTCTCTGTTCCGGGGACGGTGACAAGTTCAACGACCGCCGGCCACCCGCAGCGTCGTACCCGTGACGTACGACGCGGCGTCGCTCAGCAGCCAGGCGATCGCCTCCGCGATCTCCTCCGGCTCCGCTGGACGACCCAGCGGGACCTTCGACGCGACCCGCTCCAGACGTCCGGCGTCACCTGCGTCCGCATGGATCCGGGTGCGGACCAGGCCGGGCGCGACGCCGACCACGCGGATGCCCTCCGGCGCGGCTTCCTGGGCCAGTCCGATGGTCATCGCGTCGACACCCGCCTTTGCCGCCGCGTACTGCACGTACTCCCCCGGTGAGCCCAGGGTGGCCGCCCCGGAGCTGACGTTCACCAGCACGCCGCCCCCACCGCCGTACGTCGTGCCGAGGGCCCGGACCGCGGCTCGCGCGACGAGCAGGGCGCTGGTCAGGTTGAGGTCGACGGTCTGCCGGACGATGTCAGCCGGTGTCTCGGCCAGGGGTCCGACGTGCAACGTGGCGCCGGCGTTGTTGACCACGCCGGTCAGTCGCCCCATCTCGGCCGCCTGGGCGAACAGCAGATCCACCGCGTCCGGGTCCGTGACATCGGCGCAAACCGTCCGACAGGCTGCCCCTTTCGCCTCGACGGCGCGGCGGGTCTCGTCCGCCGCCTCGGCATCGCTGGCATAGCCGAGCACGACGTCGTGGCCGGCCGACGCCAGCCGCAGCGCGGTGGCGGCTCCGATCCCGCGGGTGCCGCCAGTGATCAGGGTGAGCGGACGAGTCATGTGTCCAGTATCAGCGACGCCGCGAGTCCTCGTAACGCGCGATGAACTCGCCGACCGGGATCATCGCGATCACCTCACCGAGCACGTCGAGCGGCAGCTCCTCGAGCTTGCGGAATCGCACGCAGGACTTGCCCATGTCGAGCTTGAGTCCGCGGTCGGCGTACTGCTTCCGGAACCAGGACTCCTCGGGCCCGTCCTGGTACAGCCCCATCAGGTAGACGGCGAGATGGTTCTTCTGGGAGGCGAGACGCCGCGAAGCACAGCGGCTTCTTGTTGTAGGTGTCGGGATAGTCCGACAGCGGCACGACCCAGCTGATCATTCCCCAGTCCATCTGCTCGGCGTACCCGTCGGGCAGGTGCTGGTTGATCACGTCGCGAACGGTGCTGACTGCGTGGCGCCGATCGTCCGGCAAGGCGGCGAGGTACTCCTCGACGGTCGCGGCGCTGCTCTCCATGACCCGATCATCAGTTCGATCGACCCAGCCGTCAACGCGTCGCTCTCGTCAGCGGAGCTCGCGCCGGAGCGTCTCCTCGAGCGTCCTCGGCGGGCGCCCGAGCAGAGCGGTCACCGGGAGCGGTCCCGCCGGCAGTCCGTGGGCGTCGTAGTAGTCGAACATCGCCCGCAGCCACGGGTGTGTCCCCTCCGGGGCATTCACGCGGACCGCCCGCACCGTGCGTCCGAGCACGGCCGAGGCGGCGTCGGCCACGTCGGTCGGCGAGACGAGCGCGGGCCCGCCGAGCTCGTACGTCGCCCCGGCGTGCGCGTCGTCGAGCAGCACGGTCGCCGCCGCCTCGCCCACGTCCGCCAGGTCGATCAGCCCGAACCTCTGCGTCACGTCGTACGGGACCTCCAGCACGTCCTGGGCGGTCAGCATCGGAGGGAAGTTCTGCACGTAGGCGCACGGTTGGAGGATCGTCCAGGTCAGATTCGAACGCCGGACGACGTCCTCGGCCTTCGCCTTGCCGAGGTGGTGCGGCATCGACGGCGCGTAGGGCGCGGTGACGGAGTGGTAGACGACTCGGGTCACGCCGGCTGACCTGGCGGCGGTCAATGCGTCCGCAACGTAGTCGGGCTCGTCAGGGTGCAGGTTCGGAGCGATGACGTAGACCGCGGAGCAGCCGGCAAGCGACGCCGCCGAGGTCCGACCAGGCCGCTCGGCCCAAGGCCACGGGGTCGACACCCGCGCCGGACAGCGCGAGCGCAACGGCGCGGCCGGTCTTTCCGGTGCCGCCGAGGACGGCGACCCGCTGCCGGTCACATCCAGTCGACGGCGGCAGACGGGACGCCACCGGCGAGCTGGGCGTAGCCCGGACCGCGGTCGAAGAACGCTTCACTGGCCGCGGGTCGGGCGGCTCGCTCCGCAGCCGTTGCGGCCGCGTCGTACCCGACGTTGTCCTCGGCGAACCAACCCGTCAGCACGACGCCGTAGTCGGCGAACGCGGCCTCGGGCGACACCTTGCGCCAGATGACGTCGCGTACGACGAGCTCCGGGTCGCGGGCCAACGGGTTCCCCCAGCCGCCGCCACCTGTCGTGCGGATCCGGATCACCTCGCCGGCCTTGACCACGTCGGCGTCGGCCAACGCTTCGACCTGGCGCTCGTTGGGCCCGCCCGGGTCGATCACGACGGAGAACGGCTGACCCGCGAGCCCGCCCTTGACCCCCCAGCAGGCCAGGATCGACCGGTCCGCGATCGACATGAAGTGGGCGTCCTTGAGCATCCGGATGTGCTTCTCGTAGCCGAGTCCGCCACGGAACTGACCGGCGCCACCGGAGTCCGTCGCCAGGCCGAGGGTCTCGACGCGGAACGGGAAGCGGGCCTCGGTGAACTCGCTCGGCAGGTTCCTCGAGTCGGGTACGACGTGGATGGTGTCCTCGCCGTCCGCGTAGTAGCGCCCGCCGGAGCCGCCACCGAGCACCTCGCGCATGAGGTAGGGGCGGCCGTCGAGGTCGTCGCCGTAGACCCCGGTGTAGCGGATCGTCTCCTGGTCGGCGGGCATCCGGCCGTCGACGGCCTTGGCGACCACCCCGGCGAGCACGCCGAGCAGCCGCAGGATGACGAAGGTGCGGGCGTTGGTCGGCGCCGGGAAGACCGGCGTCAGCAGCGTGCCGGGCGGCGGGAACCGCATCTCGATCAGCGGCACGATGCCTTCGTTGACGTCGAGCTCGGCCATCCGCTCGGGGGTGTCGGCGAGGTTGCGCAGGATCGGGGCCAGCCACTTCTTCAGGAACACCCCGTCGGCGTAGTCACCGCAGTGGTTGATCGGGCCCTTCGCCTGGGGCGAGGTTCCGCCGAAGTCGAGGATCAGCCGCTCGCCGTCCGGGTCGTCGGCCGCGGTTCGGGTCAGCGTGATCCGCTGCGTGTGCAGCATCGGCTCGTCGACGCCGTCGTGCTCGGCGTAGTCCTCCCACACCCATTCGCCGACGGGGATCTTGGAGAGGATCTCGCGGCGGTACGTCGTGGTGGTGCGGTCGATGATCGCGTCGAAGCAGGACTCGACGGTGTCGCGTCCGTAGCGGTCGAACAGCTCGCCGAGCCGGCGCGCCCCCATCAGGCAGGCCGAGCACTCGGCGTCGAGGTCGGCCGCCAGCGACTCGGGCATCCGGGAGTTGCGGGTCATGATCGCCAGCGCGGCCCGGTTGGGCACGCCGGCGTCCCACAGCTTGATGGGCGGGACCATCAGTCCCTCTTCGAAGACGCTGGTCGCGTGGCTCGGCATCGAACCGGGTACGGCGCCGCCGATGTCGTCGTGGTGCCCGAACGCCTGGACGAACGCAACGACCTGGCGGTCGTCGGCGTCGCCCGCGAACACCGGCACGGTGACGCACAGGTCGGGCAGGTGGCCGATCCCGCCCTCGGAGCGGTAGACGTCGTTGTGGAAGAAGACGTCGCCCTCGTTCATCTCCGCGAGCGGGAAGTCGCGGGCGATGGGATGGACCAGCGCGGAGTAGGAGCGGCCGGTCAGCTTGCGCAGCAGCCGGTCGTGGATGCCGGCCCGGAAGTCGTGGGCGTCGCGGATCATCGGCGACCGGGAGGTCCGCGCGATGGCCGTCTCGACCTCCATCTCCACGCTCGCCAGCGACCCCTGGACGATCTCGACCAGGACCGGGTCGGCGCTCGCGCCGGCGTCGGCGGTGAGGTGGCCGAACGGGAAGTCCGTCGCCGCCCGGCGCGACTCGGTGGTCGAGCTGTCTTCGGTGGTCGAGCTGGCTTCGGTGGTCGAGCTGCTCTTCGGTGGTTGAGGAAGGCGCGCTAGCGCCTGTCTCGAAACCACTCATTGGGCTGCCCTCTCTTCCGCGTCCGAACGCGTCACGATGATGTTGCGGAAGTTGTCGATCCGCGCGTGGAAGCCCGGGTGCAGCGGAACCGTCGAGCCGAACTCCTCGATGATCGCCGGACCGTCGATGGTCGAGCCCGGAGGAAGGTCTGCCCGCCAGTAGACCGGCGTGTCGACGTACCCTTCCTCGGCGTCGAAGCAGACCTCCCGGCGGCCCTTCGGGACCAGCACCTTCTTGCGCTTCCGCAGCTTCTTGATCTCCGGGCGCTGGATCGGACCGATGCCGGAGACCCGCAGGTTGACCCACTCGACCTGCTGGGAAGCGTCGTCGGAGAAGTCGTAGCCGTAGAGCGCGGTGTGCTCCGCGTGGAACCGCGCGGCCACCTCGTCGAGCGCGGCCTGGTCGAGCACGCCGTCACCGACGGCGACCCTGACCTCGAACGCCTGGCCGAAGTAGCGCAGGTCGGCGGTGCGCAGGAACTTGTGTTGCTCCTCCGGGAAGCCCTCCTTGGTCAGCGCTGCTCGGGCCTGCGCGCAGAGGGCGTCGTACTCGGCCTGGATGCCGACGGGGTCGAGCGCGTCGTGCAGCGCGACGTGGGTCTGCACGTAGTCGTTCTTGACGTCGACCGTGAGCAGGCCGAACGCCGACACGTTGCCGGGGTTCGGTGGCACCAGCACGGTCGGCAGGTTGAGTACGTCGACCAGCCGGCAGAGCAGCAGCGAGCCGGAGCCGCCGAAGGTCGTGAGCGTGAAGTCACGGACGTCGAGGCCACGCTTCACGGTGACCTGACGCAGCGCGTTGGCCTGGTTCCAGGCCGAGATCTCGAGGATGCCGGTCGCACACGCCTCCGGGGTCAGGCCGAGCTCCTTGGCCAGCGCCTCCACCCCGGCCTGCGCGGCGTCGACGTCGAGGGGAATCTCGCCGCCGAGCAGGTGCGGTGGGATGCGGCCCAGGTAGACGTGGGCGTCGGTGATGGTGACGTCCATGCCCCCCTTGGCGTAGCACAGCGGGCCGGGATCCGCGCCGGCCGAGTGCGGACCGACCTTGAGGGTGCCCTCCGGTGAGAGCCAGGCGATCGAGCCGCCGCCGGCGCCGACGGTCACGACGTCGATCATCGGGATCTTGCTCGGGTAGGCGCCGACACTGCCCTCGGTGGTGAGCGTGGGTTCGCCGTCGATGACGACGCTGACGTCGGTCGAGGTGCCGCCGCCGTCGCTGGTCAGGACCTTGTCGAAGCCGGCCACCTTCGCGATCAGCGCGGCGCCGAGCGCGCCGGCGGCCGGGCCGGACAGCACCGTCGTGATCGGCTGGTGGACGACCTCGTCGGCGCTCAGCACACCCCCGTTGGACTTCATCACGTAGAACGGGATCTTGCGGCCGCCGTACGCCTCGAGTCGCTCCTTGATGTTGGTGACGTACTTGCTCAGCTTCGGCTTGACCGCGGCGTCGACGAGGGTGGTCATCGCCCGTTCGTACTCGCGGTACTCGCGCAGCACCTCGCTGGAGATCGACACCACCGCGTCGGGGTGCTCCTCGGCCAGGAGCTCACGCATCCGTTCCTCGTGGGCCGGATTGGCGTAGGCGTGCAGGAAGCACACCCCGAGGGTGTAGATGCCCTGGGCCTTGAACCAGCGGGCCACCTCCCGCGCGCCGACCTCGTCGAACGGGCGCACCTCGGCGCCGGTGAAGTCGAGGCGGCCGCCGACTCCCCTGACGAGGTGGCGGGGCACGATCCGGTCGGGCTTCACCCAGAAGTAGGAGTTGCCGTAGCCGTCGGGCACGGACTGCCGGGCGATCTCGAGCATCGCCTCGTAGCCCTCGGTCGTGATGTAGCCGAGCGCGTCGACCTTGCCCTCGAGCAGCTGGTTGGTCGCGACGGTGGTGCCATGACTCACCGCACTGATCGCGTCGCCCTGACCCTGTGGCAGGCCGAGCAGGCCCAGCACCTTCTCGATGCCCGCCATGAAGCCGTCGGCCGGGTTGGCGGGCGTGCTCGGGGTCTTGGTGGTGACCAGCTCACCGGTGTCCTCGTCGAAGGCAACTACGTCAGTGAACGTGCCCCCGGTGTCGATGCCGACCCTGATCCTGCGTTCGTCGCCCGCCATGTCCCCGATTCAATCCCTACGCCGCCCCCGTGGGCGAGGGCACAACTTGCCGTCCAACCCCGCCTCCGTTGGCACGTCCTGACAGCCGGGCCAGGAACGCAGGCCGTCACCAGGTTCGGGAGAACGGTCGGAAATAGGTGAAGGGCCCTCACAAGTATGAGTTGCAAGGACCCTTCGGTTGACCGGGCCGGTGACACTCCCAGTCACCACTCTTCCACTCCGGTCCCAGCGGCAATGTCACCCTGCCACTGCGACGAGTTGCCCCGTCGGATGGACCCTCGTTTCCGAGTGATCCGCTCTCCCGAAGGAGTGCGTAGAGAAGTTCTATGTCCTCCGACGACCGCTGCGCAAGGGGTCGGGACCAACTATCTCGGGAGATTTTCGGGACTCGGCGTGTCCCCCACAGAAGGCATCCGGTCATCCACAGAACTAACCGCTGATTCCACAGGTTTGACCACAGCCTGTGGAGAACTCCGGTCTGCCCGGATTGCCCTTGTGCTCGAGTCCCGCACGCACCGGATGCGTGCTGCGACCTACGAGCCTGAAGCCCGTCAGCAGCCCAGGACACCACCGAAGGAGGAGAAAGGCGAAGGGCCCCTGCAAGTATGAGTTGCAGGGGCCCTCCTGTTGACCGGGCCGGTGACACTCCCAGTCACCACTCTTCCACTCCGGTCCCAGCGGCGATGTCACCCTGCCACTGCGACGAGTTGCCCCGCCGGATGGACCCTCGTTTCCGAGTGATCCGCTCTCCCGAAGGAGTGCGTGAGAGAAGTTCTATGCGCTCGGAGAGCCCCCGCGCAAGGGGTTCGGCAGGAACTATTTCGGGCAGATTTCGGCGCCCCGGCGTGTCCCCACAGAAGCGGTTCCGTCCTCCACAGAAAACGCGCGTGAGTGCACAGATTTGACCCGTGCCTGTGGACAACTCGCAGGCGGACCGGAATCATGGGGTCGCTGGAATTTGGGTTCAGTTCGCCTCCGGGTCGACCGCAGTCCACGGCTAGGTCGTCGGCGTACGGCCCAATGGATGGAGGGCTCCTGCAGGTATGAGTTGCAGGAGCCCTTCGTCACGGACGATCGGCGCGATCACGCGACCGCCGGTGCCCCTGACTCGTGCGCCACGATTTCGCGGGCGAGCGACTCCCACTTCGCGTAGGCGTCCGGGAACCCGGACCGCTGCACGGCCTGTGCCGCGCTGCGTCACGGGCATCGACTGCCAGCCGCTGATGTCGACGAGACCGGGATTGGAGGTGTGGCTGGCGATGCCGTAGAAGGCCGTGGTCGCGAGCACCGGGTCGACGCACTGGGCCACGGTGCACCAGCCTTGCGAGGTGCGTTGCTGGAACAGTCCCAGCGAGTCGCGGTCGCCGTAGTTGACGTTGATCAGGGTCGACTCCTGCATCGCGGTGGCGAGTGCGATCACCCAGCCCTGCTGCGGGATCGCTCCGGCCTTGCCGACATTGATGATCGTGCGGGCGTTGACCTTCTGCTCCTCCGACAGCGAGTCGTACGTCGTACCGGGGACCGAACCGCTACCGACAGGACTGACAGTGCCGAGCAGTGCCGCCCACGTCGCCGGACTGCTGATCCCGTCGACCGTGAGCCCGTGGGCAGACTGGAAGCTCCGGACAGCGGCGTTCGTCGCCGATCCGAAGACCCCGTCCGTGACGAGGGCCGAGCCGTTCTTGTTCAGCTGTACCTGGAGTCCCTGGACCGCGGGGCCGTCGTCGCCCTGGCGCAACGAGACGAAGAGCGCGCCGAACGTCGCCGGGCCGGCGATGCCGTCGACTTCCAGCCCGTTGGCCGACTGGAACGCCGACACAGCGGCCTCGGTGCCGCTGCCGAACCGGCCGTCCGCGGCTGTCGACCGTCCGTTTGCGGTCAGGAGATGTTGCAACGTCGTGACGTCGGCCCCGATCGAGCCCTCCTGCAGCCTCGGAGAGGCGGCATGCGACGGCGACGCGAGCCCGACGGACAGCCCGAGGGCGAGGAGAAGCGCGAACAGCGCGATGACGCTGCGGTGCACGCCGATGTGGTGTTCGCGAGTAGTGGGCATGGGCTCAAGGAGAACATGTTCTCGCTCCGCAGGTCGGGAATGGCTCAACCGGCGGTGACCGCGGCCTCGAACGCGGCGGCGATCTCGAGCAGACGCCGGTCGGCGCCGTGGGGGGCGACGATCTGGATCCCGACAGGGAGCCCCTCGGCGGTCGTGCCGGCCGGCACCGAGATCGCCGGACAGCCGGTGACCGTGATGAAGTACGCCGACCGCATCCAGTCCAGGTAGGTCTCCATCGGCTTGCCGTTGATCGCAGCCGGGAACTCCTGGTCGGCCGGGAACGGCGGCACCTGGGAGACCGGCAGCACCAGCACGTCGTACGACGTGAAGAAGGTGCGCATGGTCTCGGCGAGCACCGTGCGCTGGTGGTAGGCGCGGGCTACGTCGGCACCGGTCAACGACTCACCGGCCCGGATGTTGTCGGCCAGGGACGGCTTGAACGCGTCCGGGTTGTCGGCGAGCAGGCGGCCCCACTTCGCCTGGAAGTGCCACGCGCGCAGGGTGCGGAAGGTGTCCTCGGCGACCGCCAGGTCCGGGTGCGCGGCGACGACCTCCGCTCCGGCCCGGGCGAAGTCGGTGGCGGAACCGTCGACCACGGACGCGACCTCGCTGTCGACGTCGATGGCGCCACCGAGGTCGACGGAGAGGGCGACGCGGAGGCCATCGAGCGAACCGGCCAGTGGGGGCGCGAAGGCGGAGCCGGGGTCGCCGAGCGCCTGCGGAGCCCGGGGATCCGGGCCGGCCAGCACCGAGAGCAGCAGGGCCAGGTCGCCCACGTTGCGCGCCATCGGGCCGCCCACGGACGTGGTCTCCCACTGGTTGTAGAGCGGCCATTCGGGCACCCGGCCCAGCGACGGGCGCAGGCCCACGACGCCGCAGAACGACGCGGGGTTGCGCAGCGAACCACCCATGTCGGACCCGTCGGCGAGCGGCACCATGCCGGCGGCGAGGGCGCATGCGGCTCCCCCGCTCGACCCGCCCGCCGAACGGGTCGGGTCGACGGGGTTCAGCGTCGTGCCGAAGATCTTGTTGAACGTGTGCGAGCCGGCCGCGAACTCCGGCACGTTGGTCTTGCCGATCGTGACCGCACCGGCGCGCCGTATCCGCTCGACGATCAGGTCGTCCTGGTCGGGCACGTGGTCGGCGTACAACGTCGAGCCGTACGTCGTCCGCCAGCCGGCGACGGCGTGGGTGTCCTTGAACGCGAACGGCAGCCCGTGCAGCGGGCCGGTCTCGGCCCCGGAGGCGGTTGCCGCGTCGGCTGCTGCGGCGCCCGACCGCGCGCGCTCCTCGTCGAGCGAGACGATCGCGTTGAGCTCGGGGTTGCGTTCGGCGATCCGGGCCAGGTGGAGGTCGAGCAGCTCGCGGGCGGAGACCTCCTTGGACTGGACGGCCGCGACCATCTCTCGGGCGGTCGACCCGACGCCCAGCTCAGTGCTCATCAGGGTCTCGTCGCCGTCGACCGAACGTCCCGCCCACGACGACCCCCGCGAGCACCAGGCCCGCACCGATCGCGATCCCCTTGAGGAGGTCTTCCTGCGAGCCGGACGCCTTCGCGGGCGCGGTGAACACCTGCCCTGCGGTGGTCGAGCGACCCTGGTGGTCGAGCGATCCTCGGTGGCGGCTCGACAGCGCTCGACCACCGAGGGCTCGACCCCCGAGGGCTTGCCGATCGTCTGGGCGACGTTGTCGAAGAACTCGTTCGCCATCCGCCTCGAGACCGACGTGAGCATCCGCTGGCCGACTCCGCCGACCATGCCGCCGACGACCGCGTCCGCGTCGTAGGAGATCCGGGTCTGGCCACCGTCGACCTCGGCGAACGCGACGTTGACCGTGGCGTCGATGGTGCCCGGCGCACCGGCACCGGTCAGCGACATGACCAGCGACTCGTGGGGCGTCAGGTCGGTGAGCGTGCAGGCACCGGAGTAGGTCCCCTTGATCGCCGCGACGCCTGCCGTCACGGTCATCGCGTAGGCGTTCTCGCCGCTGGACTCCAGCCGTTCGCAGCCGGGGATGGTCGACACGAGGACCTGCGGGTCGAGCAGCGCGTCCCAGACCTGCTCGGGGCTGAACGGGATCTCGTAGACACCACTGATCTTCATGACGGGTCCTTTCGAGTGGTCTCGACAGGCTCGACCACCGAATGGCTGCTGGCGGAGTGCGAAGAGCTCGGACGGCGAGATCGGCATGGCGGTGATGGGGATGCCTTCGGCGTCCTCGATCGCGGCGGCGAACACTGCCGAGCCCGGGATGACTCCGGCCTCACCGGCGCCCTTGATGCCCAGCGGGTTCAGCGGCGACGGAGTCTCGAGGTGGTCGATGTCGATGGACTCCGGGACCTCGGTGACGTAGGGCATCAGGAAGTCCATGAACGAGGCGTTCTGGAGCTGGCCGTGGTCGTCGTACGCCATCCGCTCGTAGAGCGCCCCGGCGACGCCCTGCGCGACCCCGCCGTGGATCTGGCCCTCGACGATCATCGGGTTGATCAGGTTGCCGCAGTCGTGCACGACGGCGTACTTCAGGATCTTGACCTCGGCGGTGTCCGGGTCGGTCTCGACGATCACCGCGTGCATGCCGGAGGCGAACGTCGACCGCGCCGGCGAGTAGAAGTCCCTGCCCTCCAGGCCGGGCTCGTCGTCCTCGGCCACCGGCGGCTTTCCCGGGTCGCCGACGCGTGAACTGGGTGGCGGCCTTGGAGGCCTCGTCGAAGGCGTAGCGCAGCGGGTTGGAGAGTACGGCGATCGTGCCCAGCGAGATGTGGTTGTCGGGACTGCCCTTGATCTGGACGCGGCCGTCGACGACCTCGAGGTCGGACTCGTCGGCCTCCAGGGCGTCGGCAGCGATCCGCAGCGCCTTCTCCTTGGCCCGCAACGCGGCAAGGTGGATCGCCGAACCGCTCATCACGGCAGCGCGGGACGCGAACGTGCCCACGGCGTACGGCATCCGGCGGGTGTCCCCGGTGACGATCTCGACGTCCTCGAAGCGCACCCCGAGGGTGTCGGCGACGACCTGCGCGAAGGCGGTCTGGTGGCCCTGGCCCTGGGTCGTCAGACCCGTTGCCACCTTCACCTTGCCGGAGGTCTCGATGTGGACATGAGCGCCCTCGTAGGGGCCGACGCCGGTGCCCTCGACGTAGCAGGCCAGGCCGATCCCGACGCGCCGGCCGGCCGCGGCCATCTCCGCACGGTAGGCCTCGAAGTCGTCCCAGCCGACGAGCGCCTTGAGCTTCTCGAGCGAGGCCGGGTAGTCACCGGAGTCGTAGGTCAGCTCGCGGCCGTCCTGGAAGACCAGCCCGTGCTCGTAGGGGAACTCGTCGGGCTGGATGAAGTTGGTGCTGCGGACCTCGGCGCGGTCCTTGTTCAGGTACGCCGCGATCGCGTCCATCGTGCGTTCCATGACGAAGCAGCCCTGGGGTCGGCCGGCGCCGCGGTAGGGCGTGACCATCACGGTGTTCGTGTAGAGGCTCTCGAACACGACCCGGTAGTTCTTCGGCTTGTAGGGGCCGAGCAGCTGGGTGGACGTGATGATCGGGACGATCAGGCCGTAGGGAATGTAGGCGCCGTGGTCGTGCCAGAACTCGACGTTCAGGCCGAGCAGGAAGCCGTCGTCGTCGAAGCCGACCTCGACGTGGTGCACCTGTCCGCGCTCGTGGGCGGAGGAGATGAAGTGCTCGCGACGGTCCTCGGTGAAGCGCACCGGCCGGCCGAGCGTCTTCGCTGCCAGCGGGACCAGCACCTCCTCGGGCCACGGGTGGTTGATCTTGACGCCGAAGCCGCCGCCGACGTCGGGGGTGATCACGTCGACCTGGCCGAGGTCGAGCTCCAGCTTGGCTGCCACGGCGGCCCGCACACCGGTCGAGGTCTGCGTCGACGTCCAGACCTGGAGGCGACCCGAGGCGGGGTCCCATCGGGCCACGGTGCCGCGGCCCTCCATCGGCGTGCAGGCGCTGCGCTCGATGGTCAGGTCGAGAGTGAGGGTGTGCGGGGCGTTGCTGATCGCGGTGCGGGCATCCCCGTTCTCCTGTTCCATGCGGGCCGCGATGTTGCCGGGCACGTCGTCGTGCACAAGTGACGTCGCGGCCCGGGCCGCCTCGACGCCGACGACAGGGGTGAGGACCTCGTAGTCGACCCGGATCCGGCCGACCGCGTCCTCGGCGACGTAGCGGTCGTCGGCCACCACGAACGCGATCGCCTCGCCGACGTAGTTGACCTCGTCCTTGGCCAGCGCGTATTGGGTCCGACCGTGGGTCAGGGTCGGGTGCGGGATCAGCAGCGGCAACGGGAGGGCCATCGCACCGGCCAGGTCGTCGTACGTCCAGACGGCGTGCACGCCCTCCAGGTCGAGCACCTCGTCGACGTCGATGCCGGTGATCCGGGCATGTGCATGCGGGGAGCGGAGTACGGCGGCGTGCAGCGTGTGCGCGTCGACCAGCACGTCGTCGACGTAGGTCCCCTGGCCGCGCAGGAACCGCTCGTCCTCGACGCGGGCGACCTTGGTGCCGACCAGCTTGCCGGTCATGACGCGCCCAGCTCCGCCGCGCGCTCGACCGCGGCGACGATGTTCTGGTAGCCGGTGCAGCGGCACAGGTTGCCGGCGATCATCTCGCGGGCTTCCTCCCGTGTGGGCTGGGGATTCTCTCTCAGTCCGGCGGTGATCGTGGTCAGGAAACCTGGCGTGCAGAACCCGCACTGGAGGCCGTGACAGTCCTTGAACGCCTGCTGCACGTGCCCGAGTGAGCCGTCCGCGTTGGTCAGCCCCTCGACCGTCGTGATCTCGCAGTCGACCGCGGACACGGCAAGCAGCAGGCAGGAGCGCATCGGGGCGCCGTCGACGAGGATCGTGCACGCGCCGCAGACACCGTGCTCGCAGCCGACGTGCGTGCCCGTGAGGCCGAGGTCGTGCCGCAGCGCGTCAGACAGCAGCCGGCGTGCCGGCACCTGGAGGTCGTGGCGGATGCCGTTGACGACCAGGCGATACGTCATGCAGCTCTTCGCTCATGCAGTTCCGTCCTCACCTGGTCGCGCGCGCTCTGGTCGTCCAGCATCGTCGTACGCCGATCGGAGCACCCGGCCGGTCAGTACCCGGACCAGCTGGGCGCGGTAGGCGGCCGTGGCATGGATGTCGTCGGCGGGCTCGAGTTCGGCCAACGCTGCTTCGCCTGCGGCAGCCAGCGACTCGTCGGTGATCCCACCCGCCAGTGCCGCGGTCAGGTCGACGACGGTCGGGACGTCGCTGACCGACAGGTAGCCCGCGCGGGCCTCGACCACCGCGTCGCCATCCCGGCGGACGACGGCCGCCACGCCGCACATCGCGTAGTCGCCGTGCCGGCGGGAGATCTCCTCGAAGCCGACGCCGGCGTCGGCAGGAAGGGCCGGGAAGTACGCCGACACCGCGATCTCGTCGTGCTCGACCGACGACTCCAGCGGGCCGAGGAAGAGGTCGTCGGCGTCGATGGTGCGGGTGCCGCGGACCGAGGCCACGTCGACCGAGCCCCCCAGCAGCTTGAGTACGACGGGCATCTCGGCCGCTGCGTCGGCGTGGACGAGCGAGCCGACCGTCGTCCCGCGGTTGCGGATCGTCGGATGCGCCACGTTCGACAGGGCGAGGGCGAGCAGGGGCTGCACCCGCCGGGCGTCGGCATCCGCGAGCACAGCCGCATGACGGGCGAGCGCCCCGATCCGGACCCCTCGTCGTCGACGGCGATCTCGTCGAGTCCCGGCAACCCGTTGATGTCGACGAGCAGGGCCGGCGCCGCCAGCCGCATGGACAGCAGCGGCACCAGGCTCTGGCCGCCGGCCAGCACCTTGGAGTTCGGCTCGCCGGCCAGGGCCGCCAGGGCGTCCTGGAGATCGGCTGGTCGGCGATACGCGAAGGGTGCTGGCTTCACGCTCGTCTAGCCCTTGTCGAGACGAGGCGCACGGTCGTCGCCGTCCTGGACTCCGGACCCGACCCCGCTCGTCGGGTCGTGAGGCGTCACCCCTCGCCCGTTGACCAGGTGGAAGTACACGATCACCATGATCGTGCCCAGGGCGATGCCACCGAGCTGGAAGTCGTCGCTGAACGTGAGCGTGACCCCTCCGATGCCGGCGATCAGACCTCCGGCGAGGCCGACCAGGTTGATCGGGTTGCCGAAGTCGACCCTGTTCTCGACCCAGATCTTCGCGCCCACCAGGCCGATCATGCCGTAGAGCACGACCGTGATGCCGCCCAGGACGCCGCCGGGGGTGGCGTTGACGACGGCTCCGAACTTCGGGCAGAGACCCAGCAGGATCGCCACCGCTGCGGCCACGTAGTAGGCCGCCGTGGAGTAGACCCTGGTGGCACCCATGACGCCGATGTTCTCGGCGTACGTCGTGGTCGGCGAGCCGCCGAACGCGCTGGCGAACGCGGTGGCCACACCGTCGGCACCGATCGCCCGGCCCATGTAGGGGTCGAGGTCGGTCTTGGTCATCTCGGCGACGGCCTTGACGTGGCCGGTGTTCTCCGCGATCAGGGCGATCACGCCCGGAAGCACAAGCAGGATGAAGGTCAGCGACAGGCTGGGACCGTGGACGACCGAGACACCATCGGCGAGATCGCCACTGGGGAAGCCGATCCAGTCCGCATCGCCTCGACGCCCGTCCAGGCCCAGATCGCGGTCGTGCTCGAACGGCTGCGCTACGCCCAGGTCGTTGGCGTTCTGGCCCGGCAGCACCGTGTTGATCGTGCCGAAGACTCCGTCGAAGACCCACGACACCAGGTAGCCGAAGATCAGGGCCAGGAACACCGCGATCCGCGCCCAGAACCCCGGCAGCAGGACGGCCGCACACACCATGAACGTCGCCGTGGCGAGTGCCACCCATTGGTCCTGCGGCCAGTAGATGCCGGCGACGACGGGCGCGAGATTGAACCCGATCAGCATGACCACGGCACCGGTCACTGCAGGCGGCAGGATCTTGTGGATCACACCGGAGCCGGCGAAGTGCACGAGCACGCCCACGAGGGCCAGCACGACGCCCGCCACCATGATCGCGCCGGTGACATCGGACGAGTCGCCGCCCTGAGCTCGAATCGCGGCGACACTGGCCACGAACGAAGCGCTGGTCCCCAGATAGCTGGGGACCCGGTTCGAGACGATGAGCAGGAACAGGATCGTGCACAGGCCGGAGAACAGGATCGCCAGGTTGGGATCGAGCCCCATCACCAGTGGGAACACGAACGTGGCGCCGAACATGGCCACGACGTGCTGGGCGCCGAGCCCGGTGGTCTTGCCCCAGCTGAGTCGCTGGTGCGGCGCGACGGCTACACCTGGCGCCGGGTCTACGAGGTCCCATTTGAACATCGACATGGACGCACCCTCCATCGAAGTAAGCGGGCCGAGGCTCCACAAGTTAGTGGCCCCAATCACACACCCTCACCGGCGACAACTGCCGAAGGAACGCCGTAAGCGCTGGCAAGGATTGCGGCCTCACCCACGGCGACCCGGGATCGGTCACCCCGTGATTACCCCGTGATCACCCGTCTGATTTCCAGGACCCGCAACGCCACCGCGGCGTCGAGCCGGAGATGTGGATCGCTGGAGAGCGGGCCCAGCAGCCGCTCGAGCTTGCTGACCCGATAGCGCATCGTGTTGTAGTGGAAGAACTGCAACCGGGCCGCCTCGGCGACGTTGAAGTTCGTGTCGAGCAGCACCTGCAGGGTCTCGCGCAGGTCGGCGGCGTCGGGCGTGGTCTCGGCCAGCGGTCCGAGGACGTCGTGCACGTAGCGGTGCAGCTCCCCGCTGTCGCGGATCAGCGCGATCAGCCGGTGGATCCCGAGCTGGTCGAAGAACGTGGTCGACCCGCTGCCGTGGATCCGGCGCCCCACCTCCACCGCCCGGCGCGCCTGTGCGTAGGCCTCAGGCAGGTCGACGAGCCCGTTGGCGACTCGGCTGACCCCCACGGAGAAGGGACGGCGGCCGCCTCCACGGTCGCCGGCGACCGCCGTGACCGCCCGTCGTACGACGGCCTGGCCCGAATCGTCGTCGACCGGAAGGAGGGTGACGACCTCGGAGGAGAAGTCGGCGCTGGGGATCGACCGGTCGATGTCCTGGCTGACCTGGGTCCACGCAGCCGCGAACCGTCCCTGCCACATTCGTAGCTGCTGGCTGGACGCCGGTTCGTCGTTGGGCTCGGGCGGGTCGATCTCGGCGGCGACGACGACGACGGGACGATCGAGCTGCCAGCCGAATCCGGTCGAGTGCTCGGCGACGTACTGCTCGTCCCCGGCCCGCCCCAGGAACACGTCGCGAAGGAAGTCGCCCTGGTACTTGTTCTCGACCGCGGTCACGGCCTGTTCCCGGGTGATCAGCAGCGCCGCCACTGCCGCCGCGCGCTCCAGGGCGTGCACGTCGGCCTCGGTGATGGTGGAGTCCGCGCGGTAGCAGACCAGCCGGGCCAGGTCGGCGCCTCCGGCGGCAACGCGCAGCATCCGTACCTGTCCGGCGCCCACGCGGACGCCCTGCGTGCCGACGCGCTCGACCCGCAGCCGACCGGTCGGGTCCAGCAGGCCCGCGGCCGACAGCTCGTCGCGGCGCGAGGCGGCTCAGGGCCGCGGCCCGCTCCCGGCCGTCGGTGGAGGTGAACAGCACGCCGTCGCCCAGCACCCTGGCCACCTCCGCCGCGATCTGGTCCAGGTTGCCGCCCTCGAGCACGATCTGCGTCAGCGCGGTGTGCAGGGCATCGATCCGGGCCAGCTCCGCGCTGGCGTCATCGGTGGCTATCAAGACTTGCGCCTCCTTCCCCTGATAGTTGGCACAACCTCACATCGGCAAACCGTAACGCGGACGGCTAGCGTCGGGAAGGTGGTTGCCCATGCTGTCGCTGCGAGTGCCTCGCGGCGCGTCTGGCAACGGCTGCGTGACTGCCCCGACGGGCAGGTCCCGATCCTGCATCGAGCCCGGCACGCGGTCTACCTCGACGTCGGCGGGCGCTGCGTCGGAGTCGTCGGCTCAGGTGCCGTCGCTGTTCCCTGCGCCCTGCGGCTGGCGAGCCGCGACCTGGGTGCGCTCACGTGTGGCTCGGCCTTTGTCGAGGACGGAGTGCTGCATCTCGACGGCACTCCGGTGCCGATCCGGCGGCTGCTCGACGTGGCTGTCCCCAAGCGCCAATTGGACGGAAATGCGGCTCGTCGGCGCTCGAGAACTGCAGTTAGTCGACCAATTGGTGTCCAAGATCGGGCTCGGACCTGGCCTGACCCCCGAAGCCGACGACGTGCTCTGCGGCTGGCTGGCGATCCACCGCGCGGCCGGGGTGGCGACCCCCGAGCTCGACGCGAAGGTCCTCGCCGCCCTCGGCCGCACCACCCTGCTGTCCGCGACGTTGCTCGAGTGCGCAGTCCACGGAGAGGTGATCCCGGAGTTCGCGGCGTACGTCGCGGCGCTCGGCACCCCGCGCGAAGCCGAGCGCGCCGCCTCGCTCAGCCGGATCGGGCACACCTCCGGCTCCGCACTGCTCCGAGGCGCCCGCCTGGCGCTGGCCCACCTGACCGACGAAGGGACAACCGGAATGCTCGCTTCGCTCCGCTTTCCGCGGGACCCCATGAGCAGACACGTCGAGCTCCGGAGCGGTGCGTACGCCGACTCGGTGACCCTGCTGCAGGTGAGCCGGGACGTCCAGCGGATCGATGGAGTGGTCGCCGCGCAGGTTGCGATGGCCACCCCGCTGAACGTCGACGTCCTCACCCAGATGGGGTTCGACGTCCCGACCGACGCCACGCCCAACGACATGGTGGTGGCGATCCGGGTCGCCGACGACACCGACCTGACCGCTGCCCTCGCCGGCGTCGACACCGCCTTGGCCGCCGCCGGCCGCCGCAGTGACGACGGACCGAGCGAGCTGGCTCCCCCGCGGACGACCGCCACCGCGCTGCGCCGCTCCGAGGACGCCCTCGTGCTGGTCAGCGTGCCTGGACCGAGCGCGGCGGTCGAGGCGATGGACGCGCTCGACGCCGGCCGCGACGTGATGATCTTCAGCGACAACGTGCCTCTCGACCAGGAGCTCGCGCTCAAGCGGTCCGCACGCGAGCGCGGGCTGCTCGTGATGGGCCCCGACTGCGGTACGGCGGTCGTCGGCGGTCTCGGCCTCGGCTTCGCCAACTCGGTCACGCCGGGGCCGGTCGGGATCGTGGCCGCATCCGGCACCGGCTGCCAGCAGCTGCTCTGCCTGCTCGACCATGCCGGCGTCGGGGTCACCTCGGCGCTCGGCGTCGGTGGGCGCGACCTCTCCGCGGACGTGCGCGGCATCTCCACGCGTACGGCGATGACGCGGCTCGACGAGGACCCGGCGGTGGAGCTGATCGTGGTCGTCTCCAAGCCTCCGGCCGACGAGGTCGCAGCCGAGATCCGAGCCCACGCCGAGACCCTCGACACCCCGGTCGAGTTCGCCCTCCTCGGCAAGGGTCAGCCGGACCTGACCGCTGCCGCCGAGGCGGTGCTCTCCCGGCTTGGCCGCGACATCCCGACCTGGCCGGTGGCCGGCGCATCCGCGCTTCCCGACACAGGAGGGTCCCTGTTGCGGGGGCTCTTCGTCGGCGGCACCCTGTGCGACGAGGCGATGCTGATCGCCGCCGACACCCTGGGCGCGATCCGCAGCAACATCCCGCTCCAGCCCGAGCTGGCCCTCGGACCCGACCTGACCGCCGATGCCCATCTGATGATCGACTTCGGTGACGACGCGCTGACCGCGGGCCGGGCCCACCCGATGATCGACCCGACCCTGCGGCTCGAGCACCTTGCTCGAGTCGCCGCGGACGACCGGACCGGCGTGATCCTGATGGACGTCGTCCTGGGCCATGGCGCCGAGCCGGATCCGGCCAGCGCGCTCGCCGACGCACTCCAGCAGGTGCGGCAACCCGTCGTCTTCTCGGTGGTCGGCACCGAGCTGGACCCCCAGGGACTGACCAAGCAGGTCGCGACCCTGGCCGCTGCCGGCGCCGAGGTACACCGATCCAACGCGAACGCCACCCGGCGAGCCATCCAGCTGATCGGAGGTCAACGATGAGCGCCCCGACCACCGTCGTGAGTGTCGGCGCGGACCTCTTCGCGACAGCCGTCGCCGACCAGGCCGTGCCGGTGACCAGCGTCGACTGGCGACCGCCGATGCCCGGCACCGAGGCCGACCTGGCAGTCGTCGCCACCGACCCGCTCCGCAGGTCCGCCAACGAGCAGGCGCTGGCCCGGATGCTCGACGTACAGGCCATGGTCGTCGATGTCCGGCCGGCGTCCGACGTACTCCAGATCGAGCGGGGGACGTTCCTGCACGCCGGCCCGCCGATCGAGTGGGACCGCGCCGCCGGCCCGCTCCGCGGCGCGCTGATGGGTGGCGCCGTACTCGAAGGACTCGTCGACGACCCGGAGGACTCCGTACGGCTCTTCGAGTCCGGCACCGAGGTCACCCTGGAGCCGTGCCACCACCGCGGCGCCGTCGGCCCGATGGCGGGAGTGGTCACGCCGTCGATGTGGATGTTCGTGCTGGAGGACCCCAAGACCGGAAAGCGCAGCTACTGCTCGCTCAACGAGGGGCTCGGCAAGGTGCTGCGGTACGGCGCCTACTCGCCGGACGTGATCGAGCGACTGCGCTGGATGTCCGACGTCCTCGGGCCGCTTCTGCAGAGGGCTGTGCAGCAGACCGGGCCGGTCGACGCAACCGGCATCCTCACCCAGATGCTGCAGATGGGCGACGAGGCCCACAACCGCAACCGGGCCGGCACCCTGATGCTGCTGCGGGACCTGTCGCCGGCGATGGTGACCAGTGGGATGGACCTGGCCGACATCGCAGAAGCCCTCCGGTTCATCGGCGGCAACGACCACTTCTTCCTCAACGTGGCGATGGGGGCCTGCAAGCTGGCGCTCGACGCCGCCCGCGACATCGACGGCTCGACCATGGTCGTCGCGATGGCCCGCAACGGCACCGACTTCGGCATCCAGGTGTCCGGCACTGGCGACGAGTGGTTCACCGGCCCGGCTCAGCTCGCGGACGGGTTGTTCCTCGGCGACTACGGCCCCGACGACGCCAACCCGGACATCGGCGACTCGGCGATCACCGAGACCGCCGGCATCGGCGGCTTCGCGATGGCAACCGCACCCGCGATCGTGCGGTTCGTGGGCGGCACCGTCCCGGATGCGCTCGCGACCACGCGGCGGATGCACGAGATCACCCTTGGTGAGAACCCCCGCTGGTCGGTGCCGGTGCTCGACTTCCAGGGCGTCCCGAGTGGGATCGACGTGACCCGGGTCTGCCGGACCGGCATCCTGCCGCAGATCAACACCGGCATGGCCGGCAAGCAGGCCGGCGTGGGCCAGGTCGGCGCCGGGCTGGTCACCCCGCCGGCCGAGATCTTCCCCAAGGCCCTGGCCCGACTGGCCGAGCAGACCCGGGCCCGCGAGGTCTGACTGCCCCGCAGCCGTGATGAGCTCCTCCCCCCCCGCACCCGCCCCAGTCACGGTTTCCAGAGCGCGCGCCGGAGATCAACGTTGCCGCTCGGCCGCATCGGCGTGTTCTCCTCCAGGTAGGCCTGCCGGGCCTCGCCCTGGTGGGACGGCGGGAGCGACCCGTCGGCGCGGACCACCCGCCACCACGGCACCGGGCCGCCGTACGACGCCATGATCGAGCCGACCTGACGGGGTCCACCGCCACCGAGTTCCTTGCCGACGGCTTCCGCGATCGCGCCGTACGTCGTCACCCGCCCGCGGGGGATGCGTTCGACACAGGCCAGCACCTGCTCGATGTATTCCTCGTGGTCCATCATCCGCCGATCGTCATCCTGGGAGAGGCTCTCCCGAGGTCGGAGGCCGAGGACGGCAAGCACGACGGCGGCCAGACAGCCGGCCAGGCCGGCGACCCAGATGCTCGGCTCGTCCGGGGCGCCGTCGGCAAGCCGAGCCACCAGCCACGCCACCGGCGCGACCGGGAAGACGATTCCCGCCCTCCGAAGCCACAGCCGGAGCAGATCGGGATCCAGGTCCAGGCTTGGTGGCCCGTAGTCGGCGAGCACCAACGCAGCCTGCGTGACGAGCAGCGCGGCCACAGCAGCCAGCACCCACGCCGACAGCGGATCGGGAACCCGCGCGGCCCACCAGGTCATCACGATCAGCATCGCCACGAGTCCCATCACGGAGTCGGTCGCCACGGCGCTGCCGACCGACAGCACGAAGACCAGCAGGAAGAGCGTCCACCACGGGTGCGCGCCCGCCGGCAACGAGGCGACCAGCGCCAGGACCGGCCCGACGGAGATGACGGCACGCAGGATGACCTGGCTGCGAGGCCAGGTCAGCAACTGGGTCCTCAACCAGGTCCGCAGCCAGGTCATCGGGCCACCGTCCGTGGCGCCTGGGCGCGGCGGGCCAACCGATACAGCACCAGGTCGAGCGTGCCGGGACCCTGCCAGGGCACGATCGGGCAGCCGGTACGGGCCAACTGCGCCAACAGACCCTCTCGATCGGTGAGCCGCATCCGCCACGCCAGCGCGGCGGCGCGTGAGTCGTCCCCGTCAGCAGCGGGCGGCGCGTCGGGCGGCAGCGTGTCGATCACCAAGACCGGGAGGCCAAGCCGGACCAGTTTGGCCGTGGCGGTGACGACAGCCTCGTCCAGCATCGGCGACAGCACGAGTACGACGGTGCCCGCGGTGACCCGGAACTGGAGCCGGTCGACCGAGTAGAAGCGAGGCAGACCGGGCTGGAGGCTGGCCAGGGTGGTCTGTAGGCGACGCAGATGGCGAGCGCCCGCGCCGTACCCGACCACGTGGCTCGCTCCACCGACGATCCGTAGCGACACGCGGTCGCCGGTGCGGGTGAAATGCTCAGCCAATGCGGCTGCGGCCCGGACCGTGGTGTCCAGGCTGCTGGGCTCCCCGTCAACGCCGCCGGATCGGCCGTGGTCGGCGAGCCCGTCGACGACGATGAGGACTCCGCTGTCCTCCTCGGACCTGGCCGTGACGACATGCAGGTCGCCGGTGCGCAGCGAGACCCGCCAGTTGATCCGTCGTAGCCGGTCGCCGGGATGGAAGCCACGGATCCCGGCGAACTCGGTCCCGTCGCCCAGACGGCGGGAGCGATTGGCACCCACCAGCCCGACCGGCTGCGGTGCCTCCGCTCTCGAGTCGAACGGCGTCCTGGTCGGCAACGCCCAGATCTCGCTCCCGACCACGCGCACGGGGCCAAGGCGGAAGCCGCCCCAGGTGCTGGTCAGGCCGACTTTCTCGTCTCCCACGCGCCGCCGACCCCAGCGGCGGGGGCTGATCTCGAGCGAGGGAGCGCTGCCGTCGAACAGGCCGGCGACCGCACCGCTCACCGGATGCAGCGCGAGGTGCTGGACGGCCCCCATCACGCGGGTGACGTGCTCGACATCGTCCACCGATCGCAGCCACAGGCGCGAGGTGGTGCCCTGCCCCTCGTGAAGCGTCGTGTGGTCCAGGGTCGAGGCGATCAGGGGCGCCGACGACGGTCGGTTGATCAGCCCGCACGCTGCCCAGAGCAGGAAAGGCGAGGCGAGGACGACCATCACCTGGCTCCCCAGAAGGATCCCGAGCGCGAAGCCGGTGGCCGCGACGATCGTCGCCCTCACGAGGCCGGCCGTCGCCCGCCACTCGTTCATGTCCTCCCCTGACCGCGGCACGGGCTCGAGGGTGGCCGGGGTGGGCACCTCGGCGAGCACCGCGTCGACGACGCTCCGGCCCGAGGCAGCGGTCATCCAGAGTTCCGGCTTCACCGTGATCCGGTGCGCGAGCACCGACCGGGCGACCGCCTTGACGTCCTCGGGTACGACGTAGTCGCGACCACGCACGACCGCGAACCCTCGCGCGGCCAGCACCAGGCCGAGCGATCCACGAGGCGAAGCCCCCGTGAGTACGTCGCGGTGCTCGCGGGTTGCTCCGGCGAGCGCGACGCAGTACTCCCCCACGCTCCGATCGACGGTCACCGACTCCACCGCAGCCTGCATCGCCAGCAGCCCGGGCGCATCGGTGACCGGGTCGAGGACGACCTCCTCCTGGCGACGGGCCAGTCGTCGGGCCAGCACGTCGTACTCCTGCTTGGCGGTCGGGTAGCCGAAGCTCACCCGCAGCAGGAACCGGTCGAGCTGGGCTTCCGGCAGCGGGTAGGTGCCTTCGTACTCGATCGGGTTGGCGGTGGCGAGCACGTGGAACGGCGCAGGCAGGAGGAAGGTCTCTCCCTCGACCGTCACCTGGCGTTCCTGCATCGCCTCCAGGAGCGCCGCCTGGGTCTTCGGCGGGGTGCGGTTGATCTCGTCGGCCAGCAACAGCCCCGTGAACAGGGGTCCGCGCCGGAATTCGAACTCGGACGCCCGCTGGTTGTAGATGAACGAGCCGGTCAGGTCGGCGGGCAGCAGGTCAGGGGTGAACTGGGCCCGCGCGAAGTCGAGCCCGAGAGCCTGCGCGAAACACCGGGCCGCCAAGGTCTTGCCAAGCCCCGGGAAGTCCTCGAGCAACACATGTCCCTTGGCGAGGATCGCCGTGAGGACCAGTTGGAGCGCCTCGTGCTTGCCCACCACGGCTTTCTCCACCTCGGTGAGCACGCTCCCGGCCAGCTCGCCCGCTGCGCGCACCGTCAGTGACTCGCTCACAGCGCCTCGATCCTGGTCAGGTGACTCTCGACCTCGTCGAGGCTCAGCCGCCGGGTGCGGCCGTCGAGGTCGCGCACGAGCTCGGGCCCCAACAGCGCCGCGGCGCGCGGGTCGTCCCGCCGTACGCCGTGGTGGAGCATGAGGCGCCGATCGGCAAGCGCCGCCAACCGGTTCTGCAGCACCGGACCAGGCGTCTTGGCCGAGAGATGTCCCTCCACGATGCGAAGGTAGGTCGCGAACCGCGCGTCCCGACCCGGCTGGCCCGACGGAACGACGGCGTCGACATGCCACGACGACCGTGGTGCGTCGAGCACACCCACGACGAGTTCGAGGAGCGCGACCGCCACGCCGATCACGAGGGCGAGCCGCACCGGTTCGGGATCCCAGTGCAGTTGGGCAGCCACGATGAAGGTCCCGGCGAACACGAAGATGGCCGTTGCTGCACGGCCCCACCACTGCGAACGCTTCACCTGGGTACCGCCATCCGGGAGGAGATGTCGGCGTGGATCTGGTCGAGAGCCGCGAGGGCTGCGGCTCGATCGGCCTCGGTCACCTCATGGTCGGAGAAGCGGGCCTCGCGATACCGGTCGGCGAGGACCGCCACGGCCCCGTGCTCGGCCTCGACCAGGTCGAGGATGAACATGGTGTACTCGGCGGCGGTCTGCCAGGGCTTGCGCGCCAGCCCCACCCGAGCGGCGGACACCTCGAACTCGTGCCAGCACCGCACGATGGCGTTGCGCGGCGACCCGTCGGTGAGCAGCTCGCGCTGACGCGCTGCGACGAGGACGAGCTCCTCGGCCAGAGCAGCCGGGTCGTCCAGGACGTCGAACCGTCACTTCCTGCTGTGGTTGGTCGCGTCGGCGCCGTCGCCGCGCCCAGGTCTGACTCGCCGCCCACCTGCCGGCCCGGTAGAGCCCGTAGGTCACCATCGCCAGGAGCACCAGTTCGACGATGGTGGCCACGATGGTGCGCAACCAATCCCAGTCCGGGAGCGAGCCCGGAGCTTGCTCGACGTCGCCGTTCCTACTCGAGGGCCGGTCACTCGCCGGCGGCGCCGTGGTGTCCACTTCGGCTCCCGGGCCTTCGCCCCGGAACAGCTCGCCGGGACCGGTGCTGGCGGCCCAGGAACCCAGCACGGCCAGCAGCAGCACGCCGAGCACGGCGGCCACCGCGGTCGCCCCGGCATGCCCCCGGGTTTGCTGCATGGGGGGCAGGCTACTCGCCGAACAGGCAGGGCTAGACACCTGCGCGG
Organism: uncultured Actinomycetota bacterium; assembly: GCA_963719255.1. Classification (GTDB taxonomy): domain Bacteria; phylum Actinomycetota; class Actinomycetes; order Propionibacteriales; family Nocardioidaceae; genus Nocardioides. The sequence continues at coordinate 24,883 of CAVRBN010000064.1, read as the reverse complement.
TTCCAATCTGGTTTCGACACAATCACCCCATGGGACAGCTTCGAAGGTGGGGACTCGGGCTCGTTGTGGCCCTCGTGGTGAGCGCGTCCGGCTGCGGCGACGACTCTCCGTCGGCCGATCAGGAGAGCAGCAGTCCCTCGGCTTCGTCTTCCTCGGCCAGCCCTTCCGAACCGCCGACGAGCAGCACCCCGTCGAAGTCGGATCGCGATCCGGCGCTCGCCATGACCTGCGTAGGTGAGGGCGAGCCGGCCGTCGTCCTCGTGGCCGGGCTGCACACGAGCGGCGACACGTTCGCCGACCTGGCGCGAGAGCTCGGCGCGACCACTCAGGTGTGCAGCTACGACCGGGCCGGCATCGGGGACAGCCCTCCGCTCCCTGCCAGTGCGCCCGACCCGTCCGCAGGCTCGGCCGCCGATGACCTTGCGCTCACGCTCTCGGCCGAGGGCATCGCGGCGCCGTACGTCGTCGTCGGCTGGTCGTACGGCGGCCTGGTCACCCAGGCGTTCGCCACCAGACACGCCGACCTGGTGGCCGGCATCGTGCTGGAGGACTCCTCCGTGACCGGCCAGTTCACCGACCCGTACTTCCGTGACATCGACTGGGTCGAGGGCGGCCGCAGCGTCGACAAGGCGGCCACCACCAGGCAGCTCAAGGCAGTCGACTTCGGCGACGTCCCGCTCGGCGTACTCACCGCGGGCGAGGCGTCCGGGGAGTTCGCGCCGCCTGTGGTTCGGCTACCAGGACCGCCTCGCCGCGCAGTCCACGGACTCCCTCCACGTCGAGGCCGTGCAGTCCGGCCACGAGATCCATGCCGAGGCCCAGGAGCTTGAGGTCGCGCTGATCCGGGAGGTGGTCGAAGCGGTGCGTTCGGGCAACGCGCTGCGCCGCCTGCGACAACCGCTTCGACAACCTCCAGGGGCACTGCCTCTGAGCGCCGTCAGGCGGTGACCATGCCGTGCGGGTCGATGACGTACTTCGTCGCCGCCCCCTTGTCGAACTGCTCGTAGCCGAGCGGAGCGTCGTCGAGCCCGATCGTCTCGGCATTGACCGCCTTCGCGATGTGCGCCTTGTCGCTCAGGATCAGGTTCATGAGCTGCCGGTTGTAGCGCTTGACCGGGCACTGCCCCGTGACGAAGGAATGCGACTTGGCCCACCCGAGACCCAGCTTCACCCCGATCTGTCCCTGCTTGGCGTCGTCGTCGACGGCTCCGGGGTCACCGGTCACGTAGAGACCCGGGATGCCCAGGGAGGCCCCGGCCCGCGAGATCGTCATGACGTCGTTGAGCACCGTCGCGGGTGCCTCACCCGCTCCTGCCCCGTGCCCGCGGGCCTCGAAGCCGACGGCGTCCACGGCGGCGTCGACCTCGCGCTCGCCGAGGATCTGCTCGATCATGTCGGGTAGGTCGTCGCCCGAGCTGAGGTCGACGGTCTCGCAGCCGAAGCTCCTGGCCTGCTCCAGCCGGTCCGCGACCATGTCTCCCACCACGACGACCGACGCACCGAGCAGCTGCGCGGAGTAGGCAGCGGCGAGGCCCACCGGCCCGGCGCCGGCGACGTACGCCGTGGACCCGGTGGTGACGCCGGCGCTGAACGCGCCGTGGTAGCCGGTCGGGAAGATGTCGGAGAGCATCGTCAGGTCGAGGATCTTCTCCAGGGCCTGGTCCCGGTCGGGGAACTTCAGCAGGTTGAAGTCGGCGAAGGGCACCATGACGTACTCCGCCTGGCCGCCGACCCAGCCGCCCATGTCGACGTACCCGTACGCCGCGCCGGCGCGCGCAGGGTTCACGTTGAGGCAGATGCCGGTCTTGCCCTCGTTGCACATCCGGCACCGGCCGCACGCGATGTTGAACGGCACCGAGCAGATGTCGCCCTCCTTGACGAACAGGACGTCGTCGCCGACCTCGACCACCTCGCCGGTGATCTCGTGGCCCAGGGACTGCCCGACCGGCGCTGTCGTGCGGCCCCGGACCATGTGCTGGTCGCTGCCGCAGATGTTGGTGGTGACCAGTTTGAGGATCACGGCGTGCGGCGCCTGGCGCTTGATGCCCAGACCCGCTGACCACGTCGTCGGGGAGCTCGAGCTTGGGGTAGTCGATCGCCTCGACCGCGACCTGTCCCGGGCCCTTGTAGACAACTACTCGGTTTCCACTCATGAGACTTCCTCTCGCTTCGACGGTGCCGTCCTGCCCGGGACTGGGATCCGGTTCACAACGTCCAAGCAAAGCCCCGAGTGGGATGGTGACTCTCCTGCACACGCTAGGCATCCCCTGGAGGCAGGACAAGACCGCCGGCCCGAACTCACCCCTGAGGGTGGGATCGGACCGGCGGCCGTGAGCCTCGGCTCAGAGGACCGGGTCGAACGCCTCGGTCCCGTTGACCATCCGCAGGCCGGCGAGGCCGGAGTGCTGCTGGGCGAAGGCGAGCTCCTTGGCCAGATCGCCGATGTTGTTGGACGCCGGCAGCGGAGCGAGCCCGAGCGTCGACAGCGTGCCGATGGCCTTTCCGTCGGCGCTGACGAAAGCCGAGCCGGAGTCGCCGGGGATGCCCGGGGAGACGGTGTACAGCGGGTGCGACCAGCCGCCGTCCGCGGCGTCGTCACCGAGGCTCACGCCGGTGTGCGGGCTGAGCTGGCTGACGCCGCCCCGCAGGCTGGAGTTGCCGTAGGTGTAGACCCGGTCGCCGGCAGCGGTGCCGTCGGTGTCGATGCCCGTGGGGCCGCCCCAGAACGGGATCGACGGGTTGACCTTGGAGACGTCCGCCGCGTCGACCTTGACCAGAGCCAGGTCGTTGTACGCGCAGGTGTTCGGGTCTGTGGTGCCGAGCTGCTTCTCGGTGAGCCAGGACGAGTAGACGAGGGTGCCGGAACCGACCTTGGTTCCCTCGTCGACGACGCTGCCACCTTCGTTGAACGTGACCCTGGTCCCGAGCGGCAGCGAGGTCGCCTTGCAGCCGTCGGTGTCGGTGGCCGCACCGGTGCCGGCGCAGTGCGCGGCGTACCCGACGTACACGTTGGCGGCGGAGTCGGTGTACACGAAGTTCGCGGTGCACTGGGCGCCGGCCGTGTACATCATCGTGCCGGGATGGATCTTGGCGGTTGCGGCAGGCGCCCACGTCTGGGCGGCCGATGCGCCACCGCTGGTGGCGGTCACCGTGGCGCCGGCCACAGCGGCGGCGAGAATGCCCGCAGCCGCGGCAGTGCGCATGGTCAGGATCTTCGACATTGAGGTGCTCCCGAATCTCGTTGGTGTTGACCCAAACGCCAACGAGCGGCGGGGGAACGGGTTACGCCGTTCCGGCCCGGGAGGCCAGGTTCAGTAGCTCGGCTGCGCCGGGTCGATCTGGTTGACCCAGGCCACGACCCCACCGCCGACGTGAACCGCGTCGGCGTACCCGGCGCCCTTCACGATCGCCAGGGTCTCCGCCGAACGCTGGCCGGTCTTGCAGTACATGACGATCTGCTTGTCGGACGGGAGCTGTTCGAGTGCGTGCCCGTTGAGGAACTCGCCCTTCGGGATCAGCACGGAACCTGGCACCTTGTTGATCTCGTACTCGTTGGGCTCGCGTACGTCGACCAGCACGAAGTCACGGGCGCTCTCGTCCCGTTCCTTGAGCATGTGCTCGAGCTGCACCACCGAGATGGTCGAGCCGACGGCGGCGTCCGCCGCCTCCTCCGACACCGCACCGCAGAAGGTCTCGTAGTCGATCAGCTCGGTGACGGTCGGGTTGTCGCCGCACAGGGCGCAGTCGGGGTCCTTGCGGACCCGCAGCTTGCGGTACTCCATCTCGAGCGCGTCGTAGATCATCAGCTTGCCGACCAGCGGGTCGCCGATGCCGGTGAGCAGCTTGATCGCCTCGTTGACCTGGATCGAGCCGATGCTGGCGCACAGCACACCCAGGACGCCGCCTTCGGCGCAGGACGGCACCATGCCCGGCGGCGGCGGCTCGGGGTAGAGGCAGCGGTAGCACGGCGCCTCGGCGCTCTGGCCGTCCTCGGTCTCGGCATGCGGCCAGAACACAGACGCCTGGCCGTCGAACCGGTAGATCGAGCCCCAGACGTAGGGGATCTTCAGGAAGTACGCCGCGTCGTTGACCATGTAGCGCGTCGCGAAGTTGTCGGTGCCGTCGACGATCAGGTCGTAGCCCTCGAAGACCTGCAGGACGTTGTCGTTGTCGAGCCGCTCGTCGTGCAGCACGACCTCGACGTACGGGTTGGCCTCCTTGATCGAGTCTCGTGCGGACTCCGCCTTGGAGCGCCCGATGTCGGACTGGCCGTGGATGATCTGGCGCTGGAGGTTGGACTCGTCGACCTCGTCGAACTCGGCGATCCCGAGGGTGCCCACACCGGCCGCAGCCAGGTAGAGCAGCGCGGGCGAACCCAGGCCGCCAGCGCCGATGACCAGCACCTTGGCGTTCTTGAGTCGCTTCTGTCCGGTCATTCCGACGTCGGGGATGATCAGGTGCCTGCTGTATCGACGTACCTCGTCGATGGTCAGTTCGGCGGCCGGCTCAACGAGCGCGGGATAGGACACGGTGACTCCTCGGCAGATGCGGTCGAACGCTTCACCCGGCCAACGCGCCGGACGCTCATCATGTTCCCTCGCGCCGTCGCGCTTGCTGGCGCCGGTCCGTCATCCGGACCGGCCGGTCGCCCCCCGGACAGTTAGCTACGGACGGGTAGGCTGCGATCCCGCAGCACCGTCAGGAGGAGAACGCGTGAGCACAGGGCACTACGGCACCGAGCAGCGTCCCCGGGGCGGTCGCATGCCTCGGCGCGCCCGCCGCGCCCAGCTTCTGGAGTCGGCGCTCGAGGTCTTCGTCGCCCAGGGCTATCACTCGGCGGCCATGGACGACATCGCGGACCGCGCGGGTGTCTCCAAGCCGGTGCTCTACCAGCACTTCCCTGGCAAGCTCGACCTCTACCTCGCGCTGCTGGACTCCTCCTGCGACACGATCATCGACAACTGTCGCACCGCCCTCGCGTCCACCCAGGACAACAAGCTGCGGGTCGAGGCCGCGATGGCGGCGTTCTACGACTACGTGGCCGCCGACTCCGGCGCCTTCCGGCTCGTCTTCGAGTCCGACCTGACCAACGAACCCGCCGTCCGTGACCAGGTCGAGCGGGTCACCAACGAGTGCGCCGACTTCATCGCCGAGGTGATTCGCGAGGACACCGGGCTGGCCGACGAGGCGTCCCGACTGCTCGCGGTCTCTCTGGTGGGAATGGCCCAGGTGAGCGCCCGGTTCTGGATCAAGGAGGGCGGCGGCATCAGCCGTGCCGATGCCGGGGCGCTGGTCGCCGGGCTGGCCTGGCGCGGGATCCGCGGCTATCCCCTCACCGACGAACACTGAACAGGAGCTCCATGGAGATCAAGATCGGCATCCAGCACTCTGCCCGCGAACTCGTCGTCGAGAGCAGCGACACCGCAGACGACATCGCGGAAGCGGTCAGCGCCGCGGTCACGAACGAGGGTGTGCTGACCCTGACCGACAGCAAGGGCCGCAAGGTGATCGTGCCCGCCGCGAAGCTCGCGTACGTCGAGATCGGCGGCGGGGTCAGCGGTCAGGTCGGCTTCCGCAGCTGACCCGAGTCTGCTCTATGAGTCGAGGCCGAGCTCGGCCATCCGCTGGGCATGCTGTTCGGTGAGCCTGGTGAACATCCGGCCAAGGGCAGCGAGGTCCATGCCGGGGCGGTCGACGCCGCCGGCGAGCAACGCCGAGAGTGCGTCCCGGTCGGCCGCCACCCGCTGCGCCTGGGAGAGCGCCTCGCCCATCAGGCGTCGGCCCCACAGCGCCAGCCTGCCGCCGACTCTGTGGTCGTCCGCGATGGCCTTCTTCACCCGGTCCACCACGAACGCCGAATGTCCGGCGTCCTCGAGCGAGGCGATGATCAGGTCGCGGGTGTCGGTGTCGACGAAGGCCGCGATCTCGCGGTAGAAGTCCGCGGCGAGCCCGTCGCCGACGTACGCCTTGATCAGGCCCTCCAGCCAGTCGGCGGGCGGCGTGTGCCGGTGGAACTCGTCGATGGCGGTGCGGAACGGTGCCATCGCCTCGAAGGGCTCGGCGCCCAGCTCGTTGAGCCGCTCGATGAGCCGGTCGACGTGTCCCAGCTCGGTGCTGGCCATCGAGGCCAGGGCCAGCTTGTCCTCCAACGTCGGAGCCAGCTTGGAGTCCTCCGCGAGCCGCTCGAAGGCCGAGATCTCGCCGTACGTGATCACGGCCAGCAGGTCGACGACGGCGGCCCGGTATTGCGGATCCGCGAAAGCAACCGGGATGTCGTCCGGCGATGATTCGGGCATGCCCAGACCCTACCGATAGACTGGACCCAGATGCGGTGCCGTTCGACTTCGAATCGCGGCCGCCTCGGCGAGTGCCTCCGCAATCATCTCCGCTTCTCCTGCGAGGGCGCCCACCGCACGATGTGCGCGGCAAACCTCGACAGCTGAAGAGCCATCCACTGTCCTGAGTCGGCCGCACTGAGACCACTCACGGAAGCGACAAGGACACTGACCACCTTCAGAGAGCTCGGGGTGCTCCCCGAGATTTGCGACGCGCTAGAGCGCGCCGGCATCACCACCCCCTTCGCCATCCAGGAGATGACCCTCTCCGTCGCCCTCATGGGCACCGACCTGATCGGCCAGGCCCGCACGGGCACCGGCAAGACCCTGGCCTTCGGCATCCCGCTCATCCAGCGCACCGTCGCCCAGCACGACGCCGGACTACGCCGAGATGGTGCCCGGCAAGCCACAGGCCCTGATCGTGGCGCCGACCCGCGAGCTCGCGCTCCAGGTGTCCGGCGACCTCGCCCTGGCCAGCGCCGACCGCGGCGTCCGGGTGCTCACCGTGTACGGCGGCGTCGGTTACGACACCCAGCTGGACACCCTCCAGGCCGGCGTCGACATCGTCGTCGGAACGCCGGGCCGGCTCATCGACCTGATGAACCGCCGCGCCCTGGACCTGTCGCACGTCAAGTCGCTGGTCCTCGACGAGGCCGACGAGATGCTCGACCTGGGGTTCCTGCCCGACGTGGAGAAGCTGCTGTCGAAGACGCCCGAGACCCGGCAGACCATGCTGTTCTCCGCCACCATGCCGGCCGCGATCGTCGCGCTGGCCCGCACCCACATGCGCCACCCGATGAACATCCGGGCCGAGTCGTCGTACGAGAACGCCACGGTGCCGGCCACCGCCCAGTTCATCTACCAGGTGCACGACCTCGACAAGCCGGAGATCATCGGCCGGGTGCTTCAGGCCGAGGACGCCGGCAAGGTCCTCGTGTTCACCAAGACCAAGCGTGCGGCGCAGCGGGTGGCCGATGACCTTGAGGAGCGCGGGTTCTCCGCGGGCGCCCTGCACGGCGACATGGCCCAGGTGGCGCGCGAGAAGACGCTGACCCGGTTCCGTTCGGACAAGCTCGACGTGCTGGTCGCCACCGATGTCGCTGCCCGCGGCATCGACGTCGCAGGGCGTCACCCACGTCATCAACTACAGCTGCCCCGAGGACGACAAGGCCTACATCCACCGCATCGGCCGCACCGGTCGCGCGGGTGCCTCGGGCATCGCGATCACCTTCGTGGACTGGGCCGACGTGACCCGGTGGAAGACGATCAACAAGACGCTCGACCTGCCGTTCGAGGACCCGCCGGAGACGTACTCCACGTCGGAGCATCTCTTCCACGAGCAGGGCATCCCGCCCGGCACCCGCGGCCGGATCGTCGAGGCCAAGCCGGTCGAGAAGAAGTCCGACCTCCTCCTCGGAGCGGAGCCCACGCAAGCGCAGCAGCAACAACCGCAGTCGTTCGCGCACGCGCAGCGGGCAGAAGGTCGAGGGCGCGGCGCAGACCGTCTCGACGTCGGGCTCGACGTCAGCCTCCAGGACCGACTCGGCCGAGAAGCCGACCGGCTCCGCACCGTCACGCAACCGAAACCGCAACCGCCGTCGTCGCCCCGCCGCCGACCCGTCCTGAGTTGACGTCCGGGACCCGCCGACCCGGCTCGTGTTGACGCCCGGGACCTGCCGACCCGGCTCGTGTTGACGCCCAGGACCCGCCGACCCGGCTCGTGTTGACGCACCGTAACCGCCCAGCCGGCTCGGCTGAGTCTCTGCGAGTCTGCTGCCGGGGCGGCCGCGGAACCACCAACTTGCAGAGAATCAGCGGGGTCCCCGCTGACTCCCTCCTAGTTGGTTGCCCGTCGCACTCGGAGCAGCCACTTGGGAGGGACTCAGGGTCAGGTGGTGACGACGACCGTGGTGTCGAGCGGGGCGAACTTCCACAGCGCCTTCGCGTCGGACTCCTTCTGACGGATGCAGCCGTGCGACTGCGGAGTGCCGAGCTGCGACCACGACTGGACCGGCTGACCGTCGGCGATCGGGATGTCGTGGAAGCCGATCGCGGCGCCGGTGTCCCCGGTCGTGAAGCGGACGAACCACTTCATCGTGCCGGAGTCGTCGATGCCCCAGGCCTGCTCCGAGCGCGAGTAGACCGCGTAGGTGCCGGGGTCAAGGTTGTCGGTGAGACTGCCGGAGACCAGATAGGTGCGCTGGACCTTGCCGTCCTCGCGCACCAGCCAGACTCGCTGCTGGCCCTCGCTGAAGACGACGCGCTTGCCTTCTCCCGACTCCGCCGGCAGCGGGTACGACGGGGACTCGACCGGCTCCACGGTCACGGTCGTCGGAGCCGAGGGCTCCGGCGCGTGGTCTCCGGGCCGTGGTCTCGGGCGCCGTGGTCTCCGGCGCCGTCGTCTCGGGCGTGGTCCGGGGACGTGTCTCCGGAGCGTCTCGGTCCGGCGACGTGTCGTCGGCGGACTCGAGGACCATCGCGGACTTCTCGCCAGGTCCCGCCGTCGACGGGAGCACGCCGATCCCGCCCAGCAGGGCCACCATCGTCACCGTCAGCGAGGTCAGCGCCGCCGCCATTCGGCCGTACCGCGGCCGGGTTTGCTCGAGGCGGCGTTGACCCATGATCAGGCCTTCTTCCGCGCCGGTTTCCGGGCGCGCACCTTGGGACGCTGGGCCCGCTTGATCAGGCTCCCGGCCACCTCGCGGTAGGCCTTGGCTCCCTTCGAGCTGCGGCTGGTCGCCAGGATCGAACGACCGGCGGCCGGCGCCTCGGCGAACTTGATCGTCTTGGGGATCGGCGGCTCGATCACCTCGAGGTCGTAGGTGTCGGAGATGGTGTCCAGGACGGCTCGCGAGTGGTTGGTCCGGCCGTCGTACAGAGTCGGCAGGACGCCCCAGACCTCGAGCTTCCGGTTCGTGAAGCGGCGTACGTCGTGCACGGTGTCGAGCAGCTGCCCCACGCCACGGTGGGAGAGCGTCTCGCACTGGAGCGGGATGAGCACGCCCTCGGCCGCGGTCAGCGCGGCAACGGTGAGGACCCCCAGGGACGGCGGGCAGTCCAGGAGGATCCAGTCGTAGCCGGCGCCGTCCTCCTCCAGCTGGTCGACCATCGACTTGAGGACGTGTTCGCGTCCGGTGCGCGTGAGCAGGTCCGCCTCGGCCCGCGCCAGCTCGATGGTGGCAGGGAGGAGATCGATCCCCTCCTCGGTGCGCAGGATCGCCTCGGCGGGGTCGAGGCCCTTGGTCAGCACGTGGTGCACCGACACGTCGAGGTCCTCGGGGTCGATGCCGAGCGAGAAGGTCAGGCAGCTCTGCGGGTCGAGGTCGACGAGCAACACCTTGTACTCGAGCTCGGCGAGGGCGGCACCCAACGAGGCCACCGTGGTCGTCTTGGCGACGCCGCCCTTCTGGTTGGCGATCGCGAGTGTCGTGGTCATCGGGTCCCATCATGCCCGACGAGTTGCCGGGATCCGGTCACCCCTGAATGCTGGTCGGCATGTCGTCACGAGGAACTGCCCTGATCACCGGTCCGACTGCTGGAATCGGCCATGAGTTCGCCCGCCAGCTCGCCGCGCGGGGCCACGACCTGGTCCTGGTGGCGCGCAACCGGGAGCGGCTGGAGAAGGTGGCCGTGCAGCTCGTTGAGGAGTACGCCGTGGAGGTGGAGGTGCTGGCCGCCGACCTCGCCGACCGGGAGCAGCTCGGCACGGTCGAGGCGCGGCTGAAGGACTCCGAGCGGCCGGTCGAGCTGCTGGTCAACAACGCCGGATTCGGCCTCAGGCACAGGTTTCTGACCAACACCGTCGACGCCGAGCAGGAGATGCACGACGTCCTCGTCACTGCGGTCCTGCGGCTCAGTCACGCGGCTCTTGGGGCGATGACGCAGCGCGGCAACGGCGGCATCATCAATGTCTCCAGCGTGGCCGCGTTCCTCATGCGGGGCTCGTACGGCGTCGCGAAGGCCTGGGTCAACACGTTCAGCGAATGGGCCGCCAGCGAGTATCGCCCGCAGGGCGTCACGGTGATGGCCCTCTGCCCCGGCAGGGTGAAGACCGAGTTCCACGAACGAATGGGTGCGCGACGCAGAGCCCGACCCGCCTTCATGTGGCTCGAGCCCGAGCGGCTGGTGCGCGAGGCACTCCAGGACTTCGACCAGGGCAAGGTCATCTCGATCCCGACCAAGCGCTACAAGGCAGCTCATCGCGACCAGCCGCGTCGTACCCAAAGGGCTGTTGAAGAAGGCGCAGGGCGTCGGGCGGCGCAAGTAGGCCACCCAGCGGTTCACCCCTCGCCGGAGATGAACGCGCGCACCGCGTCGGCCACCATCTGTACGGCGATCGCCGACAGCAGCAGTCCCGCGATGCGGGTGACCAGCACGACTCCGCTCTCGCGGATCAGCTTCAGGATCCGCACCGAGAACCGCATCGCCAGCCAGATGGACACGTGCACCAGCACGACGCCCAGCCCCACAGCGAGGAACGTCGCCGTGGAGTCGACCTGTCGGGAGAACAGCATCGTCGCCACGATCGCGCCCGGTCCGGCGAGCAGCGGGGTCCCGAGCGGGACCAGGGCGACGTTGACGTCCTGAGCGGCCGACTGTTCCTGCTCGTTGCCGGTCAGCAGCTCGAGCGCGACCAGGAGGAGCAGCAGTCCGCCGGACGCCTGGAGGGCCGGAAGCGAGATGTGCAGGTAGTGCAGGATCGCCTGGCCGAAGAGCGCGAAGGTCGAGATCACGAAGAACGACACGGCGACCGCCTGCCACGCCGCGCGCCGGATGGTGGCCGCCGACCGTCCCGAGGTCAGGGACAGGAACACCGGGATCGTTCCGGGCGGGTCCATGATCACGAACAGGGTCACGAAGACCTCGGTGAGCAGCGCGACCTCGAGGATGCTGTTCACGAGGCCACGACCGCGGGGGTGGGGCGGCCCGAGGCGGCGCTGGAGCTGATCGCCATGCCGATCAGCCGTTCGTACTGGGCCGGGTCGGTCGTGTTGCAGCCCAGGTCGAAACCGACCTTGCCCGTCCCGTGGAAGTCGCTGCTGCCGGTCACCAGCAGGTCCAGCTCGTCGGCGATGGCGCGCAGCCCCGACCGTCCGGACTCCGTGTGGTCCTGGTGGTCCACTTCGATGCCGGCCAGCCCCGCTGCCTGCAGCTCGGCGAACCCGGCCGCGTTCAAGAGCGGACGAGTCGTGCCGGCCCGCCCACGCGTGGGCGATGACCGTCACTCCCCCGGCGGCAGTGACCAGCCCGATCATCTTGGTCAGGTCGGCTCGCGTAGCGGTTCGACGTACGCCGGACCTCGGGGGCCGAGAAAGCGGTCGAACGCCTCGTCGCGGTTCGCCACCACACCCTTCTCCACAAGGGCGTCGGCCACATGGGGTCGCCCCATCGCCGCCGCGTCGCCGGCCACCCGTCGTACGTCACGGATGTCGATGTCGATGCCCAGTCCGGCGCAGCCGCTCGAGGATGGCGGGGAGCCGGCTGTTGCGCCCGGCGAGGATCCGGTCGAGCTCCTCGACGAGCGGCGGGTACGACGGGTCCGGGAGGTAGCCCAGCAGATGCACCCCGACGCCCGCGAACCGACAGCTGATCTCGATGCCGCGCACGACGGCGACTGCGAACTCGGCCGCCGCGCGCTCGGCCTCCTGCCACCCGGCGAAGCAGTCGTGGTCCGTGATCGCGATGACATCGAGCCCGACGTCCGCGGCATGACGAACCAGCTCGGTCGGGCTGAGGGTGCCGTCGGACCTGTCCGAGTGGGTGTGGAGGTCGATGCGCACGACCGCAGCCTAGTGCCGCGACCGGCGCGCAGCCGGCGAACCGATCACCAGGCTGGCGGGCTTCCGCCGAACTCGAGGTCCAGCATCTCGGGGCCGACCCCGGTTGCGTCCCGCAGGATCCAGTCGTCACGCAGCATCAGCATGGCCGAGGCGGGGCGCAGCACGATCCACAGCCATCGACCCGCGGCCTCGCCTGCGAACACGGACCGGTCGAAGCGATCGTCGTGGCCACTGGTCGAGACCAGCCACAGCGACACGAACTTCGAGCCGATCCGGACCCGCGCCGGCGGTGGCCCCTCGCCGACCTCGCGCCCCGGGTCGGTGTAGGTGGTGCCGGCGCAGCGGGCCCCGAGGCCGGTGCCGGACTCCTCGGCGATCACGAACACGTCGACGGGACCGTCGAGCTCACTCGTGCCCGAACAACACGTCACCGACGCGGTCACCCGTCCGGCTCTTCCGACCACACCGAAGTCGGTCACCGACCAGCCCGGACCCATCGGCCACGGCAGGTACGTCGGGAACGACGGATCCATGCCGATCAGCTCACCGAACACGTCGTACGACGCCTCGTGGGGGCGCAACAGCGGCGCGATCGAGCCATGTTTCGAGCAGAACCAGGCACCGTCCCGTTGGAAGACGGGGGACACGCAGCGGGGACAGCCCGCAACCAGACCCACCCGGGCATTGTCCCGGGTGCGGACTCCCGGCGGAAGGGCTCAGGAGTTCCAGCGCAGGATGACCGGGACCTCGCGGTCGTAGCCGAGCACCGACAGCGTCGAGGTGTCGAGCTTGAAGAACCGGCCCTCGCTGACCGGCTGGAGGATCCATCTCGCGGTGAGGGCCCGGAGCGCGTGGCCGTGCCCGAACACCAGGGCACGCCCACCCGTCGTCCGGACCCGCGAGACCACCCGGTCCAGCCGGTCGGCCACCTGTTGGGCCGTCTCGCCTCCTGGCGCCGGGTGCGTCCACACCGACCAGGCCGGGACCCGCTCGCGGATCTCGTGCCTGGTCATGCCCTCGTAGTCGCCGTAGTGCCACTCGACGAGGTCTGCGTCGATCTCGGGATCCGGGTAACCGACGAGGTCCGCGGTGTGCCGGGCCCGCTGGCGGGGGCTGGAGAGGACCAGGTCGAAGGCCACGCCGTTGAGCCTCGGCGCGAGCTCCCTCGCCACCTCGACCCCGTGCTCGGTCAGCGGCAGGTCAGTGATCGAGGTGTGCTTCCCGGACTTGCTCCACTCGGTCTCACCATGCCGGATGAGCCACACCTCGATCTCTGCGTCAGCGACCATGCACCTGAGTGTGCTCTCAGCGGACGCCACCCATCAACCGCCCGACCGGACGAGCGGTGGCGAGGACGACCGCGCCGGCGACGATCGCCGCGCCGCCGATCATCAGGAAGAAGGGCGTCTCGTTGGCCGGGTCGTAGTAGCCGGCGAGCTTGCCGGACATCGCCGTACCCAGCGCAATCGACAGGAAGAACAAGGCGACCATCTGGGTGTGGAACCGCTCGGGTGCCAGCTTGGTGGCCAGCGAAAGCCCCACCGGCGACAACAGCAGTTCGGCGACCGTGAACACGAGCAGGATCAGGCACAGTCCCAGCAGCGGAACCGAGTGTCTCACCGCTCGGCATCAGCAGGAACACCAGGAATGCTGCTCCCATCACCATCGTGCCGAGGGCGAACTTGACGGGCGAGGCCGGCTGCCGGTCACCGAGCTTGGTCCAGAGCGCCGCGAACCCGCCGGCGAGCACGATGATGAACACCGGGTTGATGGACTGCACCCACGACACCGGCATCTCCCAGCCGAACAGGTTCCGGTTGAGTCGTTCGTCGGCGTACATCGTGACGACAGTGAACTGCTGCTGGAAGAGGGACCAGAACACCGCGCTCGCCAGGAACATCGGGATGAACGCGTAGACCCGGTTGCGCTCGACGTTGCTGATCTGCTTGTCGGTCAGGATGACCAGGAAGTAGGCGACCGCGGCGGCCGCCGAGAGCCAGATCACGATCGTGGACAGCCGAGCCGCGGTGATCACGTGCATCAGGGCGAGGACGGCGATGGCGCCGGCCACGATGACCGCGCCGGCGACGTAACGGGAACGCTGCTCCGACGGCAGTGGGTTGCTCACGTGGTGCGTCGCCTCGGGGAGGTTCTTGCGTCCTGCGGCGTACTGCACCAGGCCCGACTGTCATCCCGATGGCGGCCAGGGCGAAACCGAAGTGGAAGCCCCACTCCTTCTGGAGCAGCCCGGTGAGCAGCGGTCCGACCAGGGCTCCGATGTTGATGCCCATGTAGAACACCGAGAACCCGGCGTCGCGGCGCTCGTCGTGCTCGTCGTACAGGGATCCGACCAGCGAGGTGGCGTTGGCCTTGACCCCGCCGCTCCCGAGCGCAATCAGCACCAAGTCCGGCCCCGACGCCTCCCAGGCCCGGGATGGCCGAGAGGGCGATGTGGCCGAACACGACGAGGATCGCCGAATAGAACAGCGTGCGTTCGGGCCCGAGAACGCGATCGGCCAACCAGGCACCCAGGATCGTGGACAGGTACACCGCGCCGCCGTACGCGCCGACGATGCCCGTCGCCGTTGCCTCGTCGATGCCGAGGCCCCCACGCGCGGCCGAGTAGTACAGGTAGATCAGCAGGATGCCTTGCATGCCGTAGAAGCTGAGGCGCTCCCACATCTCCACACCGAAGAGGTTTGCCAAGACGCGCGGCTGTCCGAAGAACGTCCGCTCGCGGCTCTCGAGGTCGGATTTCGTCAGATTGCTCATCCGATCGAGGCTGCCATTTCGCGCCGCTGGGACTCAAATCCGCGCGGGCGGCCGACCGAGCGCCGAACTCCGCGGCACGCGGCTGTCATCATCGGCCCGTGACCACAATCACACGGACCCGCGCCGCGGTGGCCGCCGCCTTCGCCACCCAGGGTCTGGTCTTCATCAGCCTCACCACCAGGCTGCCGGCGATCCAGAAGCACTGGGACCTGTCCGACGTCTCGCTGTCGCTGCTGTTGCTGATGATGGTTGGGCTTGCCGGCGTGGGCTCGATAGCGGCCGAGATCCTCGCGAAGCGCCACTCCAGCGCGCGCCTGTTGCGGTTCGGCCTTGGCCTGATCGCGGTAGCCGTGCCCCTGATTGCGGTCGCGCCCGGGCTTGGCGTGTTCGTGTCCGCTCTCGCCGTGTACGGCGTCGCGCTCGGCGTGGTCGACGCATCCACCAACATGCAGGCCGTGGCCCTCGAGCACCGCTATGGCCGGCCGATCCTGCCGTCGTTCTACGGGGCCTGGACGTTCGGTGGCGTCGTCGGCTCGGCGATCACCCTCGCGACCGGTCACCTTCCGCTTGCCGTCGCCGGCCTGGTGTCGGTGTTCCCACTTGTGGTCGCGCTCGCGGCGTTCCTTCCTCGGACCGGGTCGCCGGTGACGGTGCCGGCCGTCGACGTGCCGTGGCGACCGCTCTTGTTGGTCGGCACCGCGATGGTGCTCTTCTACATGGTCGACACCGCGGCCACGACCTGGGGACCGAACTACCTCGACCACACCTTCGCCACACCGGCGTCGCTCGTCGCGCTGGCGACTTTCCCGTACCTGCTGGCGAGCGGACTGACGCGACTGGCCGGGGACCGGTTGGTCGCACGGTTCGGTCCGGTCGCACTGCTGCGGGTGGGCGGTCTGGTCGCATCCGCGGCCCTGGCGGTGATCGTCGGGTCGCCGACCTGGCCGGTGGCGGTGGCGGCTTCACGGTCCTCGGCGCGGCCGTCGCGGTGATCGCGCCGCTGAGCTTCTCCGCCGCCGCCCGGATCGCCGGTGCCGGCGCTGGACGACGGCAACCGCCAGGCCCGAGTGGATGCGGTGATCGCCCGGTTCAACCAGTTCAACTACGCGGGCGCGCTGCTCGGTGCCGTGATGACCGGGCTCGTGGGAGCGGGCTCGCTGCGTTTCGGCTTCGCCGTCCCGATGGTGCTGATCCTGGTGATCCTGCCGCTGGCGCGGGCGTTCGCGCCGGGTCAGGCTCCGGTCTCGCCTGGCCAGAACTTGTCGGGCTGAGGAATCGGGCGACCGGGCTGCTCGCCACCACGTGCCTCGAGGTAGCTGTTCTTCGGAACCATCACCTTGCGACGGAAGATGCACACGACCGTGCCGTCCTGGTTGTAGCCGATCGTCTCGACGTGAACCACACCCCGGTCGTCCTTGGACTTGCTCTCCCACTTGTCGAGCACCGTGGTCTCGCCGTACAACGTGTCGCCGTGGAAGGTCGGCGCGACGTGACGCAGCGACTCGATCTCGAGGTTCGCGATCGCCTTGCCCGACACGTCCGGCACGCTCATGCCCAGCAGGATCGAGTACACGTAGTTGCCGACCACCACGTTCTTGCCGAACTGGGTGGACTCCGCCGGCGTAGTGGGCGTCGAGATGCAGCGGATGGTGGTTCATCGTCAGCAGGCAGAACAGGTGGTCGTCGTACTCGGTGACGGTCTTGCCCGGCCAGTGCTTGTACGTCGCCCCGACCTCGAACTCCTCATAGCTGCGACCGAACTGCATCCCATCGACTCCTCACGACACCACGAGCCCGCAGATCGGGCTCGCCCCATCGTGCCGAACGACTACGCGCCCAGGACACCCCGTCGGGCGTGCGATTTCCCACAGCACGCAGGAGCAACGCTCAGGAACCGCCCCCGCCAGCCTTGCGGCGGTGGATCTTCGGGGCGGCGCCACCCGCGACCTCGGGGCCATGTGCCTTCTCCGAACCATGGGCCTGGCCGTCGGCGTCGGTCGGGTGGTTCGCCTTGTTCTTGCGCTCCAGCGCCTCGCGCATCTTGGCCTTGACGTCCTCGTTCGCGCCTTCGGGCATCGATCCTCCTCGTGTGGGTCCGGAGTTCCACACTGCCAGTCCCGATCAAACCCGTCGAGTTCTTTGGCAGGGAACCCGGACCCGACGGCGGCGAAGTGCTCAGCGCAGCTTGTAGTCCTCGAGCAGCCGGCGGCCGATGATCATCCGCTGGATGTCAGCGGTGCCCTCACCGATCAACAGCATCGGGGCCTCGCGGTACAGCCGTTCGATCTCGTACTCCTTCGAGAACCCGTAGCCGCCGTGGATCCGGAACGAGTCCTCGACCACCTGGGAGCAGTACTCCGAGGCGAGGTACTTCGCCATCCCGGCCTCGAGATCGTTGCGCTCACCACGGTCCTTCTTGCGGGCGGCGCGGACCATCATCTGGTGGGCCGCCTCGATCTTGGTGGCCATCTCGGCCAGCCGGAACAGCACGGCCTGGTGCTCGGCGATCTTCTTGCCGAACGTCTCGCGCTGCTGGGCGTAGGAGACCCCGAGCTCGAAGGCCCGGTTGGCCACCCCGCAACCCCGGGCGGCGACGTTGACGCGGCCGACCTCGACGCCGTCCATCATCTGGTAGAAGCCCTTGCCGGCCTCCCCGCCGAGGATGTGCTCGGCGCCGATCTCATAGTCCTCGAAGATCATCTCGGTGGTGTCGACGCCCTTGTAGCCCATCTTCTCGATCTTGCCGGGCACGGTCAGGCCCGGTTCGACCTCGCCGAAGCCAGCGGTCTTCTCGACCAGGAACGTCGTCATGTTCTTGTAGACCGACTCGGCACCCTCGTCGGTCTTCACGAGTACGGCGACCAGCGTGGACGAGCCGCCGTTGGTCAGCCACATCTTCTGGCCGTTGATCTTGTAGGTCTCCGGGGTCCCGTCGGTCGAGCTTGTCGAGACCACTGCCTTGGTCTTGATCGCGCTCACGTCGGATCCGCAGCCGGGCTCGGACATCGAGAACGCGCCCCGCACCTCTCCGGTCGCCATCCGGGGCAGGAAGTGCTGCTTCTGTTCGTCGGTGCCGTGCTGCATCAGCATCCAGGCCACGATGAAATGGGTGTTGATGATGCCGGAGACCGACATCCAGCCTCGGGCGATCTCCTCGACGACCAGGGCGTAGGTGAGCAGCGACTCGCCGAGGCCGCCGTACTCCTCGGGGATCATCAGCCCGAAGATGCCGAGCTCCTTGAGTCCCTCGACGATCTCGGTGGGGTACTCGTCCTTGTGCTCGAGCTCGGTGGCAACGGGCAGGATCTTCGCCTCCACGAACTGGCGGACCGCCTTGACGAACTCTTCCTGAATGTCGGTGAGACCTTCGGTCTCGCAGAGGCGACCCATGATGAACCTTCCGTCGGTGGAGCAACGGGCCTGAGTTTATGGCCCGGGCTGCCGCCGGGCAGGCGAGTCCACCATGAGAAGGGTCACTCCTGCCGAGCCGCCACGGGTCAGTTGAGAGTCGCTTGGGTCCAGATGAACGGGTGGTCCGTGGTCTTGTTCACCAACGGGCCGTCGTTGCGAACGTAGTTGGCGAAGTCCACGTCGGTCGAGCCGAAGATCCAGTCGATGCCCATGTTCGACGGCGGGGAGCAACTGCCACCCGTCGAACCGCCGTTGGCGGCGTGCATCGGAGCGCGGGCCGTCATCGGGCAGAAGTAGTCCGACTTGTCGTTCATGTCACCGGTGATGATCACCGGGGTGCCGTCCGCGTGCAGGGTGTTGGCCAGGCTGATCTGGAGGGCAGTTGCCCGGTCGCGGAAGCGCTCCGCCGGGCCGTGCACGTCGGCCGGGTTGTGGAAGTTCGCGAACCAGACCTCTTGTCCCGAATAGCGGTCGCGCAGGAGTACGTAGGGCATCGGCCAGGGCTTGCCGCCGAAGTAGGGGATGTCGATGGTGTGGACCTCGACGCGTTCCCATTTGCCCTCGTCCCACGCGATCGAGTTCGCTGTGGCCCCGCGACGGCTCAGTTGCGCTCCGGGGTAGACACCCCAGTTGGGCATCGAGTTCTTGAACACGGCGAACTGCGGGCGCTGGAACTCCTGGAAGCCGACGACGTCGACGCCCGCACCACGGAGCAGGTCGACCGCCCAGCGCATCCGGGTCGCGCCGGAGGCCCAGCCCGACGCCTTGTTGCCACCCGCCGCGGTGTGGCCCGCACCCAGGACGTTGAACGTGCTCACCCGGAACACGACCGGCTCCGCTGCGCGCTGGCGAGCCTCGAGAACCTCCGGCTTCAGCATGAGGTCGTAGCCCTCCTGGACCTTGTACTCCCTGGTGCTGGCCACCTGTTCGCGGTCCTGATCCCGGGAGGCTTCGACAGGTCCGTCGTGGTTCGCGGCCACGACGTGCGTGCCCGAGCGCCCTTCTGAGCCAGCGGTGATCGCAGGCACGGAGCCCTGGGGCAGGGCCAGCACTGCGACGACGACGAGCCCGAGCAGGGCTCGGAGGCCGAGCGACAGGCGTCGGCGACGTAGCGCGCGCAGAATGCGTCGCCTGCTTCGACATCCGGTCTTCCTTCGGTGTGCACAGCATGGACCATGAGCGGCCGATCACACCCGGTTCCGCCTGAGCCCAAACTCTAACCCAACGGACGCCGCCTGGGGACGGGTTCGATGACATCACCCGGCACGCGAGCCCGCGCTCCTGGGCCGTCAGTGCCGGTAGCGTTGCCGTCATGAGCACCACGCCGCCCCGGGTCTTCGCGGCCCGGCTCGTCGGGCTGCCGATCTTCGACCCGCAGGGCGACCAGGTCGGCAAGGTGCGCGACCTCGTGGTGGCGCTCAGGTCCGACCTGAACCAGCCACGGGTGCTCGGGCTGGTCGGCGAGGTCTTCGGCAGGCGGCGGATCTTCGTGCCGATGACCCGGGTGACCAACATCGACAGCGGTCAGGTCTACACGACCGGGCTGCTGAACATGCGCCGCTTCGAGCGCCGCCCGAGCGAGACCCTGGTGATCGGCCAGATGCTGGACAAGGCCGTGACCATCCGCGGCACCGACACCCGCGGCACGGTCTTCGACGTGGGGATGGAGCAGGCCCGCAACCGCGACTGGGTGCTCAGCAGGGTCGCCGTACGCGAACCGACCAAGGGCTTCCGGCGGAAGGCACAGACGCACGTCGTCGACTGGCGCGACGTCGATGGCCTCACCACGCCCCAGGACAACCAGGGCGCCGCCCATCTGATCGCCGCGCTCAACGAGATGCGACCGGCTGACGCCGCGAACATGATCCACGACCTGCCGTTCGAACGACGTACGGCGGTGGTCGCCGCGCTCGACGTGGAGCGGCTGGCCGACGTACTCGAGGAGCTTCCCGAGGAGGACCAGGTCGAGATCCTCGAGCACCTGGACTCCGAACGGGCCGCCGACGTCCTCGAGGAGATGTCCGCGGACGACGCCGCGGACCTGATCGCCGATCTGCCGCCCGAGACTGCCGCGCGGCTGCTGGCGCTGATGGAGCCCGAGGACGCCGAGGACGTGCGCCGCCTGATGTCGTACGCGGAGCACACTGCCGGCGCGATGATGACGCCCGAGCCGGTGATCCTGGGGCCGGACGCCACGATCGCGGACGCCCTGGCGCACGTCCGCAACCCCGAGCTCACCACGTCGCTGGCGGCGATGGTCTACGTCTGCCGCCAGCCGCTGGAGCCGCCCACCGGCCGCCTGCTCGGGGTCGCCCACATCCAGAGGCTCCTGCGCGAGCCGCCGTCCACGCTCGTCGCCGGGGCACTCGACGACTCGATCGACCCGCTGCGTCCGGAGGCGACGATCGACGAGGTGGCCGCGCACCTCGCGACGTACAACCTGGTCGCGGCTGCGGTGGTCGACGACAACGGGCGGCTGCTGGGCGCCGTGACCGTCGACGACCTGCTCGACCACATGCTGCCGGAGAACTGGCGCGACCGGGCTGCGAGGAGGCCGGAGCATGGCTGAGCACCGAGGCCGCCTCGACACCCCGCGAGAGCCTCCGCCGTCGCCCGTTGGTCCGGCGACCGGACGCCGACGCCGACACCTTCGGGCGTCTTCGCCGAGAAGTTCGCGCGGTTCATGGGCACCGCGAAGTTCCTCATCTACATGACGCTGTTCGTCGCTGATCTGGGTCTGCTGGAACCTGCTCGCACCCGAGGACTGGCGCTGGGACGACTACCCGTTCATCTTCCTGACCCTGATGCTCAGCCTTCAGGCGTCGTACGCCGCTCCCCTGATCCTGCTCGCGCAGAACCGTCAGGAGTCCCGGGACAAGGTGGTCCTCGAGCAGGACCGTCAGGCCAACGCCCGCGCCCACGCAGACATGGAGTTCCTGGCCCGGGAGGTCGCCTCGCTGCGGATGTCCGTCGGCGAGGTCGCCACCCGCGACTTCCTGCGGTCGGAGCTGCGAACCCTGCGCGAGGACATGCACGAGGACCTGCACGAGGAGCTGCACGAGGAGGGGTCGGATGACGAGCACCCCTCCGGCGGATGAGCGTTGCCCAGTCGCGCACTACCCTTGGGCATCATGAGCACCCCCACTCTCGAGCAGGTCAACGCCGCCCTTGCCACCGTCAACGACCCCGAGATCAAGCGACCGATCACCGACCTCAACATGGTCGACTCCGTCGAGATCCAGGCCGACGGCACGGTCGACGTGACGGTGCTGCTGACCGTCTCCGGATGCCCGCTGAAGGCCACCATCACCCGGGACGTCACGGCGGCGGTCTCGGGAGTCGCCGGCGTCAGCGCCGTCAACCTCGAGCTCGGGGTGATGACCGCGGAGCAGCGAGCCGGGCTCCAGGAGACGCTGCGCGGTGGGCAGGCCCAACGGGAGATCCCCTTCGCCCAGCCCGGGTCACTGACCAAGGTGTTCGCGGTCGCCAGCGGCAAGGGCGGCGTCGGCAAGTCCTCGGTGACGGTCAACCTGGCCCTGGTCATGGCGGCCCAAGGCCTCAAGGTCGGCATCGTCGACGCCGACATCTACGGGCATTCGGTCCCCGCCATGCTCGGCGTCGCCGACCACCGGCCGACTCAGGTCGGGGAGCTGATCATGCCGGTCCCCACGGTCTCCGGGGTCTCGGTGATCTCCATCGGAATGCTGAAGCCGAGCAGGGACCAGGTCGTTGCCTGGCGTGGCCCGATGCTCGACCGGGCCCTCGTGCAGATGCTCAGCGACGTCTACTGGGGCGACCTGGACGTCCTCCTGCTCGACCTGCCCCCCGGCACCGGTGACGTGGCCATCTCGCTGGGGCAGCACCTGCCGAACGCCGAGGTCGTCGTGGTGACCACCCCTCAGGAAGCCGCCGCGGAGGTGGCGGAACGCGCCGGCACGATGGCCTCGATGATGCACCAGCGGGTCGTGGGCGTCGTGGAGAACATGAGCTTCCTGCCCTGCCCCCACTGCGGCCCCGAGCATCGGCTCGAGGTGTTCGGAGCCGGTGGCGGAGCCCGGGTGGCGGCAACGCTCTCGGCGCGGTTCGGCTACGACGTACCGGTCCTCGGGGAGATCCCGCTCGACCTGTCCCTGCGCGAGGGTGGCGACTCCGGAAAGCCGATCGTCGACGCCGATCCGACCGCACCGGCTGCCCTGGAGCTGGTGAAGATCGCGGAGGCACTGTCCGGCCGCGGCCGCGGTCTCGCCGGCCTGCAACTAGGACTGACTCCCTCCAGTAAGTTCTGATCCATGTTCGGAGTCGGGCTACCCGAGATGGCGGTGATCGCCCTCATCGCCGTGCTCGTCTTCGGCCCCGACAAGCTGCCCGACCTGGCTCGACAGGCCGGCCGGTTCCTGCACCAGCTGCGCAAGATGGCCACCGCCGCGCGCGACGAGATCCGCGAGGAGCTCGGTCCCGACTACGCCGACCTCGAACTGCGGGACCTCGATCCGCGCAACATCGTGCGCAAGCACATCGTCGAGGCGATGAACGACATCGACGAAGACAGAGCCCGCCCCGGTCCGCAAGGGGCAGCGCCCGCTGGCCAAGGGCGAGGCGCCGCCGTACGACGTCGACGCGACCTAGGCGTCCAGCCTCGCGTGTGGCTGCGTCAGTCGCGCTTCTGCACTGCCGCGATCGAGCCGAAGGCATAGAGAGCCGTCGTCGACTCCCCCACCGTGGCCTCGACGAAGTCGGCACCGACCCGGCCGACGAGTACGTCGTGCCGGGCGCCGTCCATCAGGTGCAGCAGACAGCGCTGGCGCTCCTGCGCGATCCGCCGCAACGCCGAGCCCAGGCCGAGACTCGCGGTCGGCGACCAGGCCGCCGGTGGGACCGAGCGGTCTGAGGCGCCGCGCAGCTGACTCACCGCCGGCAACCGGACGATCCACTCCTGGCCCTGGCCGGCGATCAGGCACCAGTCCGCGCTGACCCGTTGCAGCGTCCCGCCCACACTCCCGACACCGATCACCTCGACCACCACCTCGCGGTCGATCGAGGCCATCATCCGGCTCGCGAGCGTCACCTGCGCGTACTCGGCCTGCCCGCGGTCGGCGATCTCATGCCCCCGTTCGACCTGGAAGAGGCCGTCCGCCTGTTGCTCGAGGTCGTCGAACAAGGCGAACAGCTGTTCCTCCCACGTCATGCGATGAGCCTCGCACGCCGTCAGCCCGGGATGCGAGGCGTGTCCACAGGCTGCCGCTTACGGTTGCATTCGACCTCTGATGGGTCTTAAATGATGCAAACAGAAGCAAACGTAAGGATTGGAGGTGTGAGCCATGGATGCTGGCGCTTCGATCCCACGCTGTGCCGTGGTCTGGCTCGTCGTCACGGCGTCCGTCGCGGGCCTGCTTGCCTGCCTCGCCGGTGACGTGGTTCGCACGGTCGGCCTGATCTCCTCGGGTCGGCTTGCGGCGGCACCGTTCGACCAGCTGCTGGCCCTGCTCGCCGCTCTGGCCCTGGTGGCGTGTGGGCTCTGGTTCTGGCTCGTGACCACCCTGATCACCGTCGAGGCGGCCCTGGGAGGGACTGCGCACACCGTCGCGACTGGCCCGGGCCAGCTGTCCCGAGGGGCTTCGGCGGCTGCTGTTGGCAGCCTGCGGACTGGCCTTGGCGTCCGGTCTCGTGACGCCGGCAACGGCGGTCGAAGGTCGAGCACCTGTTCCGTCGCCCGATGCAGCCACGCTGGTCGGGCTTCCCCTTCCGGACCGGGCCACCGTCGTCGCGGCACCGGCGACGCTCGCCGTCATCGCCACCGGCGGAGAGGAACGACCCCACCGAACGCATGCGGCGCGCCCCAGACCCGCCGCCTCACCCGTCCCGGACGGTACGGGTGCGGGCCGGCGACACGTTGTGGAGCCTGGCCGCGTCGACGCTGTCCCCCGATGCCAGCGACGCAGACATCGCCAAGACCTGCCGAGCGATCTACGACCGCAACCGGCGTGTCATCGGCGGCGACCCCAACCTGATCCTCCCCGGCACCACCCTCTCGCTCCATCACATCCAGCAGGACATCCAGGAGGAGTCGCAATGACATCCCGCCACGCCGAGGTCACCCGGCTGCGCCAGCGAGTCGCGGTGGGCAGCACGCAAGGCACCCTCGCCCTCGACCTCGGCCCCCGTCTCGATCCTCCGGCCATGCCGGCTTCAGCCAGCGGGCTGGGCGCTGACGTCGTCCCGATCGACGTGCTGGTGCGTCGCCAACTCGAGTCGTGGTCGCATCGGTACGCCCAGGCGGTCGTGGAGATCGTCAACGGCGACCGGCCGGCGTCACAGCTGGTGCGGTGGACCTCGCCGAGGGTCCACGAGGAGCTGAGCCGCCGTGCCCAGGTCGTCGCCCAGGCCGGCGTACATCAAGCAGGCCTTGGCCGTGGCCGCCGGCCCGTCGTACGCCCCGCCGTCCAGAAGGTGCGCATCTGCTTCATCAGCCCGGGCGTCGCCGAAGTCGCGGTCCGCGTGAGGTACGGCGAACGCTCCCGCGCCCTGGCCGCCCGCTTCGAACACATCAACAACCGCTGGCTGTGCACCGCCCTGGAGTTTGCGTAG
>CAVRBN010000063.1:0-26136 GCA_963719255.1 uncultured Actinomycetota bacterium | reverse complement strand
AGGTTGAGCTCGTGGGCGCGGCGTAGCGCGGCCCGACGGTTGTTCACGCCGAGCTTCATGTAGACGTTCTTGGTGTGGGTCCGCACCGTGTTGAGGGACACCACCAGCTCGCGGGCGATTTCCGGGCCGTTGAGGTCCGTGCCCAGGAGTCGGAGGACGTCACGTTCGCGACTGCTCAGCTGCTCGACCATCGGCTCGACGGTCGGCTCGACGGTCGGCTCGACGGTCGGCTCGACCGTGGCTGGGGCGGTGCGGTCCCGGGTCACCCCGAGCGCGGCCCGGAGCCGGCGGACGTACGGCGAGGTGCTCTCGCGGTCGGCGGCCGCGGACAGCAGGGCCGCCATGGGTGCACCCTCGTCCAGGAACGTGCGCGTGTATCCCTCCGGCTCGGCCAGTGCGAGCGCTTCGTCGAGCGCCGCGAGGGCCCTGCTCAGGTCGCCCCTGCTCTGGTGCGCCAGCGCCTCCGTCAGTCGGATGTCGATGACCGAGCCGTTGCGCCGCCCTTCCTGCGCTGCCCGCAACAGGTGTCCCAGAAGCTCGAGTGCCTGATCGAGGCTGCTCTGGTGCCCCTCCTGGGTGTACTCCGCCACGAGTGCGCGGGCCAAGGTGACGTGCTCGTACTCGTGGAGGTAGCTGAGGTCGTCGGTCACGGACAGGCCCTGCCGGCTGACCCAGGCGAGCGCGTCGTCGAGCCTTCCCTGACGGATCCACACCCGCGCCCGCAACGCGGGAACGGGCCGGACGTTGGGAGAGAAGTCTCCGACGTATCGTCGCTCCGCCTCGTCGAGCAGGTCGACCGCAGCCTCCAGGTCGCCCTCGGCCTCGCGGACCTGCGCCATGACCACGAGAGAGCGGTAGGCGTTCTGGGGCAGGCCGACGTGTTCGCCGAGGTCGCTGCTTCGGGTCAGGTCACGCCTGGCGGCGGCCAGGTCGCCGAACTCCCTGTGGAGCGCAGCCATGCCGACGTGCATGTCCACCGTGCCTCGCAACACTCGGCTGCCGTGGCGGGAGGCGAGCTCCAGCGCATACTCAAAGGTGCGCTGGGCTGCACGTAGACGACCCTGGGCGATCTGCATGTCGGCGAGCCCGAGGGAGCAGCCGAGCACGTCGGAGACATGGTCGATCCGCTCGAAGTCGACCAGGCAGGCGGTGTACGACGCATGCGCCACCTCGAGGTCACCTGTCGTCCACGCCGCCAGCCCCCACAGGGCGGAGGCGGCACCACGTGCGAGGTGGTCGTCCTCCACCACGAGGCCGAGCGCGCGCTGGGCGAAGACCACCGTGGCGTCGACGTCGCCCCGCACGAGGGCCAGCCCGGCACGGTGGACGGCGACCCGGGCGGGCAGTCGTCGGAACTCGTCCTGGTCGACGACGACCATTTCGGCCGGGCGTCCGTCCTGCGTCTCGGTGGCGTCCAGCCATCGCTCGGCGTCATCGAGGAGCGCGTCGACCCCGTCGATCGTGCCCGTCGAGAGCAGCGCCCCGGCGAGGTCGTTGCAGAGGACCGGCCGGACCCGGAGCACCTCGTCGGGAAGTCCCTCGAGCCAGCCGCGGATCGTCGTCTCTCGTCGGTCCCGCTGCAGCGTGGGCATCTGCAGCTCCATCAGGGCGGCCGCGCTCCCGAAGTCGCCGCCGGCCACCGCGTGCCGGATGGCCTCTGCCGAGTCGCCGTGCTCCTGGAACCAGCTGCTGGCCAGCCGGTGCAGGTCGGCGATGCGGTCGGGCTGCTCGTCGAGGAGCCGGGCCTGCAGGACGTCGGCGAACAGGTGGTGGTAGCGGTACCACTGGCGGCGGTCGTCCAGCGGGACCAGGAACAGGTTGTCCCGGTCGAGCGCCTCCAGCACGGCCCGGCCGCCGTCCTGCCCGGTGAGGGCGTCGCACAGGGAGCCGGTCATCCGGTCGAGAACGGAGGTCTGCAACAGGAAATTCTGGACGTCCTCCGGCTGACGTTGCAGGACCTCCTCGACCAGGTAGTCGACGACGTAGCGGTCGTCTCCCGCGAAACCAGCGATGAACGAGGCGACGTCGTCTCGTCCGGTCAATGACAGGGCGGCGAGCTGGAGCGCGGCGATCCAGCCCTCGGTGCGCTCCTCCAGAGACGTCACGTCGTCCGGGGTGAGCTGCAGGCCCATGGCGTCGTTGAGGTAGGAGGCTGCCTCGTCGGGAGTGAAGCGCAGGTCGGAGGCCCGGACCTCGACGAGGTCGCCGCGTGCGCGCAACCGGGAGAGCGGTAGTGCCGGGTCGGCCCGGCTGGCGATCACCAGGTGCAGTCGCGGAGGTAGGTGGTCGAGCAGGAACGCCATCCCCGTCTGCACGTCGAGGGAGTCGATGACGTGGTAGTCGTCGAGCACCAGCACGACCTCGACCTCTGCGGCGCCGAAGTCGTTGAGCAGGGTGGTGAGCACGAGCTGGATGGACGGCGGCTGGGGCTCCTGCAAGAGTCCGAGCGCCTCAGCTCCGACGTCGGGCGCCACGGTTCGCAAGGCGGCGATCACGTAGGTCCAGAACGTCGCCGGGTCGTTGTCGCTTGCGTCCAGCGATACCCAGGCGGTGGAGATATCGGCGTCCGGTGAGGCGGAAACGGCTGCCATCCAGTCCACGAGCAGCGTCGTCTTGCCGAAGCCGGCCGGTGCGGAGACGAGCATCAGCTTGGCTGCGAGCCCCTGTTGCAGTCGTTCGCGCAGTCGCGGACGGAGCACCACGCCACTGCGCGGGCGCGGGAGAAACAGCTTGGTCTCGAGCAGAGGGGTGGACATCCCCAACTCCTGTGGCGAGTCAACGACGGCCCAGCGGTGCCTGGGCCGCGTGGCACACGGTAGTCCGTCGGGTCGCGCCGGATGAGGATCACCACGTGATTCACCACGTGTGGTGATACCCGCTCACCACATCGGTGCCTAGTTTCCGTCCATGAGCAACACCCACACACCCTCGAAAGGCAAGTTCATGGACAGGTTCACCCGAGGCATCGCAATGACAAGTGCCAGGCACCCCTGGCGCACCATGGCCGGCTGGGTCCTCATGATGGCGACCGTGTTCTTCCTGGCCGCCGCCGGGGGCGGCACCTTCACCGAGCAGTTCATCGTCCCCGACAGCCAGAGCGCACGCGCCCTTGACCTGCTCGACGAGGGCTTCCCCGAGGCGGCCAAGGGCAAGGTCCTGGTCGTCTTCGCGGCCGAGGACGGCGAGACACTGGAGAGCCACCGAGCCGACGTCGACGCGGTGCTGACCGACGTCGCGACCCTTCACCACGTCGCGTCGGTGAGCGACCCGTTCGCGGCCGGCACCGTCTCGGAGGACGGCCGGATCGGGTACGCCGAGATGACCCTCGACGCGCCGCAGCGTGAGATCGGCAAGCCGGCGTTCACGGTGCTCTCGAACGCCGTGTCCGGAGTCGAGGTGCCGGGACTGCAGGTCGAGCTCGGCGGCGACGCCGTGTTCCTCAACGCCGAGGACGACACCGGCCACACGGGGATCGGGCTCCTGGTCGCGCTGCTCGTCCTGGTGGTGGTGTTCGGAACTCTCGTGGCCGCCGTGGTGCCGATCGGCCTCGCGATCGTCGCCGTCGGCGCCGGCATCGGGGCCGTCACGCTTCTCGCCGGCACGATGGACGTCTCCGTCTCCGCCATCCCGATCGCCGGCCTGGTCGGCCTGGGTGTGGGGATCGACTACGCGCTGTTCATCGTGGTCCGCTACCGAGAGAACCGTGCCGCCGGCCAGGACGACACCCGTGCACTCGGAAACGCGATGGGCTCGTCGGGTGCTGCCGTGGTCTTCGCGGGTGGGACCGTCATCGTCGCGACGGCGTCTCTCGCCCTCACCGGCCTCGGGGTTCTCACGTCCATCGGGCTCGCCACCGCCCTGATGGTGCTCTTCGCGGTCGCGACCGCCGTCACCTTGCTCCCGGCGCTCCTCAGCGCTGCTCGGGGACCGGATCGACAGCGGTCGAGTGATCCGTCGGCACAGCAGCGTGGCGCGCGCCGAGGACACCGCCTGGTGGCGCTTCGGCCACCGGGTCTCGGGTCGCCCGTGGCCCTACCTGCTCGGCGCCGTCGTCACCCTGGTTGCGATCGCGATCCCGGCGTTCTGGATGCAGACCGCGTTCCCCGCAGCCGGTGACGCACCGGCCGAGACCACGCACCGACAGGCCTACGACCTGCTCGCCGACGGCTTCGGCATCGGGTTCAACGGTCCCCTGCTCGTGGTGGTCGACCTGGACGCCCCTGGCGCGGACGCCGCCGACCTGCCGGGCCTGACCGAGGACATCGCCGCGACCGAGCGGATTGTCTCGGTGAGCGAGCCCCAGATCTCTGCCGACGGCGGGACCGCGGTGTTCACGGCGATCCCGACCACGGGCCCGGCCGATCTCGACACGTCGATCGCCATCGAGCAGGTCCGTGACGTGATCCCCGGCAACGTCTACATCTCGGGGATCACCGCGGTCACCGACGACGTCAACACCCAGCTCAGGGACACGCTCCCGCTCTTCATCGGAGTCGTGATCGCGATCTCGTTCCTGTTGCTGATGATGGTGTTCCGCTCGGTCGTGGTGCCGCTCAAGGCAGCTGCGATGAACCTGCTGTCGATCGGTGCTGCCTACGGCGTCCTGGTCGCGGTCTTCCAGTGGGGCTGGGGGAGCAGCCTGATCGGCCTCGAGGGCCCGACGCCGATCACCTCGATCATCGTCGTGATCATGTTCCCGATCCTGTTCGGGCTGTCCATGGACTACGAGGTGTTCCTGCTGTCGCGGGTCCGGGAGGAGTTCGTCCGGACCGGGGACAACGTGGAGTCGGTGGCCCGGGGCCTGGCCGGAACCGGACGGGTCATCACCTCGGCCGCCCTGATCATGATCGTGGTCTTCCTCAGCTTCGTCACCAGCCCGGTGCCGTCGCTGAAGATGCTGGGACTGGGGCTCGCCACCGCAATCCTGATCGATGCCACCATCGTCCGGATGGTGCTGGTCCCGGCGACGATGGCTCTGCTCGGCAAGGCCAACTGGTGGCTTCCGGCGTGGCTGGACCGGGCCCTGCCCCACCTGACCGTCGAAGGCTCCGCCAACGAGGATGAGGCGCAGGAGTCGTCGTACGACGTCGTCGCGTCGGTGGTCGTCCCGGAGACAGAAGAGCTGGTTGGTCGCTGACCTCCGACCGGCGAGTCCGCTGGCCCTCGGCATCCGTGCCGGGGGCCAGCGGTTCTGTGCCCAAACGGGCACGGGTACGGCAGGACGTATGGCCCTGCCCGCGCAGGCAGCAGAACTCGTACAGTCCGTTATGTCCTGATCTAGACGAAACGCCTTCGGCTCAGCGAGCACTCCCACATCTCCCGCTGGGGCGACCGATCAGTTGACATTCCGACAACCCGACGGAGTCCTGCATGCTGTCCACCAAGTCCGCCCAGGTCGTCAAGGCCACCCTGCCCGTCATCGGCGCCGCCATCGGCGACATCACCCCGGTGTTCTACAAGCGGATGTTCGCCGCCCACCCAGAGCTCGAACGCGACCTCTTCAATCGAGGCAACCAGGCCCAAGGCGACCAGCAGAGCGCGCTCGCGGGAGCGATAGCGGCGTACGCCACCCTGCTGGTGGCCGAGGACGGGCGCGACCCGCTCGAGGTGCTGGCCCGCATCGCCCACAAGCACGCCTCGCTCGGCATCACCGAGGACCAGTACCCGATCGTCCACGAGCACCTGTTCGCCGCCATCGTGGAGGTGCTGGGCGACGCGGTCACGCCCGAGGTCGCCACCGCATGGGACGAGGTCTACTGGCACATGGCCGGGGCACTCGTCACGATCGAGAAGCGCCTGTACGCCGAGACCGGTGTCGCCGACGGCGACGTGTGGCGCACCCTCGTGCTGCGCCAGCGTCTGCAGGAGTCGCCCGACACCGTGTCCTTCGTGCTCGGCACGCCCGACGGCAGCGCACTCCCGACTGCTCGCCCCGGCCAGTACGTGTCGGTGCAGGTGGCGCTGCCCGACGGGGCCCGCCAGATCCGGCAGTACAGCCTCACCCACGCCCCGGAGGTCAGTGAGTGGGGGATCTCGGTCAAGGCGGTCCCGCCGAGCCACCTCGACGACGGCTCTCTCGTCCCGGCTGGTGAGGTGTCGAACTTCCTGCACAACAACCTGTTCGAGGGCGACAAGATCAGGGTGTCGGCTCCCTTCGGCGACCTTGTCCTCGAGGACTCCGAGGGCCCGCTGGTGCTGATCTCCGCCGGCATCGGCATCACCCCGATCATCGGCATCCTCCACTATCTGCTCGGCACGGGCTCGACCCGCGACGTGCTGGTGCTGCACGCGGACCGTTCGCCCGCCCGGCACGCCCATCGCCAGGAGCTGAAGGAGCTCGTGAACGCGTTGCCCAGTGCGACTCTCCACCGGTGGTACGAGGACCTCGGCGTCCGGCCGACCCGCGACGTCCTGCAGGCCGGCCGGGTCGACCTCGGGGCGGTGGAGATCCCGGCCGACGCGCAGGTCTATCTGTGCGGCCCGCTGCCGTTCATGGAGTCCGTGCGCGGCACCCTGATCGAGCAGCAGGTCCCCGAGACCGACATCCACTACGAGGTGTTCGGGCCGGACAAGTGGCTGGCCTCGGCCTGAGCCTGCCCCAGCGCTATGCGCGGCCGAGTCCCGCGTCGCGGGCCCGCACGATCGCCTGCGCGCGGTCGGCCACCTGCAGCTTGGTGAAGATCGAGGACACGTTGTTGGCCACGGTCTTGGGAGCGATGCCCATCCGGTCGGCAATGCCCGCGTTGTTCAGGCCGGCGGCGAGCAGGTCCAGGATGTCGTGCTCGCGCCGGCTCAGCTCGGGGAACGCCGCCTCCGCCTTGGGCTGCGGCGCGGTCAGAAATCCGAGGACGCGTTGGGCGACACCCGGGCCGAAGATCGCCTCACCGGCGGCGACCGAGCGGATCGCGCGGGCGATGTCCTCCTGCTCGACACCCTTCACCAGGTAGCCGCGGGCGCCGGCCCGCATGGCGGCGAACACCGAGTCGTCGTCGTCGTACATGGTGAGCACCAGGACGCCGACCTCCGGCGCGACCCTGGTGATCTCTCGGGTCGCGGCGATGCCGTCGAGATCGGGCATCTTCAGGTCCAGCAGGGCGACGTCGGGCCGGCTCGTGACCACCTCGCGGATCGCTTCGCGCCCCGTGGTGGCAACGCCCGCAACCTCCATGTCGGGCAGGGACGACAACAGCGCGGTCAGTCCGGCACGCACGATCGGGTGGTCGTCGGCGACGACGACGCGGATGGGGTTCATGCGGCGTCCAGTGGGATCGACACGAACACTCGTCCGCCAGTCGCAGACGGCCCGGCCTCCAAGGTGCCGCCCACCTCGGCGGCGCGTTCGCGCATGCCGCTGAGGCCGACCTCCGACACCCAGGGCGTTGCCACCAGACCGTCGTCGAGCACCTCGAGGTCAAGAGTGGCCGCACAGCGGAGGCTGAGCACCGCGCCGCTGGCACCTGCATGCCGGGCGACGTTGGTGAGCGCTTCGGTCGCGATGCGGTACGTCGCGACCTCGACCGCGGCGGGCAGCGCCGGGAGCCAGTCGGGCATCACGAGCTGCACGTCGAGCATGGTGCCGTCCGAGCGCCAGGCCAGCTGGTCCGCGCGCCGCCTCAGCGCCTCGAGCAGGCCGAGGTCGTCCAGGGCAGGTGGCCTGAGCCCGTCGACCAGGCGGCGTACGTCGGCAATGGCGGCGCGGGTGTCGCGACGCAAGGCTCGCAGCAGGTCACGGACCGTGTCCGGTTCGGAGTCGACCAGGTTGGCGGCGGCGTCCGCGGACAGGGCGATGCCGGTCAGGGACGGGCCCAGCCCGTCGTGCAGATCCTGACGGATCCGCCGACGCTCCTCCTCCCGGGCCGTCACGATTCGCTCCCGCGACCGCTGGAGGTCCTCGGACAGCTGCATCGCCCGCACCGCGGTCGCCAGGGACGCCGCGACGATTCCGAGCGTGCTCTGATCGGCCGGCGAAAGCTGGCGTTCGCCCGCGCGCAGACCGACCAGCAGCGCGCCCAGCTCGTCTCCCGCGTAGGACAGGGGCACCGCTGCAACGTGGTCAGCCCGAGTGCCGTCCTCGGCCATCGTGCCGGCAGGCGTGGTGACCGCCACATAGGGGAGCCGCAGGGCCGCGCGCACGGCGGCAACGACCCCGTCCAGCCCCTGCTGGTCGCCCGAGACCAGGTGTTCACCCACCCGGGAGGCGACCCGCCCCGGGTCGTCGCGGTCACCGTAGATCAAGCGGTCGGCGACTCGTTGGAGTCTGGGGAGGACCGGGGCGAGGCCGACCGCGACGAGCACGGTGACGAGCGCAGACCGGCCGAACCTTGCCGTGACGACCGTGTCGAGCGCGGCCACCAGCACCACGTAGGCGGCGAGCGCACCCAACGACAGCAGCATCCAGACGAGCGCCCGGGAGAGGACCAGCCGGATGTCGAGGAGCTGGGCACGCACGATCGCCACCGTGACCGCCAAGGGGATCAGCGGGATCGCGAACAGGACGACGACCGGAGTGCCGGAAACGAAGGACCAGGGAATCACCACGGCGATCACGACCAGTGCAGCGAGCAGCAGCCACAGCAGTTGCCGCCGCCGCACCTCGTCGCTGTGGCGGAAGCGCACCACCAGACTGACGACGGCGAGCAGCAGGGCGAGGCTGGTTCGGAGTTCGGCCAGCGTCCACAGCGGGGCGAGGTCGTCGTACCAGCGCGCAGTCAGGTAGCCGACCGGCAAGCCGTCGCCGACCGCCTCGCGGCCGAGACCCATCTCGAGAACGAACAGGGGGCTGGTGACGGCAACGGCCCAGGCCACCACGCGCCACGCTCGCGACAACGGACGGCCATCCGGGAACAGCAGCAGCGCCAAGGGCAGGAACAGGCCGATCGACCACGGCCAGGCGTACATGTACACGGTCACCGCGAGTCGCTGCAGGCTCTCGGGGCCGCCCTGATCGTGGACGACCTGGGCGAGGGGAAACGCCAGGGCACTGGTCGCATGGCCCAGTCCGTCGGCGATGAAGAGCCAGCCCACCACGTTCCCCGGCCGATGCCAGGCGATGATCCCGCCGCAGATCGCGAACGAGGCGCCCATCAACCCGTTGGTCAGCACAAAGCTGTCCAGCGCCTCGCCGACCGACATACCCGCGGAGGTCGCGAGCACGGCGGCTGCAACGAGTTCCCCGACCGCGAGACCGGTCAGGAGCAGGGCCATGCGCCGAACGGGCATGGCACCAGTGTGGGGGCTTCCCCTCCCGGGCGCACGGGAACGGATTCCCGACACCTCGGGCAGCTTCCCGCGCCGCGAGGGCTCGGTGCCCTGCCCGAGGGAACGGCGTACGCCGCACGGTGGTGCCGTCGGCGGAGAGCCCGCCACACCGAAACGCGGAGGTCCCGATGACCAGCTCAATGACTACTATCCCGGCGGACACCCGAGCCACGCCGGTCGACCTGCGCGCACGGACCCGGCTGCTCGCAGCGTTGCTCCTGCCGGTCGGGCCCGCAGCGATCGCCGTGCTGAGGTACGTCATGCCGTACAAGACCACCGACAGCGGCACCGAGATCGTGCAGCAGGTGGCCGCCCATCAGACCGCACAGACGGCGGTCGTCTGGCTCGGCTTCATCGCGTCGCTGACCCTTGTTCCGGCCGTTCTCAGTGCTGGGCGGGTCGCGCGCCGGGAGGCGCCGCGGCTGACCGCGGCAGCCATGCTGCTGCTGGTGCCGGCGTACCTGTCGATCGGCTGGCTCGTCACCAGCGATGCGGCGGTGCTGTTCGCCGTACGACACGGACTCTCGGCAGACGTCGCCGCGGCCAGCTACGAGGCGTTGCACCCGTCGATCATGGTTGCCGGGGGCATCTTCGTCGCTCGGTCACGTGCTCGGCACGGTCCTGCTCGGCTGCGCGCTCTGGCGAGTCCCAGGATTCCCGCGTTGGGCCGCGCTCGCCGTCGCGGTCTCGCAGCCCCTGCACTTCGTGGCCGCCGTCGTCGTCGGGAGCCACGAGCTCGATCTGTTCGCGTGGGGCCTGAACGCCGTCGGGTTCGCTGTGGTTGGCATCACGATCCTGCGGATGAGCGACGAGCAGTGGTCACCGACGTACGTGCCGACCGAGAACCAGAACCGATAGGAGAGGGGCGATGTCCGTGCCCCCACCGCGTTGAGCCAATTCACCGTTACTCTGCTTGGCCTATGTTGGTGGCTTTCAGCGAGAGGAACCGGACCAAGATGGCTGATGTGGAGAAGGCGCTGGACGAAGCGGGCCTCAAGAACCCGCAGGTCCGCGAGTATGTGCGCTATTGGGCCGATCTGACCGGGGCCGCCCGGGTCGAGGTGGTCAGCGCTTCGGACGACGCCCGCCTGATCCAGGAGTCGCTGGACGCGGGCGAGCTCCTCCCCGCCGGCGACGGCCTCTACTACTCCCGGAGCTACCACAAGGACACCGCTCGCTCCGAGGAGCGGACCATCGTCGCCACCAGCGAGGCCTCGGATCGGGGCGTCTACAACAACTGGCACCCTTCCGCCGAGATGAAGCCACTGCTCGAGAGCAAGATGCGGAACGCCTCGGCTGGGAAGACGATGTACGTCATCCCGTACCTGATGGCTCCTCCCGGTTCGCCGTTGGAGAAGTACGCCGCCGGGGTCGAGCTCACCGACCACCGCACCGTCGTCCTGCACATGATCCGGATGGCCCGCGTCGGCGTCGAGCACATCGAGAACCTCGCCGACCCGGACAGCTTCGTGCGCGCCGTCCACGTCACCGGTGACCTGGAGAACCTCGGCCAGGGCACCCCGGACGACCAGCGGTACTTCGTGACGGTCGCCGACGAACGGACCATCCTGCACTTCGGGTCGTCGTACGGCGGCAACGCGCTCCTCGGCAAGATCGCACACGGGCTGCGCCAGGCGGCGTACGACGGCTGGGCCTCGGGCAAGTTCCTCTCCGAGCAGTTCATGCTGCTGGGCATCACCGACAAGGAGACCGGCCGCAAGTACAACATCTGTGGAGGGTTCCCGAGTGCGTCCGGCAAGACCAACCTGGCGATGACGCTGGCTCCCGACGCGCTCGGCGACCGCTACCACGTGGAGTTCTACGGCGACGACATCGCCTGGCTGTGGGTCGGCGAGGACGGCCGTCTCTACGGGATGAACCCGGAGAACGGCGTCTTCGGCGTCGCCAAGGACACCAACGAGGCGACCAACCCGGGAGCGCTCGACTCGGTCGCTCCCGGCACTGCCGCGCTGTTCACCAACGTCGCCTACAACGAGGACACCCACGAGGTCTGGTGGGAAGGCAGGACGCCCGCGCCGCCGGTCGACGTCGCAGGTTGGCTGGACTGGAAGGGCCAGCGGATCGCCGATCGCGCCCCCGAGCAGGCCGGCGCCCCGTGGTCGCACCCGAACAGCCGGTTCACCACGACGCTGGCCAACGTGCCCAATATCGCCGGCGACTTCGAGGACCCGCGGGGCGTACCGATCGACGGCATCATCTTCGGCGGTCGGACCCGTGACCGTGAGCCGCTGATCCGGGCGATCACCGACTTGGCCGAGGGCGTGTACGACGGGCTCACGCTGGGTGCCGAAGCGACCTTCGCCGCCGACGGGCTGGACGGCCAGCTGCGCTACGACCCGATGTCGATGCGGCCGTTCATGTCCTACCCCGAGGGTGCGTACGCCGCCCACTGGCTGAAGATCGTCGGCGATGCCAGCGAGCAGCCGATCTTCGCCCACGTGAACTGGTTCCAGAAGGACCCCGAGGACGGCCACTTCCTGTGGCCCGGTTACCGCGAGAACCTGCGCGCCCTGCTGTGGCTGATGCAGCTCAAGAACGGCGAGGTCACGGGTCGGGCCACCCCGGTCGGCATCATCCCGACCAAGGAGGAGCTCAACCTGGACGGCCTCGAGATCGACGAGTCGGACCTCGACACGCTGCTGACGATCGACCGCGATCGGTGGCTTCTGGAAATCGCTCGCCGCGAAGAACACCTTGCCGCGTTCGACGGCCTGCCCGAGGAGATCTGGGAGGCCCACCGCCGAGTGGCAGCCGACCTCGAGGAGAGCTGACGCCGTGCACGACGATCGGATCGCCGCATTCCATCTCCTGCACTCCGCCGGGTGCTTCGTGATGCCCAACCCGTGGGACGCGGGGAGCGCGCGGGCGCTTGGAACAGATGGGCTTCAAGGCGCTGGCGACAACCAGTGCCGGGCTGGCCTGGACGTTGGGTCGCGCGGACGACCAGGTCACCCTCGAGCAGGCGCTCGCGCATCTACGTGTCGTCGTCGACGCCGTGAACGTGCCGGTGAACGCAGATTTCGAAGGCGGCTACGCGGTAGATCCGCAGCAGGTCGGGGCGAACGTGAAGTTGGCTGCGCAGACGGGGATCGCAGGGCTCTCGATCGAGGACTCCTCGGGCGACGATGCCGATCCGCTCTTCGAGCGCGACCTTGCCGTGGAGCGGATCAGGGCCGCGAGACGAGCGATCGACGAAAGTGGCACGGGGGTCCTCCTCACCGCACGATCAGAGGGGTTCGTGCTGCGGGCGGCCCGACATCGACGAGACGGTCAGGCGGCTCCGCGCGTACGCCGAAGCGGGCGCCGACTGCCTCTACGCTCCGCGGATCGAACTCGCTCGAGCACGTCACGGCGATTGTCTCCGCGGTGTCGCCCAAACCGGTGAACCTGCTGATCAACGCTCCGTTCTCAACAGTCGAGGAGGCGGCACGGTTGGGAGTGCGCCGGATCAGCGTCGGCGGCACCCTCGCTCGCACCGCGTGGGGTGGATTCCTGGACGCGGCGAGAGAAATCGCCGACGCGGGGACGTTCACGCGGTTCGAAGGGCTGCCGAACGTCGAAGGGCTATTCGGCCAGCCTGCGCTGACCAGGTCGAGCTGGCCCCAATGCACCATTGCTTCGCGGCTGGTCTTCAACGACCCTCAAAGTCCCTCATGTTGAGGGTTTGCTGGCCGGGGGGCCACCTGTGAAGGGGAGCGCCAGTGATTCGCAGCACCATTCTCTCGATTGCTGTCGTGACGGCCAGCGCGCTCGTCGGTCTCGATTCGGTCGCCGCCACGGACGCTCCGGTGACGCTCCTGCCGCGTGATCGTTCACCGCGCGTACACCGCCACCCACGACGAGGAAACTGCCGAAGCCATCGCGGAGCTCGGGGCTGCCGGACACTGGGTGGAGCTGGATACCCGGCTCACCGCGGAGCGGGACCAGGTCCTCGTCCACGACCCCTCGCTCGGCCGGATCACCACCCCGCACAACACGACGCCGATGATCGACCAGACGCTGGCGCAGATCCAGGCCGTGACGCTCAACCGCGGCGGGCATGTGCTGTCCACGCTCGAGGGCATCCGCGCATAAAGGCAGCCGGCACCAGCGGGCTGATCGAGTTCAAGCAGTGGGCAACCTACCGGTCGCGCTGGCGGGCCGAAGGCTTCCCTGACCTGCACGACTGGATCGTCGGCAACGGCATGGTCAACCGGATCTGGGTGGGCGGGCAGACCACCGTCACCGGCGACGACATCGCAGACTTCCACGCCCGCTACCCCGATATCCGCATCTTCTGGCGCACGAAGCCCACCGACACGGTGACGGTTGCCGAGGCGCAGGCACGTGGCGCGACGCTGGTCGAACTGGACAAGAGCCATTTGACACCCGAGGTCGTCGCCCCGCTCAAGGCTGCGGGAATCATCACCGCGACCCGGACGCTGACGTCGCAGGAGATGTTCCAAACCGCCTACAACGCCGGGATCCGGCGGTTCCAGACAAACCATGCGTACCTGGTCGTCAGATGGTGCGGCAGTCAATCGGGATAGCTCGGGAAACTCTGTGAACACGCTGGTTCTCTGCAAGTTTGCTGTCCTGAGGCCGTCCCAGCAGCAGACTCGCAGAGAAGCAGCCATTTCCCGAGGTCGGGGTCGCGGTTGTGGTTGCGGTTTCAGACCAACCCGCTTGGGTTGCGGTATTCGTCGGGGTTCAGCAACCAACCCTCTGTGGTTGCGGACGGCGTACGACCTTCGAGCCCTGCCCTGGGTCGCGCATGAACGCTATGAATTGAATGGCTACGCACGTCGACGAGGAAGTGGTCAAACGCGTTCAATTGCCGTTGCCGGGAAGGCCAGTCGACTCTTCCCGTATCTCCAACTGGGTTCTTCGTTCTTTAATGGGGGACAGCCATCAGTGCGTCCACGACCCAGGAGGGAACATGACCACCACCCACGCACGCAGTGTCTGCTACTTCGTGCCGCCGCACGTTCAGGCGGCGCTTGCCGAGAACACCGACGGATCCGCAGCCGACGCCATTCAGCAGGACCTCGCAGAGGCTGCCCGTGACCGGCGCTCTGCCGCGATCACCAAGGCCGCTCCGGAGGCCGATCTGACCCTGGCTCCGCCTGCGACAGGTACCAGCCGCCGCGAGGTCTACGACAGCGGCAACACCACCAACCAGCGCGTCAAACTGGTCCGGCCCGAGGGGTCACCGGAGACCAAGGACCCTGAGGTCATCAACGCCTACGACAGCGCGGGCATGGTGCGCACCTACTTCAAGCAGGTGCTCAATCGCGACTCGATCGACAACCGTGCTCTGGACCTGGTGCTCAACGTCCACTACGGCACCAAGTTCAACAACGCGTTCTGGGACGGCGACGAGATGACGTTCGGTGACGGTGACGGCGTCATCTTCTCCGGGTTCGCTCGGTCCCTCGATGTGGTGGCGCACGAGTTGGCGCACGGCGTCACCCAGTTCGCCTCCGGGTTGATCTACAAGGACGAGTCCGGCGCGCTCAACGAACACTTCAGCGACGTGTTCGGCACCGCGATCACCCAGTGGGTGAGCAACGAGGGGCCCGACGAGGCCGACTGGCTGATTGGCGACGAGATCATGGGGCCCGACCTGTACGGCGAAGCCCTGCGGTCGATGCGGTACCCGGGGTCGGCGTACAACAACCCGATCATCGGGAAGGACCCGCAGCCGGCGCACTACGCCGACCGCTTCACCGGCTCCGCCGACAACGGCGGCGTGCACATCAACTCGGGCATCCCGAACCGCGCGTTCTACCTGACGGCAACCGAGCTCGGGGACACCCAGGTGGCCGCGAGGATCTGGTATCACGCGCTGCACTTCCTGAAGCCGAACAGCACGTTTGCGCAGGCTGCCAGCCAGGTCGCCGACTCCGCTCGGATCCTGGTCAAGGCAGGTGTGGTCCACAAGGGTGCGGCGCAGATCGTGCGCGGCGCATGGCGGGCGGTGGGCGTCGTCTGACTGCTCGCTGCCCGACCACGGGCGTCAGTCGGTAGGACCGTCGACCAGAGTCGTCAGGCGGCGCGGCGGAGTGGCACTCGGGTCAGGTTCTTGGTGACCCGGAAGGTCCGGGTGCCTTGGCTGTCGGTGACGCTGGCCTGGACCGGGCTGCCTGCATTGGTCCAGAGCCAGGCGGTTGCGGTCCTGTCGCGCTTGCCGGTGACAGCGGATTCGACGGCTCCGACGATCCTGAGCTGGACCGGTGCGGGGACGTACGCGGGTCCGGGGTCCCGCAGGGCGCGGAGCAGGTTTCCGACGGAAAAGACCTCTGGTTTGGCACGCCACTTGGACGGGTCGGTGGACGTGCAGGACCAGAGGCCAAACCCGTCTCTTCCGCCCATGGGGGAGTCGTCAAGGGTTTCGTACCGCATGGTGGGGATCTTGAGGCCAGCCATGATGAGCACCGCTTGGGCGGCATAAGTGGCGGCGTCAGCCTCGGTGTTCTGGGGTGTGCCGGTGGTGCCGCCAGTGGTCCACCCGGTCTCGGTGACCTGGACGGGGTAGTTGTCCCCGAACGCGGCGTACACGTAGTCGAGACGTCCGGCCAGCTTGTTGGTGACTTCCTTGGCGATGGGATAGCTGTGCACTGCTTGACCGTCTTGGTACGGCGCGATTCCGGCCCGGACCAGGTCGAGGTAGTCGCGGCCGTTGTGGCGGTCCAGCACCAGCACGTGGGCGGAGGGGCCGAGGACCTTGACGTGGTCGAGGCGGGGGTCGGCGCGGACGGTCTGGTAGATGGTCTTCTGCACCGCGACGGTCTCGGCTGCGGTCATCGGGGTGCCGCCGGAGCGGGAGTTGTTCCACTCGTTGGGCCCTTCGATGGCGCGGCACAGGTCGGCGGCGTGGTCGCCGATGTAGCGGATCCGGGCGACCAGTTTTGCCGTCGTCATGCCGTGTTCGGTCGGGTAGACCATCATCACCCAGCCCATGCCGTTGGCCCGCAGTCGGGCGGCGGTGGCGTCACCCCTGCTGTCGTGGGTGAACATGCCGCGGATGCAGGCGATCCGCATGCCGGCGATCCGGTCGAGGACGGCGGCGCGGTGTTGGTAGCCGGCGGTGAAGTCCGGGTGGTCGCAGATGCCCCAGTTCTGTTGCACCCGCTGGGCAGACATGGGACGCACCAGGGGGAGCGCGGCGGCCATGCTCCGGGCCTGGCCGGCCGCCGCGGGACCCGGGACGAGTCCGGTCCCAGCGATTCCGGCGGCTGCGACACCTGCTGCCAGGGCCGACCTGCGGGTGTAGGCGAGCTGGACGCCGGCGGGG
This sequence comes from uncultured Actinomycetota bacterium, assembly GCA_963719255.1. Taxonomy (GTDB): domain Bacteria; phylum Actinomycetota; class Actinomycetes; order Propionibacteriales; family Nocardioidaceae; genus Nocardioides. The sequence goes on along the minus strand of CAVRBN010000063.1, from coordinate 9,581 downwards.
GTGGGGTCGGGTGTCGTGTTGGGCATGGTGTTCTGCCTCGTCTGTGGGCATGGAGCGGTGATTGCCAGCCGAACGGCGGGCACTGCTGGCCATGAGATGGGCAACGTGCCGGGGATCTGGGCCGGCGGGGGCGACCTCTCATACGCAACACCACGCGAGGTCCAGACGTGTGACCGTCAGTCTGGGCGTCCCATTTCCGAAAATCGAGGGCAATTAGTCCCGTATTATCCGTTTTCTGGCATTTGCAACTGCGGCCAAGCCGGGTCGCCTTCACCGTCGATGAGTTTCTGCCTCTGGCGGCGTCAGTACGTGCAGGGCGAGACGCGCCGAGGACTGTCCTCGGCCGTGATGGCAGGCCATAGGGGCGCTGCCGACGTCGTAGAAAGGCAGCTCCTCATGACGAGCACCGACACCCGCGCCGAACGCCGGGTTCGCTCCGCAGACGGGACCAGCATCGCGTACGAACGATCCGGCGAAGGCCCGGCGCTGATCCTGGTGGAGGCCGCCGGGCACTTCCGAGACTTCAGCTCCTTCGCCACCCTCGCCGAGATGTTGGCGATTGACTTCACTGTGTACCGCTACGACCGTCGCGGCCGCGGCGCCAGCACCGACACCGCGCCGTACACGATCCAGCGTGAGGTCGAGGACCTCGCGGCGCTCGTCAGCGAGGCTGGCGGATCAGCCTTCATGTACGGCTTCTCCAGCGGCGGGCTGCTGACCCTGCGAGCGGCGGCTCACGGTCTCGCCATTCCGCGGCTGGCAGTGCTGGAACCCCCGATCGCGGAGGACGAGGGCGCTGAAGAAGCCGCCGCGTTCATCGGCGAGCTCGCTCAGCTCGTCGCGACCGACCGGCGCGGCGATGCCGTCGAGCAGTTCCACGCCGGCATCGGCCTGCCCGCCGAGGTCATCGCCGACATGCGAGGGACGCCGCCATGGTCGGCCATGGAATCGATCGCGCCGACCCTCGTGTACGACGCGATCATCTCCGCGTGCACTGCGCGAGACATTCTCGTCTCCGTGACCGCACCGACCCTCGTGCTCGACAGCGCGAGCAGCAGCGATGACCTGACCGGATGGGCCGCCACGGTCGCCGATGGTCTACCTGACGGCATCCATCAGAGCCTGCCCGGCGAGTGGCATGGCGTTCCTGACGAGACCCTCGCTCCGGTGCTCAAGGACTTCTTCGCCACCGCATCCTGACGGCGAGTGTGCTCATGCTCCCGCCGCCGGCAGGTCAACCAGGCCGGCGAGGCGCAGCCGATGGGCACCGGAGGTACCGAACGCGATCTGGTCCGCCTTCGCCCGCTTCAGATACAGATGGGCCGGATGCTCCCAGGTCATCCCGATGCCCGCGTGCAGCTGCACCGCCTCCTCGGCGGCGCGCACGGCGACCTCGCCGCAGTACGCCTGTGCCAGGGCGGCGGCCACCTCGTGATCGGGATCCTGTACGGCGAGCGTGGCCGCTGCGTAGCGGGCGGCAGCGGCGGCCGACTCGACCGCCACGAAGAGGTCCGCGAGCCGATGCTTGAGCGCCTGGAACCCGCCTACCGGGCGGCCGAACTGCCGGCGCTCCTTCAGGTAGGCGACGGTGGTCGTCAGGCACCACTGGGCGACGCCGACCTGCTCGGAGGCCATCAGCGCGGCGCCGGCGCCGATCGCCCTTCGCAGCGCGGCATCACCGTCCCCGGCCGCGACCACCAGCTCACCGGTCGCACCGTCGAGCCGCACATCGGCCAGCTGCCGGGTCATGTCGAGGGAGATCACCGGGTCGACCGTCGCCGCAACCGCGGGCACGGCGTACACCTCGACGCCGTCGGGGACGGCGACCGGCACGAGCAGGACGTCGGCCTCGAGGGCACCGGCCACACTGGTCACCGTGCCGGCCAGCCTGCCGTCCTCGCCGCGGCGCACGCCCGGCACCACAGCGTCCGGCGCCGTGGAGAGCGGCACCACCAGCGCCGCCGTCGTTGTCTCCAGCGGCCAGCGAGCCGAGCAACGGGGAGTCCGAGTCCAACACGACCGTGGTGGCGACCACCGCGCTGGTGAGGAACGGCACCGGCGCGACCGAACGGCCGAGCTCCTCGAGCACCACCGCGGCCTCACGTGCGGAGGCCCCGCCGCCCCCGCGGGTCTCGGGCACCAGCAGGCCGGCGAGGCCCAGGTCGGCGGACAGGGCCTTCCAGAGACCGCCGACCAGCGACCGGTCCCCGTCGTACACCGCCACGACTGCGGCGGGGTCACAGCGGTCGGCGAGGAGGCTGCGCACGCTCGCTGCGCAGGTCGTCCTCGATGTCGGTGTAGAGCAGGTTGAGGTCGCTCATCGAGCCAGGTCCTTCCAGGCGATGTCCTTGTCGACGCGGGGTTCCGGCGGCAGTCCGAGGACCCGCTCGGCGACGATGTTGCGCAGGATCTCCGAGGTGCCGCCCTCGATCGAGTTCCCCTTCGCGCGCAGGTAGCGGTAGCCGGCATCGCGGGCGGTGAAGTCGACCTCTTCGGGCCGGACCATCGTCCAGTCGGTGTACCGCAGGCCGTCCTCTCCGAGCAGTTCGAGCTCGAGACCACTGAGCTCCTGGGCGAGCCGCGCGAAGGTCAGCTTCATCCCCGAACCCTCCGGTCCGGGCTGGCCCATGCGCGAGCTTCTGCCGCAGCCGCTGCCCGGTGAGCCGGGCCACCTCGGCGTCCACCCAGAGCTTGATCGAGCCGGTCGTGCAGCTCGGGGGTACGGCGCTCGGGGCGCTCGCGCCAGGCGGCCGCGACCACGCCCACCATGCCACTCTCGCGAGACGTCGCGCCGCCGCCGATGGCGACCCGCTCGTTGTTGAGCGTCGCGTTCGCGACCTTCCAGCCCTCGCCCTCGGCGCCCAGACGGTCGCGTGTCGGGGATCCGGACGTCGGTGAGGAAGACCTCGTTGAACTCCGCCTCGCCGGTGATCTGCCGCAGGGGGCGTACGTCGACCCCGGGGTCGGTCATGTCGCACAGGAAGTAGGTGAGGCCGCCGTGCTTGGGGACCTCGGGGTCGGTGCGCGCCACCAGGATGCCGAAGCGGGCGAAGTGAGCACCGGAGGTCCACACCTTCTGGCCGTTGACGACCCAGGTGGATCCGTCCCGCACCGCGCGGGTGGCGATCGCGGCGAGGTCGGATCCGGCGCCGGGCTCGCTGAACAGCTGGCACCAGATCTCCTCGCCGGTCCACAGCGGCCGCAGGAAACGCTCCTTCTGCTCGTCGGTGCCGAAGGCGAGGATCGTCGGCGCGGCCATGCCGAGCCCGATTCCGTTGCTGCGCGAGTTGTTGTCGGGTGCGCCGGCGTCCGCGAACTGGGCGTCCACCTCGGCCTGCAGGGCTCGGTGCAGGTCGAGGCCGCCGTGGCCCAGGGGAAAGTGCACCCAGGCCAGCCCCGCGTCGTACCGGGCACGGAGGAACTCCACCCGGTCCGTGGTGGCCGGGTCGTGGGCCGCGAGGAAGTCGGTGACCCGCTGTCTCAGCTGCTTCCCGCGTTTCCTGCTCGGTCATCGGTTCTCCCGGGCGGCGGCCTGCCGCCGGATCTCGTTGCGCGCCAGGGCGTTCTTGTGCACCTCGTCGGGGCCGTCGGCGAACCGCAGGGTGCGGATCCCGGCGTACGCCGCGGCAAGCGGGAAGTCCTGGGACAACCCGCCGGCGCCGTGCACCTGGATCGCCTTGTCGAGAATCCACTGCACCGTGGTCGGGGTCGCGATCTTGATCGCCTGGATCTCGGTGTGGGCGCCCTTGTTGCCGACCGTGTCCATCAGCCAGGCAGTCTTGAGCACCAGCAGCCGCAGCTGCTCGATCCGCACCCGGGACTCGGCGATCCAGTCCCGGATCACCCCCTGCTCGGACAACGGCTTGCCGAACGCCACCCGCTGCTCGGCGCGGGCGCACATCAGCTCCACGGCCAGCTCGGCAGTACCGATCGAGCGCATGCAGTGGTGGATGCGCCCCGGTCCGAGACGGGCCTGGGCGATCGCGAACCCGTCGCCCTCGCTGCCGATCAGGTTGCTCGCCGGGACCCGGACGTCGTTGAACTCGATCTCGGCGTGGCCGCCGTGGTCGTGGTCGTCGTACCCGAGCACGTGCATGCCGCGCTTGATGACGACGCCGGGGGTGTCGCGCTGCACCAGGATCTGGCTCTGCTGACGGTGCCGGTCGGCGGTGGGGTCGGTCTTGCCCATCACGATGAAGATCTGGGCGTTCGGGTTCATCGCACCGCTGATCCACCACTTGCGCCCGTTGAGGACGTACTCGTCACCGTCCCGCTCGATCCGGGTGGAGATGTTGGTGGCGTCGGACGAGGCGACGTCGGGCTCGGTCATCGCGAACGACGAGCGGATCTCGCCCGCAAGCAACGGGTCGAGCCACTCCTTCTTCTGCTCCGGTGTGCCGAACATCGCCAGCACCTCCATGTTCCCGGTGTCGGGAGCGGAGCAGTTGATCGCCGGCGGCGCGAGGTGGCCGCTGCGTCCGGTGATCTCGGCGAGCGGTGCGTACTGGAGGTTGGTCAGTCCGGCCCCGTGCTCGCCGGGCAGGAAGAGATTCCACAGTCCGCGCCGCCGAGCCTCGGCACGCAGCTCCGCGAGCACGGGAACCTCGCTCCACGCCCAGCGTGTCCTCCAGCTGGCCCAGCTGCTCTGCGAAGACCGGCTCGGCCGGATGGACGTGGGTGTCCATGAAGTCGAGCAGGTCCTTGCGCAGTTCTTCGGTTCGGGCGTCGAAGGTGAAGTCCATCAGTAGTGCTCCTTGAGTGAGGTGAGTCCGGCGTCGAGCAGGGGGTGGATGGCGTCGCCGACGTGGTCGAAGCCAGGGCCGACGGTCTGGCCGTGGAGGTGGCGGTAGTGGATGCCTTCCAGGATTGCCGAGAGCTTGAACGCCGCCAGAGCGAGGTAGAACCCGAATCGGGAAAGGTCACGCTCGCTGCGCGCGGCATAGCGCTCGATGATCTGGTCTTCGTCGAGAAAGCCGGGCGCCGAGGCGGCGTCGGCAACCGACCAGCTGTCGGTGAGGTTGCCCAACCGCTGGTAGAGCACCAGCACGGCCAGGTCAGTGAGTGGGTCTCCCAGGGTGGCCATCTCCCAGTCGATGACGGCCGCGAGCCGGTCGTCGGCATCGGTCAGGATGTTGTCGAGCCGGTAGTCGCCGTGCACGATGCCGGCCGGTGACTGTTCGGGGACGGTCGCCTCGAGCCGGGCGTGCAGCTCGACGGCCGCCGGCAGGTCGCGGCAGTACGACGCGTCGAGCTGCTTCTTCCAGCGCCGTACCTGCCTGGCCAGGAAGCCCTCGGGACGGCCGAAGTCCGCCAGACCCACGGCCACCGGGTCCACCTCGTGCAGGGTTGCGAGTGTGTCGACCATCGAGACGGAGATCGCGCGGGTGCGGGCCTCGCCGAGAGCGACGAGCTCCTCGGCACTGCGGTAGGGCGTCCCGGCCACGTCCTCCATGACGTAGAACGGCGCACCCAGCACGTCTGGGTCGGAGCAGAACGCGAAGGTGTTGGGCACCGGCACCTGCGTGTCGCGCAGGGCGGTGATCACCCGGTACTCCCGCGCCATGTCGTGAGCGGTGGCCAGGACGTGGCCCAGCGGTGGCCGACGGACGATCCAGCTGTCGGTCGCGTTCGCCACCCGATAGGTCAGGTTGGACTTTCCGCCGGCGATCAGGTTTGCGCGCAGGCGACCGCCGACCGGGCCCGGCCCGGTGCCGGGGAACCAGGCTGCGAACCTCCCCAGATCCAGTCCGGGCGGGTCGCCGACGTCCTGCTCGGCGATCATCAAGGCACCAACACGCTGACGACCTCGGCGACGCAGGCCGGCTTCTCCGCGCCCTCGCGTTCGACGGTGACCCGGGCCGTGCACTGCACCCCGGGCCCTCCGGGGACGAGGGAGAGGATCTCCACTCCGGCCCGGACGCGGGAGCCGACGGGAACTGGCGAGGGGAAGCGGACCTTGTTGGCGCCGTAGTTGACGCCCATCGCCAGGCCCTCGACCCGGTAGATCTCCGAGACCAGCCTCGGGACCAGGGAGAGGGTCAGGTACCCGTGGGCGATCGTGGTGCCGAACGGCCCCTGGGCCGCCTTCTCCGGGTCGACGTGAATCCACTGGTGGTCACCGGTGGCCTCGGCGAACAGGTCGATCTGCTCCTGGGTGATGGTATGCCAGTCGGAATGGCCAAGGTGGTCCCCGACCGCCTTCTGGAGCTCCTCGATGCCCTGGAAGACCTTCATCGCAGGACCCCCTGCTCCTCGAACCGTTGCTGCAACCGGTTCATCCCGCCCAGCCATCGCTCCGTCTGCCCGGCGCGGGTCTCGTAGTACCCCTGGACCTCGGGGTGGGGAAGGATCAGGAACCGGTTGTCGGCCATCGCCTGCCAGACGGCCTCGGCGACGTCCTCGGGCTCCAGCGCGGCGTCGCGGCTGATCAGCTCCTGGAGCGGGCCGGTGTTCTCGAGCATCCGGGTGCGCACTCCCTGGGGGCAGATCGCCTGGACGACGACCCCACGATGCCGATAGGTGACCGAGAGCCATTCCGCGAAGGCGACGGCGCCATGCTTGCTGACCGAGTACGTCGGGCTGCCGAGCACCGTGAGCAGGCCGGCGGCCGACGCGGTGACCACGAACCTGCCTCCACCCCGCTCCAGCCAGTCGGGGACCAGCAGGCGGGCCGCGCGGACGTTGGCCATCACGTTGACCTCATTGGCCACCGCCCAGTCCTCCTCGGACGCGTCGAGGCCGTGCCCGCGGTCGGTCCCGGCGTTGCCGAACCACGTGTCGATGCTGCCCAGGTGGTCGCGGGCCGTCTGCACCAGCGCGGCCACACCGTCCTGGGACGCCGCGTCTCCGGGAGCCGCGTAGCCATCGATCTCCTCGGCGACGAGCTTGGCCGAGTCGCCGTCCAGGTCGTTGACGACGACCCGCGCGCCCTCGGTGGCGAGCCTGGTTGCGATCGCGCGGCCGATGCCGTGCCCGGCGCCCGTGACGACGACTCCCTGTCCCTGCACATTCACGGGCTTCACGGGAGTTCATGTCAGGCACCGCCCATCAGGGTGACGCCGCCGTCGATCACGAGCACTTGGCCGGTGAGCCACGCCGCGTCCTCGGAGAGCAGGAAGGCGACCACACTGCCGATGTCCGCAGGGTTGCCGAGCCGCTTCAGCGGGTACGCCGAGGCGACCTGCTCCTCGCGGCCCTCGTAGAGGGCGGTCGCGAACTTCGTCTTCACCACGGCCGGAGCGACCGCGTTGACCCGGATGTCCGGGCCGAGCTCGACGGCCAGCTCCTGAGTGATGTGGATCAGCATCGACTTGCTGGCGCCGTACATGCCGATGCCGGGCGCCGGGCGGATGCCGGCGACGGAGGCGATGTTGACGACCGCGCCGCCGTGCTCCTTCATCCAGCTCTGGTGCACCTGCTGCGTCCAGGAGAGCGCGGCAATGCAGTTGACCTCGACGATCTTGCGGGCCGCATCGAGATCGAGCCCGATCATCGGCCCGAAGACCGGATTGATGCCGGCGTTGTTGACCAGGAGGTCGGCACTGCCGAACTCGGCGATCGCGCGCTTGACGGTCTCGGCCTGGTGGTCGGGGTCGTCAGCCGATCCGGCCACGGCGATCGCGTGCTCAGGGCCGCCGAGGGCGGTGACGGCGTCGTCCAGCGCCTCCTGCTTCCGGGCGGTGATGACGACCTTCGCGCCGTCGGCGACGAGACGCTGGGCGATAGCCAGGCCGATGCCGCGGCTGGCTCCAGTGACGATGGCCGTACGGCCCTCGAACCGGCGGGACATGGTTGCTCCTTCGGTCATTCCGAACAGGTCTCCTTCGGTGCTTACTAAGCGCTTGCTTATTAGATACCATGCAGCGTGCAGGATCCACCGGCGCGCGTCAACCGCCGGGCCGAGACGACAGGGGAGGAGAACGCGATGACCGAGACCACAGATGTCTCAGGCGATGTGTCAGGCGATGTCTCAGGCGACGTCTCCCGCGCCGACGCGACCCGGGCGCGGCTCGTCGAGGCCGCCGTCACCGCATTCGCGGAGAAGGGCTTCCACGGCACCACCACCCGCGACATCGCGGCCGCGGCCGGGATGAGTCCCGCTGCGCTCTATGTTCACCACCGGTCGAAGGAGGAGTTGCTCTACCTCATCTCCCGCAACGGGCACGAGCGGACCCTCGCGCTCATCCGCGCCGGGGTCGCTTCCTCTGACGACCCCGCCCAGCAGCTGCGCACGGTCGTCCACGACTTCGCCGTGCAGCACGCTCGCGGTCACACCGTCGGCCGAATCGTGAACTACGAGCTCACGGCGCTGAGCCCGAGCACCTCCGGGAGATGCGGGAGATCCGGCATCAGATCGATCAGGAGATCCGCCAGGTCATCGAAGCGGGGGTCGCCGCCGGCGCCTTCGACACCTCCGACCCGCGGATGGCGACGGTGGCGTTGCTCTCGCTGGGCATCGACATCGCCCGCTGGTACACCGACGAAGGCGGCTGGACGCCGGAAGACATCGCCGACCAGTACGCCGACCTGGCCCTGCGCATCGTCGGCGCCCCTCGCTGACCGACGAATGCGGGCCGTGATCGGTTCGTCGTCGTACGCCTGAGAGATCGGCGTTCTCATGCATTTTGGGTAGTCCGGGGATTATTCTGGATCAACGACGTGCCAAGTGCAGCGCGGCGATGAGTAATCCTGGAGGCCAGGTCACCATGCGCCCGCTGATGTGGATGCAGCCTCGCAGTCGTCCTGCGGCGATCCGAAGCATCGTTACCCTGAGTGTCGTCGCCGCCGTGGTGACTATTGGTTTCACACCCATCCAGCCGGGCGGACGCGATCTGACGTGGGCTGAGGCGGCACTCACTCTCGCCGCCGTCGGGCTGTTCGCGGCTGCCTGTTGGTTGACGCGGCGTCGGCCCAATGCATCGCTGGTCGCCTGGGCGCTGGGTCCTCTCCTGTCTGTCGCCCTGATCGTCGAGGTCGACTTCCTGACGGCCGACGCCTCGGTTCCCGCGCAGATCTTCTTGTTCTTTCCCACGATCTTCGGCGCGTCGCAACTTCGGCGCGCGGGCGCGATCGTGATGACGGTCGCATCGGTCGTCGCCGAGGTCATCCTCGTCTTCACCCTGTTGCCCCTCCATGAAGCAATCGTCGACACCGGGTATGTCTCGGCGGCATTGGTCACGACGGCCGCGGTCCTCATCCGCGGTGGCGAACGGCAGGCCGAGCTCATCGACAAGCTCGAACGGTTGGCCGGGATCGACGCCCTGACGGGACTCGCCACCCGCCGGGTCCTGGACGCGGCGGCGCAATCAGCCCTTGCCGGAGCATCCAGCGGGGAAGGGACGTCGCTGATTGTTCTGGACGTCGACGAGTTCAAGGCGATCAACGACCGACACGGACATCCGGCCGGCGACGAAGTGCTCGTCCGGCTCGCCGACTTGCTCGTCCGTTCGTCGCGCCGCGACGACGTCGTGAGTCGTCTCGGCGGTGACGAGATGGCGCTGCTGCTGCCCGGATGCTCGGTCCCCGCTCTTCGGCGCCGCGCTGAGCAGATCGTCTGGGATGTCCAGGCCAGCAGCTTCGTG
>CAVRBN010000062.1:0-19538 GCA_963719255.1 uncultured Actinomycetota bacterium | reverse complement strand
TCGCCTGGAGTCCCTATGGCAAGCATGGGCAGCTGGACTGGCGCTACTGGCCAGGCAACGACGTGCCGACCGAGGACCTCTCGCCCTACACCTGCTTCGAGACCCCCGACCCGGCGTTCTGGACGGCTCGGGGCTACGCGTTCGTGATGGCTGACGCCCGAGGCACGTGGGGGTCCGAAGGCAACGTCACGATGGGAGGTCCCGCGGAAGCCGAAGCCTGCTACGACCTCATCGAGTGGGCAGGAGTCCAGGATTGGAGCAACGCCAAGGTGGGCATGGCGGGCGTGTCCTGGTACGCCGTCATCCAGTGGGCCGTGGCCGCACTGCAGCCGCCACACCTGGCTGCCATCAACCCGTGGGAAGGCTGGTCCGACCTGTACTACGAGGTCGCGACACACGGCGGAATTCCGGAGACCGCCTTCGTGCCGATGCTGGCGCCCCTGATCGGTTTCACGCACGAGGAGGTCGAGGACGTACCGCCCCACCCAGCGTTTCCGCTGGTCAGGGCCCCCTTTCGGACCTGTACCCCCGACCGGATTCGAACCGGCGCTACCGCCTTGAGAGGGCGGCGTGCTAGGCCACTACACAACGGGGGCTCTGCTGGATCAGCGCTCGGAACTCTAGCGATGCTCCGCTTTTCACAGCAAATCGCGGACCATCCAGAAGGGTGTGACCGCGATCTCGCTGGGATACAAGGACTCGAACCTTGACTAACTGGACCAGAACCAGTCGTGCTGCCAATTACACCATATCCCAAGGGATTCGACCCCTCCCGAAGGCACGGGATGGGCCGAGGAGAAACCTTACACGGGACCCGTTGGGGCCTCCAAAACGCGTGGGTTTCCCGAGTTTCGGAGGCTCATCGCGCGGGCCACGGCGTACACAAGTCCCAAGAAAACCAGCGACTGCGCCAGCGTCGCGGGGACCATCCACCAGCCGCCGCCGGTCGGGTTCAGCGCCGTGGCCATGTCGCCGAACGCGAGGGTCAGACCGAACGCGACCCAGTTGTTCAGCACGTGCATCGCGATGCCCGCTTCCAGCCCTCCGGTGAGTACGACGAGCAGGCCGGCGACCAGTCCGAAGGCCAACCGGTCGAAGAAGATCGGCACCGACTGACCGAGCCCGTGCGCAAACGCGAACAGCACGGCCGGGACCACGATCGCCACCAGGCGACTTCGGAAGATCCCACCGAACGCCTGCGTGAGATAGCCGCGGAAGAGGTACTCCTCGCCTGCCGCCTGGAACGGCGTGAGCAGCAGCACAATGAGAGCGAAGTCGCGGGTGGTGGACGTCCAGGCATTGAGTTCGCCGGAGATCGTCCGCGCCGTCGGCCTGTCGTGCGGCAGCACCGCGGCAACCATGAGCGCCGCGATCAGCGAGACGAGGGCCAGGCCGAGGCAGATGACGAAGAACCGCCAGCGCATCCTTGGCCCCACCGACGACAGCCACCGGGGCTTGAGGCCGTGCAGGACCCAGGTGACGAGAAGGACCGCCGGGATCAACGAGGCAAGGGCGATGTTGAGATAGGCGAGCCCGCCCGGGGTCGGGTTCGTCGAGGTCGATCAATCGCGTCAGGTAGTCGCCGAGATCGCGGTCGGTGGACAGGGCATAGATGACGAACGGCACCAGGGCGACCGTCCCGGAGAGTACGAGCATCCAGGCCACGAGCGCGACGACTCCGACCAAGGGCCGCCAGATGCCCGGCTTGCCGGTCAGATGGAGCAGGTAGTAGGGCTGCGGAGTCCCGACGCTCGGAACTGACATCAGGCCTGCGCGGACTGCAGCCGAGCCAGGCTGCGCTCCCGGCCGAGCAGCTCGAGCGACTCGAAGAGGGGCGGCGAGATCCGCTTGCCGGTCACGGCCACTCGTACGGGCCCGAACGCGTTGCGCGGCTTGAGGCCGAGCTCGTCGACCAGCTTGGCGCGGAGCGCCGCGTCGATCGCCTCGGTGGTCCACGACGACAGCGGCGACAGGGCGTCGCTCGCCGCCTTCACGACCATCTTTCCTTCCTCGGTGAGCACCTTCTCGACGTCGGCCGGGTCGCGCGCGAAGTCCGCCTCGTCGACGAACAGGAACTCGAGCATGTCGACCGCCTCCGACAGCGTGTTGATCCGCTCGTTGACCAGTGGCATCGCCTCGACCAACCGGGCGCGCTGGTCGTCGCTGATCGGGTCGTCGACCAGGCCCGCGGCGGCCAGGAACGGGACGACCCGCTCGGCCATGTCCTCGACGCTGATCATCCGCATGTGCGTGGCGTTGATGGCCTCGAGCTTCTTCAGGTCGAAGCGGGCCGGGTTCGGGTTGACCCGGCGGATGTCGAACGCCTCGGCCATCTCGGCCATCGTGAAGACGTCGCGGTCCTCGGCGATGCCCCAGCCGAGCAGGGCGAGGTAGTTGAGGATGCCCTCGGGCAGGAAGCCGCGCTCGACGTACTCCGAAAGACCCGAGCCCGCGTCGCGCTTGGAGAGCCGCTTGTTGCCCGGGCCCATCACGATCGGCAGGTGGCCGAAACGGGGTACGCCGGTGCCGATGCCCAGCTCGTGCAGGGCTTCGTAGAGCGCGATCTGCCGCGGCGTGCTCGGCAACAGGTCCTCGCCACGCAGGACGTGGGTGATCTCCATCATCGCGTCGTCGACGGGGTTGACCAGCGTGTAGAGCGGGTCTCCGCTGGCGCGCAGCAGCGCGAAGTCGGGCACGTTCTCCGGCATGAAGGTGATCTCGCCGCGGACCAGATCGGAGAACGTGATCGGCTTGTCGGGGATCCGGAGCCGCAGCGTCGGCCTGCGCCCGTCGGCCTCGAACACGTCGAGCTGGCCCTGGGTCAGCTCGCGACAGAACCCGTCGTACCCCGTCAGCTTGGAGCCGGACGCTCGGCGGCGCGCCTCGACCTCGTCGTTGGTGCAGTAGCAGTCATAGGCCTTGCCCGACTGGCGGAGCCTGGCTGCGACGTCGGCGTAGATGTCGAAGCGCTCGGACTGCTTGTACGGCGCGAACGGGCCGCCGACCTCGGGCCCCTCGTCCCAGTCGATGCCCAGCCAGCGCAGGGATCCGAGGATCGAGTCGTAACCGGCCTCCGTGTTGCGAGCCAGGTCGGTGTCCTCGATCCGCAACACGAGCGTGCCGCCGAAATGGCGTGCGAAAGCCCAGTTGAACAGCGCGCTGCGCACGTTGCCGACGTGAAGGAAGCCGGTCGGGCTTGGCGGGAACCGCACCCTGACCTGGTCGGGGGCGAGATCGCCGAGGACCTCGTCTGGGTCAGTCACGTTTTTCCACCTTGTTCGTCAGAGTGCCGATGCCGGCGATCGAGACCTCGACCTCGTCGCCGACGTTCATGGGTCCGACCCCCTCGGGGGTGCCGGTGAGGATCACGTCACCGGGCAGCAGGGTCATCACGCTCGAGATGTGCGCGATGAGCGTCGGGATGTCGAAGATCATGTCCTTGGTCGACCCGTCCTGCTTGAGGTCGCCGTTGAGGTGGGTCTGGATCTGCACGCCGTCGGCGAAGGTCTGCGGGTCCAGGTCGGTCTCGACCCAGGGCCCGAGCGGGCAGAACGAGTCGAAGCCCTTGGAACGGGTGAACTGGACGTCGCTCTTCTGCAGGTCCCTGGCCGTGACGTCGTTTCCGACCGTGTAGCCGTGGATGACGTCGGTCGCCTTCTCGGGGGGTACGTCGCGGCAGATCCGACCGATCACCACGGCCAGCTCGCCCTCGAAGTGCAGGTTCTCCGTCTGATGCGGGTAGAGGATCGGGTCGCCCGGCCCCACCACGCTCGTGTTGGGCTTGATGAACATCAACGGCGCGCTCGGCACGTCGTTGCCCATCTCGGCGGCATGCTTCGCGTAGTTGCGACCGATCCCGACGACCTTGCTGCGCGGCAGCACCGGAGCGAGGAGCCGGACGTCGGCCAGCTTGTGCTCCTGCTCGAGCAGCTTGATCCCGACGTAGAGCGGGTCACCTGCCAGCGCGACGATCGTCGCGTCCTCCTCGGGCTGGCCGAACTCGTCGACGTCCCCGGTCAGGACTCCGAAGAGAAGGTCGTCACCGGCGGTGAATCTGCAGATACGCACGGACTCGACCCTATCCGTCCCCTTGGGCGAGCCCGAAACGCCGCCGGATCGGGTTGATCGGACCTACCCGGTGGTGGCCAATTCTGGGATGTACGTATCAGGCAGCCTCGGACCTGCTCCTCCGTGTGTTAGGCCCAGCAGACTCCACACGTGCCGGCAGGCCAGCCGGCGGAGGAGGACCCGAATGGATCAAGCAGAGGCCGTCGCCACTCTCGTGGAGAATGCGCGAGAGGGGGACCAGGACGCCTGGTATGAGCTCGTCGAGCGCTTCCTCCCGCTGGTGAGCGCCATCATCGCGCGACATCGGCTGCGCCGCCAAGACGCTGACGATGTGAACCAGACTCTGTGGCTACGCCTGGTCGAGCACCTCGTCCGACCTTCGTGAGCCCAGAGCCCTTCCGGGCTGGATCGCCACCACGACCCGGCACGAGTGTCTCCGGGTCATCGATCGGTCCCGGCGTACGGTGTCGGTGGATCCGCAGGCCACCTCAGAGTTCGACCAGCTGCACGAGGAGCACGACATAGGGGGCGACCTGCTGGCACTCGAGCGCCAGCAGGCCCTGCGCGCTGCGATGGCCGAGCTCCCCAATGACCGCCGGGAACTGCTGACCCTGCTGCTGGCCGACCCCCCGCTTCCTTATCGTGAGGTCAGTCGACTGTTAGGGATTCCCGTGGGCAGCATCGGACCTACGCGTGCTCGTGCGCTCGACCAGCTCCGCAGGAGCAAAGCACTCAGAGGGTTCCTCGCGGGGACCGCCGCGGAGGCAGAGGAGATGAGTCAGATGACACTGTGGAATGACGACGAAATGCTGATGGCGGACCTCGACGAGGCACTTCAGGGTGCGGTTTCCGATAGTGCGCGGGCGGCCGCGCGGGCTGCCTTCGCCTGGCGGACGATCGACGACGACCTGATGAGCCTGGCCTATGACTCGTCGCTGACCGCGGAGGTGCTGGTCCGGAGCGTCGCCACGACGCCCCGGGTGATCGGCTTCCAGGGCACCGACTTCACCCTCGAGATCGAACTCGATGCAGGGACCCTGATGGGACAGGTCGTCCCGGGACGGGTGTGCCGGATCTCGGTCCTCACACCCGCGGGAGCCCAGCACTCGGTCGACACCGACGAGTCCGGTTTCTTCGCCCTCCCTGCCCCCGATGGTGGCCCCGTCCGTTTCACCGTCACCTGCGACGACGCCACGCAGAGCACCGAGTGGCTGACGCTCTGACGACCTTCACTACGTGTACGACGGCAACAGCGCCTGGATGGGCCCTCGCAGGGGATCATTGAGCGGCGTCGCCTGTCCGCAGGACTGTCGTCGCGGGCGTCGCAGCGCTCGGCTGCGGCCGCGCTGATGCGGGCCGCGATCATGCCTGCGACGATCGGCGCCGCGAACGACGTCCCGCTCCACCGCGCGAGCCCGGTGGTGAACTGCCGGACGTCACCCTTGTCGGGGGTCTCGTGGCAGACGAAGCGGCCATCGGGGAAGGCGTTGACGATGTTGCGGCCGAGGGCGAAGACGTCTGCCGACACGCCGAAGTTGGAGAAGCTCGAGACGCGGTGGTCGAGATCGAGCGAGCCCACTCCCACGGCCCAGTCGAACGCTGCCGGCCAGAACGGAGCGCCCGTGCCGTCGTTGCCGGCCGCCGCGACCAGCACGGTGTTCGGCCGCTTGCTCAGGAACGTGTCCCAGAAGACCTCGAAGCTCACCATCGGCAGGTCGAGTCGGGTCCGGCTACCTGCCGAGAGGCTGATCATGTGCGGACCGAAGGCCAACGCCTCGGTGAGCTGGGCGACCATGTCGGACTCGAGACACGCCAGCGACAGCATCGACCGGAAACCCCTCGACGCGCACCCCTGCCTTCGGGGCGATGCATCTGACGACGCCGGCGATGAACGTGCCGTGGCCGGCATAGGGGCGCAGCGCGGCGGGGTTGTTCTGCTCGTCGTCACCGACGACCCCGGTCAGCCATGGCGTGGCGGGATGAGCCTCGGCGGGTGGATGCCAGCCAGTGTCGACAACGGACACTCGCGTCCCGAGACCGGCGTCGGGGTCACCGGCGGGCGGTGGCCACGGCCCGGGCAGTCCGGTCTCCTCCGGCTCAGTCGCGGGGCAGCAGGTTGAGGTCGGCGTGACGTGGATGAAGTGGTCCGGTGTCGCGAGCCCAGGCCTTCCCACGACGTCGTCGATGCGGTCCAGTGTTTCGGGCACGGTCCTGGGCCGGTCGTCGCGCCGCGGCGGCAGGAGATAGCGGGTGAGTCCGTCAATCGGGCTTCCCACCCGATCACCCACCCCGTCGAAATCATCCTGTAGGCGTTCGAGGGCCCCCCGGAGCGCATCCACGTTCTCGTCCCGGACCAGGACATGGTCGGCGTCGCAGATAAAGGTGAAGTCCGCCTCATCCCGGCTCCGCGGCTCCTCGTCGCTGTGCCAGTCGATTCGGCCCTTCGACGCCTCGAGGATCAGCCTAATCTGGTCCCGGGCCCGGCGTCGGGCGTCGGTATCGTTGGGTTCCTCTCGGGAATTCTCTGTCATCGTTTCGCACCGTTCGCCAGAATGTCTGATATGCCCGCTACGAAGTTAGCGGGGCGTTCCGGGCCAAGGGAAGGGGCTGCTGATGCCCACCAGCCAGCGGCCTCAACACATCATGGACTTGCTCCGGCTCGCCGTGGCCCAGCCGCACCGTGCCGAGGAGGCGGCCGACGAGCTGATTGCATCAGCGACCGATCCGTGGGTTCTCTCGGTGGCTCGCCATGCGCGCGGTCTGATCCTCCGCGAACGGGGACAGCTCGAGCTCGCCTTGCCCGAGCTGAGGACAGCGCTGGGGCTGGCGTTGCGGACCGGCGACCCGGACCGGGCCGCGGACGTCCGCGCCACCCTTGGCGCGACCCTCGTGATGGCCGGTCTGACCAGTGCGGGACTCGTTCAACTCGACCGCGCGGCGAGTGGCGCGGTGGACCCAGCGGTGCTGGCCAAGGTGCTGATGCGCCGGGGCCACGTCTTGCACGTCATTGGACGCCATCGCGAGGCTCTGGTCGACGTTCGCAAGGCGCTTGCCGACGTGCGGATGGCCGGCGATCCGAGTGTGGGAGGCACGCACGTTGAACAACCTGAGCGTCATCCACCTTCGCCTGGGACAGGTTGAGGCGGCCGGAGCGGCCGCGCGACAGGCCGAAGACCTCTTTCTCAAGGAAGGCCAGGAGTTTGAAGCCGTGCAGGCACTGGAGAACAGGGGATTCATCGCTTACTGCACCGGCGACCTGCCGACGACGTTCACCCTGTACGACGCAGCCGCGTCGGGGCTATGCCGCACTTGGGATCGAGCCAGCGGAGCTCGCGTTGGACCAGTGCGTGGCGTTTCTGGCAGCGGGGCTGGTCCAGGATGCCGTGGACGTCGTCACGGCTCAGCTGTCCCGCGACTCGCTCCACGCCATCCAGCGCGCTGAACTGCTGTTGATGCTCGCCACGGCCCAGCTCTCGGGCGGCCACTCCATGGCCTCGCTGGCCAGTGCCAGGGCGGCCCGGCGGCTCTTCCAGCGACAGCGACGAGACTGGTGGGCGCTTCGGGCCGAACTCGCCGTGCTCCGCGCCCGGCACCAGGGCGGCGCTGGTGGCCGCAGCCTCGTCGAGTCGGCCGCCGAAGTAGGCCGAAAGCTCGAAGCCGCCCGGTCCGATGACGCACCGATCGCTTGGCTGCTGGCCGGGCGAATCGCAGCGTCCATGGGCCTCGGCTTCGGCCCACGACGCTATTGGCGGCCGCCGCTCGTTACCGGCGTCACCAATCCGACCTGATGCGCGCGACCGGATGGTTGGCACGCGCCCTTGACCAAGACGCCAACGGCAACGTCCGCGGCGTCTTCGCTGCGTGCCGACAGGGGCTCGACGCCCTGGACGATCACCGGATGACGCTCGGCAGTTCCGAACTCCGGGCGCTGTCCACGTTCCATGGCAACGAACTGGCGAACCTCGCCCTGCGCCATGCGGCGACCACCAGGCCACGCAACCTGTTGGCCTGGAGCGAACGTTGGCGCGCCACTGCCGCTAACCCAGCCGCCCGTGCGACCGCCCGACGATGCCGAGCTCGCGGAGTCCCTGGCTGCCCTGCGGGACAACACCCGACGCCTGGACGAGGCGCGGGCGACGAACGGTGCCACTAGCGCGATGGAGCTTGATCGCAGCCGGCTCGAGCAATCGATCCGGCGACGCCGGCATCGCCTGGCGGGCGCTCCGACGGCGGCAGCGCCTTTCCAGGTCGATCGGCTCGTAGCCGACGGTCGGAGATACCTCGTTCGTCGAGCTTGTCGACATTGGCGGCCGGCTGCACGCTGTCGTCGTCACGGAAGGTCGAGTCCGGAAGTTCCGGCTCGGCACGTCTGAAGAGGCTGGGAATGCCGTCGACTTCGCCCGCTTCGCGCTGCGTCAGGCTGCCCGCGGCCGCCCATCCTCGCTCGATGCCGTCGGCGGCCAGCTGCAGGCGGCTCTCCTGGGGACGCGGGCCGGGCTCTTTCCGGCGGCCCGGTCGTCATTTCGCCGACGACTCCCTTGCATGCGACACCTTGGGCACTGCTCCCGGCACTCGCCGACGTCCCCGTCAGCGTCGTACCCTCCGCCGCGCTGTGGCTGCGTGCGAGATCCACGCGAAAGCCGGACGGGGCGCGGGTTCTCATCGCCGGCCCGGGCCTGTCCACCGGAGGCGCCGAACTGGCCGAGATCGGTCGGCTGCACCCGGAAGCCGTCGTCCTCCGTGACGGCACCGCGACCGTCGAGAACAGCCTGCGCGCCCTGGACGGGGCGGCGCTGGCCCACATCGCCGCTCACGGCATGTTCCGCCCCGACAGCCCGATGTTCTCCGCAATGGAACTGGACGACGGACCGCTCACCGTGCACGACTTCGAGCGACTGAACCGGGCGCCTCACCGCCTGGTGCTGTCCGCCTGTGACTCCGGCGTGATGGCACCGGTCGGGGCTGGCGAGCTGCTCGGGCTGGCTTCGGCGCTGCTGTCGATGGGTACGGCGGGCATCGTCTCGAGCGTCGCCTTGGTCAACGACGAGGCGACCGCGGCACTGATGATCAACGTGCACCAGGGGCTGGACGAGATCGACGACCTCGCCGAGGTGATGTTGCAGGCCCGCGTCCTCGCTCGCGGGGATTCAGTGCACGAAGCCACGGCGGCCGCGTTCCTGGCCCTCGGAGTGTGACGGCCGCGCCGAGACCACCTACCCTCGCCTCGTGGACGTACGGGTGCTCGACGAGACGACGTGGACGGCGCGCGCGGCTGCCCACGCGGCCAGGGTCGACGCGTTCATCGAGCCACACCTGACGCGCCGGGCGGACGGGGTCAAGCACCCGGTCCACGACTTCCTGTTCACCTACTACTCACAGCGGCCGGCGCGACTGCGGCGCTGGCATCCGGGGTACGGCGTGGGGCTGGCCGGTGCGCGTCGTCGTACGCCTCGTTGAAGGGGTACCACTCGGTCGATCAGACGGAGACCGTCACCGTCTCGCGCTCGTACGTCGCCTCACAGGAGCCGCTCCTCACCTCGCTGCGGGCGTTGCTGACCGCCACCGCGTCGCGACCGGCCAGCTACGGCTGCCTGGGGCTGCACGAGTGGGCGATGGTCTACCGACTCTCCGAGGACCAGACCCGGCATGCGGACTGGCCGCTGCGGCTGGGAGCGTCGGGCACCGACGCGGTCGTCGAGTCGCACCGGATCGGGTGTTCGCACTTCGACGCGTTCCGGTTCTTCACTCCAGACGCACAGCCGCTGAACCAGTTGCAGCCGGGCCGTGACGACCGGGCCTCGTTCGAACAGCCGGGCTGCCTGCACGCCGGGATGGACCTCTACAAGCACGCGTTCAGGCTCACGCCGATGATCTGCTCCGACCTCGTGGCCGACTGTTTCGAGCTGGCCCGGGACATCCGCGTCCTGGACATGCGCGCGGCGCCGTACGACCTGGCCGACCTCGGCTTCGAACCGGTGCGGATCGAGACACCCGAAGGCAAGCAGGAGTACGCAGCCGCCCAGCGCGGCTTCGCCGAGCGCGGGATGCCCCGCTGCGCCAGCGACTGATCGACGAGTGCGAACGCCTTCTGGCCGTCGCGCTCACGCCGGCTGGTTGAGGAACCACCGGTGGCCGAAGGGGTCCTGGACGACCGCGACCCGGCCGGCGGGCTCGCTGTCCTCAGGACCTCGATCGAGCTTCGCGCCTCCGGCCACGACCCTCTCCACCAGGGCGTCGACGTCCTGGACGGTGAGATGCAGGCTGATCGCGGCGCCGCGATCGGCACGTGGCGCCTCGACGTTGATCTCCGGGTACTCGTCGGACATCATCCAGCCGGCCCCGTCCACGGCCAGCTCCACGTGACCGACCCGGCCATCGGGCATCACGATCGGGTCCATCGTCACCTCGGCGCCCAGATGTTCGACGTACCACTCGATCGCGGCCCGGGCGTCGGAGACGGCGATGTAGGGGGTCAGTTCGCTCACGACTCCCACTGTTGTGCGGTCGGGTCGCCGTGACAACCCCGTTGTCAGGTCGGCTCAGATCACGTGGCCGCCGTTGACGGTGATCCGCTGACCGGTGACGAAGCCGGCGGAATCGGAGGCCAGGTAGCCGACCATGCCGGCGATCTCCTCCGGAGTACCCATCCGGCGCAGCGGCACCTCCGCCGCATACTCCGTGGTGTCGAGGCCTTCGTGCCGCTCCACCGGGATCCAGCCGGGTTGCACAAGGTTGACGGTGATGTTCTCCGGCCCGAGCTCCTTGGCCCACACCTTCGTCAGACCGACCTGGGCATTCTTCGGCGGCGACGTAGGCCGACATGAGCGGCGTGGCGCGGTCGGCCTGGTCGGAGCCGATCAGGATCACCCGGCCGCTCCCCTGCGCCCGCATGCCCGGAAGGGCTGCCTGCACGAGCAGGGTGGGACTCTTCACGAAGAACTCCAGCTGGTCGAGGTGGGCGCGCCAGGTGAGCTCCTCCAGACCGATCTCGGGGTGAGGGGCCGTCGCGTTCGCGACGACGGCGCGGACCGGTCCGAGACGTTGCTCGACCTCTGCGAACAGGGCGGTCACGGCTGCCTCGTCCACGACGTCGGCTCCGAAGGCGTCGGCCACCCCTCCGGCTCGTCGGATCGTGTCGACGACGGCCTCGGCCGCATCCTTGCCGGAGCGGATAGTTGACGGCGACGGCCCACCCGTCGGTGGCGAGCCGTCGCGCGATGTGGGCTCCAAGCCCCTTCGAGGCGCCGGTGACCACGGCGACGGGGTTCGACTTCACCGGCCCACCCTAGGGGTGCGGTACGCACTGGATCTACGGTCGTCGGATGGACGAACAGGTGTTGCAACACTTCCTGACCGCGGACGGCCGGCTGCACACGATGCCGACGAAGCGATCCAAGCGGCTCGTCGTACTCGACCACATCGCGCAGTCGTTCGAGCTCGGCCAGAGCTATCCGGAAACGGACGTCAACGAGATCCTGAGCCGCTTCCATCCGGACTTCGCGGCGCTGCGGCGCTACCTGGTCGACGAGCAGTTCCTGACGCGCGAGGCCGGATCGTACTGGCGGACGGGCGGCACCGTCGTTGTCTGAGATCCGCGGAGAGGACTGGTACGGCGAGCAGCTGGGCGACGTACGCCACGAGAAGACCACGTTCGTCGACGTCGACTTCTCCGAGGCGGAGACGAGGGGCGCGACGCTTCGAGTCATGCGCGTTCCACAACTGCCGGTTCAACGCGAGCCGGCACGAGAACAGCGCGTTCGTCGCCTGCGACTTCAGGCGGACCAACTTCTTCGACGCGACGTTCGCCGGCTGCAAGCTGCTCGGCAGCGTCTTCGACGAGTGCACGATGCGGCCGATGAAGATCCAGGGTGGCCAGTGGCGTGGCGTGACGATCCGCGGCAGCAACCTGACCCGGCTCGACCTGCGCGGCCTCGATCTGAGGGAGGCGGACCTCTCGCTGAGCGACCTCAGCCACAGCAACCTGGCCGGCGCGCAGCTCGACGGCGCGACGCTCCGCGGCACCGCAGCTCCACGAGACGGACCTGCGTGGCGCCAGCCTGGACCGCGTGGACCTGAGCGCCGCGGAGCTGAAAAGACCATGCTCGACCTCGCCGGTGCCGTCCTCCTGGCCGAGCTGCACGGCGCCGTCGTGACGCCCTGACCGCGGTAGTCCGAGACGAAATGGCCCTCGACACGCCGTTGCGAGGAGCCATTTCCGTCTCGGACTATCCCGTCAGGACGCCATGCGCGACGCAGGTCGCGGACCAGCCCCGGGGCGTGACTTGGACCTTCATCCGGCGCGCACAGGAGGGGCAGTAGCGGGGCGGTTCAAGTTCCAGGTGTGCCACGCACACCGCGTGGTCACCGACGGAGACGGACAGCCCGCAGTGACCGCAGAAGGGGTCGCCGCTCATGTCACAGGCTCATGTCACAGGGTCTTCGCGAGTTCCTTGATCGGCATCTTCAGCTCCGAGAGCAGCTCGATGTCGGCGTCGGCCGAACGGCCGAGGGTGGTGAGGTAGTTGCCGACGATGACGGCGTTGATGCCACCCAGCAGGCCGTCGCGGGTGCCGAGGTCGCCGAGGGTGAGCTCGCGGCCGCCGGCGTACCGCAGGACCGTTTGTGGCATCGCCAGCCGGAACGCGGCAATCGTGCGCAACGCGTCGTTGGACTCCATGATCGGCTGGTCACCGAAGGGGGTCCCGGGGCGCGGGTTGAGGAAGTTCAGCGGCACCTCGTGCGGGTCGAGCTCGGCCAGCTGGGTGGCCAGCTCGGCGCGCTGCTCGAGCGACTCGCCCATGCCGACCAGGCCGCCACAACACAGCTCCATGCCGGACTCACGGACCATCTCGCAGGTCTCCCAGCGCTCCTCGTAGGAGTGCGTGGTGACCACCGACGGGAAGTAGGAGCGGGCTGCCTCGAGGTTGTGGTTGTAGCGGTGCACGCCCATCTCCCGCAACGCGTCGACCTGCTCCTGGCTGAGCATGCCGAGGGAGCAGGCGACGTTGATGTCGACGGCGGCCCGGATCGCGGCGATCCCCTCGCGGACCTGGGTCATCAGCCGCTCGTCGGGCCCGCGGACGGCGGCGACGATGCAGAACTCGGTCGCGCCGGTGGCGGCGGTCTCCTCGGCGGCCCGGACCAGCTGCGGGATGTCCAGCCAGACCGAGCGCACCGGCGAGGTGAACTGGCCCGACTGCGAGCAGAAGTGGCAGTCCTCGGGGCAGCCACCCGTCTTCAGCGAGATGATGCCCTCGACCTCGATCTCCGGGCCGCAGTGCTTCATGCGTACGTCGTGGGCCAGCTGGAGGAGGTCGGGAATCTGGTCGTCGGGTAGCTGCAGCACCTCGACGAGCTCGTCGTACGACAGGCCCTCGCCGTCGTCGAGGACCTTCTTCGGGCGCGTTCGAGAATGTCGGTCACGGGGCGACGGTACCGCCGCCGGGCACGAGACCGGGATTCCGGGTCGGTGACTGGACGGTAGGCCCGGGCAGTCGCTCCAGCTCGATCCCGAAGTTGGTCCGGTACGCCGCGCGCACCTCGTCGTCGGAGCCCAGCCGGGTCTCGGTGCGGACGCCGTCGGTGGTGGTGATCAACAGCCGGTCGCTCAGGGTGATCCGTCCGGTCGCCGTCGGCAGGGAACAGGTGAACGACCTGGTGAAATGGGACTCGGGCGAGGTCTGATGCCACCAGCAGGTCGTGGTGAACTCCGACAGCTCCCTCGGCCGGGTATCGATCCGGAACTGCGGCTCCCCGTCGAGCAGGACGTCGAGGTCGCCGTACGGCGCCTGGACGAACCGCACCGCCCCAGCCGGATCGCTGTGACTCTCGCCGACGGTGAACCGCACCGGACTGGCGACGAACCGCCCGAACCCGACATCGGCGAGCCAGGGTTCGTCGAGGTCGACCCGGAGGGTCAGGTGGTCGTAGGGCGGGCCCAGACCCACAGGGGTGTGCACGCGGCAGGCGAGGAGCGTGACCTTGAATCCGAGGTGCCGGAGCAGCATGGCGAACGCGCCGTTGAGCTCGTAACAGAACCCGCCGCGCCGGCGGGACACGAGCTTGTCCACGAGGGCATCCTCGGTGAGGACGATCGGCTCGCCCAGGTGGATGCTCAGGTTCTCGAACGGGACGCTGGCGAGGTGGGCATGCATCAACGCGGCAAGGGCGTCCGGGCTGGGGGAAGCCGGCCGGGTTGCACCGATGCGCTCCAGGTAGGCCACCGCCGTCGACTCGTCCATGCAGCCATCGTGCAACCTCAACCCCCCTCGAGGTCAATCCGGCGTCCGGAGGCGGGGTCAGCGCTCGACTGCGGCGCGGACCTCCTTCATGATCTCGCCGAACGGGGCCAGACGCAGCGTGTCTCGCTGCAGCATGAACTCCTCGAAGGTCAACGAGCCCACCTCCGTGACGCTGCGTTCGGTCACCGACGGCCGGGACTCCCGCCACACGACTGCCTGGCCGTGGTTGTTGCTGATCGTCCGATAGCGCAGCCCTTGGTAGAAGGAGTCGATGAACCAGACCAGCTTGTACACATCACCCATCCACCGTTCGTCGTCGATGCCGAGCCGCTTCTTGACTTCGGATAGTTCCGGTAGTTCGGCAGCGAGGCCACATACGTGTGCGGGCGCACGTCATCGATGAGGATCACGCCGCGCGGCTCCAGGTGCTCCAGG
This sequence comes from uncultured Actinomycetota bacterium, assembly GCA_963719255.1. Classification (GTDB taxonomy): domain Bacteria; phylum Actinomycetota; class Actinomycetes; order Propionibacteriales; family Nocardioidaceae; genus Nocardioides. The sequence goes on along the minus strand of CAVRBN010000062.1, from coordinate 4,794 downwards.
GCGTTGTTGAGGTCTCGAAGGGTCTGCTCGAAGGTGTGCAGCCCGTCGAGGTAGATGACGTCGAACGTCTCGGTTGCTTCGATGTACTTCCCGAAGTAAACGTCACTGGTCACCTCGTGGTACGTCGTGCCCGGGTTGGTCCGTTGCGCCTCAACATGGTCGAAGCCGAACTTCGGGTCCACCGCCACCTTGAGCGTGGCTTTGACGTTGTGGAAGGTTTCACCCTTGGCTATGCCGATCTCGAGATAGCGGGGCTCCTCGTACAGGCTCAGCAGGAAATTCACGGCCCGGTGACGTGGGAGCCGCTGCGGCCCAGGGGCTGGCGCCGTCTCAGTCATGGTCTCTCCCGGCATCGGCGAAGGCGGCATCGATGACGAGGCTAGCTCTCATCGCAAGGCACCGTGGACGGCGGCCAGCGTCATCGAGCGCTGTGGCTCATGCGGGACGGGCGGCCGGGACCTCTGCATGCGCGCGACGCTACACCCCGCCGGGCGAGATGCCCGGACGCCCCGCAGCGGCACAGGGAGCGTCCGTAGACTGCGGCTCGATGACCCCCGACGACCTGCTGGCGTTCGACCGCGCGCACCTGTGGCACCCCTACACCTCGATGACCCAGCCGACCCCGACCCGGCTCGTCACCGGGGCCGAGGGTGTCCGGCTGCGGCTCGCCGACGGCCGCGAGGTGATCGATGCCATGTCGTCGTGGTGGGCCGCCATCCACGGCTACAACCACCCGGTGCTCAACCAGGCTGTCGAGGAACAGCTCGGCACGATGGCGCACGTGATGTTCGGCGGGCTCACCCACGAGCCGGCCGTCCGCCTGGCCAGCCAGCTGATCGAGCTCGCGCCGGCCGGTCTGGAGCACGTCTTCCTGGCCGACAGCGGATCCGTGAGCGTCGAGGTGGCCATGAAGATGGTGCTCCAGCACCAGCGCGGCATCGGCCGGCCGGAGCGCACCAGGTTCCTGACCGTCCGCGGCGGCTACCACGGAGACACCTTCGACTGCATGAGTGTGTGCGACCCGGTCGGCGGGATGCACTCGATGTACGCCGCCGTACTCCCCCAGCAGGTCTTCGGTGACCGGCCGCCCGCGCAGGGTGAGGACATCCGGGATTGGGCGGACGGCTTCCGGGCGCTGGCCGCGGACCACGCCGACGAGGTCGCGGGGCTGATCGTCGAGCCGCTGCTGCAGGGCGCCGGTGGCATGCACCCCTACCCGGCCGAGTGCCTGACGGTCTTCCGCGAGGTCGCCGACGAGCACGGCTTCGACCTCGTCTTCGACGAGATCGCGACCGGGTTCGGCCGGACCGGATTCATGTTCGCCGCCGAGGCGGCCGACGTCACCCCCGACCTGATGTGCGTCGGAAAGGCACTCACCGGTGGCTACGTGACCCTCGCCGCAGTGTTGTGTACGACGGCCATCGCCGAGGGTGTCTCGCGCAGTGAGTCCGGCGTGCTGATGCACGGGCCGACCTTCATGGGCAACCCGCTCGCCTGCTCGATCGCCAGCGCCAGCATCGACCTCCTGATCGGCCAGGACTGGAAGTCCGAAGTCACCCGGATCAACCGGGGCCTGGCCTCGGCGCTGCCCGACGCCCGCACGATCGGGGCGGTCGGCGTCGTCCAGCTCGACCACCCCGTCGACGTGGTGAAGGCCACCGAGGTAGCCCTGGAGCACGGCGTGTGGCTGCGCCCGTTCCGCGACCTGATCTACGCGATGCCGCCGTACATCTGCACCGACGAGGAGGTCGCGACCATCGGCGCGGCGATCCGGGCAGCCGCCGAGGTGGCGTGATGGTCGCGAACGAGCGGTGCGTGGCCGGAGTGGCTGGCGGATCAGCGCTCGGCCCGCGACCAGGCCGGGCTGCAGCGAACGCTCCGGGCCCGGGCCGCAGACGACCGGCTCGTCGACCTCGCCGGGAACGACTACCTGGGTCTGAGTACGCACCCCGAAGTCGTCGCCGGCGCGTCAGCGGCGGCCGAGACCTGGGGTGCCGGCGCGGGCGCCTCGCGCCTGGTCACCGGCACGACGCGGCTGCACGTCGAGCTCGAGGAGGCCCTGGCCGCCTTCACCGGACAGCCGGCCGCGTTGGTGCTCTCGACCGGCTACCACGCCAACCTGTCGGTCGTGACCGCGCTCGCCGACAAGGACACGCTGATCATCAGCGACGAGCACGTCCACGCGTCCCTGATCGACGGCGTCCGGCTGTCACGCGGACAGGTCCTGGTGACCCCCCACGGCGATCTGGAGGCCGTCGAGGCGGCGCTGGGCTCTCGCCGCGAACGCCGAGCGCTGGTGCTGGTCGAGTCGATCTATTCGGTCTTCGGCGACGCCGCGCCGCTCGCGGAGCTCGCGGAGGCCTGCGCCCGCCATGACGCACTGCTCGTGGTCGACGAGGCGCACGGCCTCGGCGTCCGGGGCGACGCGGACGCCCGGGGTCGGGGACTCGTGCATGAGCTCGGTCTTGCCGCCCACCCCAACGTGGTCGTCACCTGCACGCTGTCCAAGTCGCTGGGCAGCCAGGGAGGCGCCGTACTCGGGCCTCCGGGGATGGTCGACCAGCTGGTCAACCGGGCCCGACCGTTCATCTTCGACACCGGCCTCGCGCCGCCCGCGGCCGGTGCGGCCCTGGCCGCGCTGGCGCTGATCGAACGCGAACCCGAACGCGTCGAGACGGGTCGGTCCCGCGCCGTCCAGCTCGCGGCGGCGCTCGGCATCGACCAGCCCGACGGCTGGGTGATGTCGGTGCCGATGCCCTCGCCCCAGGTCGCCCTCGCCGCCCAGGCCGCGGCCCGCGAGCACGGCATAGCCGTCGGCTGCTTCCGTCCCCCGTCGGTCCCGGACGGCATCTCTCGGCTGCGAATGACGATCAACGCCGGAGTTCCGGAAGGCGACTGGAAACGGGCGGTCGACGTACTCTCCGATGTCGTGGCCCAGTTCCACATGAGCATCGTCGTGGTCACTGGGACCGACACCGGCGTCGGCAAGACCATCGCCACGGCCGCGCTCGCGGCCCGGGCAGCCGGGAGCGTGGTCGTGGTCAAGCCGGTCCAAACCGGCATCAGCGGGACCGAGCCCGGTGACGTCGACGTCGTCCACCGCCTCACCGGCCGTGCCGCCCAGGAGTTCACCACGCTCGCGGACCCGCTCGCGCCGGACACGGCGGCCCGGCTGCGCAAGGTCAGGATCCCGCCGATCGGCGAGTACGTCGACCGGATCCGCGTGCTCGATGACTTCCACGACCTGGTGATCGTGGAGGGCGCAGGTGGCCTTCTTGTCCGGCTCGACACCGAGGGCGGGACCGTCCTGGACCTCGCCCAGCAACTGAGCGCGGACTGCTACGTCGTGACTCGCGCCGGGCTCGGCACGCTCAACCACACCTGCCTGACCGTCGACGCGATCCGGGCCCGTGGCCTCGAACCGCGCGGCCTGATCATCGGATCCTGGCCGGATCGTCCCGGTCTGGCCGAGACGACCAACCGCGACGACCTCCCGTGCTGACCGGTGTCCCCCTGGCCGCCGTACTCCCCGAACGGGCCGGCGACCTCTCGAGGGAGCGGTTCCTCGAACTCGCCCCCACCTGGTTCACGGACCGGTAGTCCGAGACGAAATGGCTCCCGACACGCCGTAAAGAGGGACCATTTCCTCTCGGACTACCGACGTCCGACCGGTCAGGCCGCGACGTGCTCGTACGCCGCGAGCTTGGCAACGGCATCCACGAACGTCTGGACGGTGTCGGCGTCGGAGGCGGGGTCGGTTCCCCACTCGTAGCGGTGGCTGATGACGATGTCGTCGACGACGCTGGCGCCGGCGACCTTGGCCGAGCGGCGGGTGTCCTCGTGGGCCCACTGGCCGCCGTACTGCCCCACGGACGTGCCGACCACGGCGAACGGCTTGTCCTTGATCGAGCCCTCTCCGAACGGGCGCGAGGCCCAGTCGAGCGCGTTGTTGAGCACGGCCGGCATGGTGCCGTTGTACTCCGGGGTGACGACGAGGACGCGGTCCGCGGCGGCGACCTGGTCGCGCAGCGCGGTCACCTGGGCGGGAGCGTCGGCTCCGTCGATGTCCTCGTTGTAGAACGGCACCTCGCCGAGGCCGGACGCGATGTCGACGACGACACCGACCGGGGCCTGGCTCCGGACTGCCTCCGCGAGGCGGCGGTTGTAGGAGTCGGCGCGCAGGCTGCCGACCAGAATCAGAACGCGGGTGTCAGACATGGGTTTCTCCTCGAGAGCGGGTGGTGTCCTTCACCGAGCCTAAACGGACCATGGTCCGGTTATATTCCCGCACTAGAGTGACCTGCGTCATGAGCCAGCGCCCCTTGTTGCCGATGGTCGGGGACCAACCCGAGCGCCGCGACGCCGCCCGCAACCGCGAGGTCCTGCTCAAAGCGGCGCAGGGGCTCGTCGAGCACTGCGGCGTCGACTCGGTCACGATGGACGCCGTTGCCCAGAAGGCGGGCGTCGGCAAGGGCACGTCTTCCGGCGGTTCGACAGCCGAGCCGGACTGATGGCGGCCCTCCTCAACCGCTCCGAGACCGAATGGCAGCGCCTCGTCATGAGCGGCCCTCCCCCGCTCGGGCCGGGCGCCGAACCCATGGATCGGCTGCTCAACTTCGGGCGCTCGCGGATGGCCTCAACCTGCGGCACGCGGCTTGATCCGCGCCGCCGGGCGCGAGGGCGACCAGTCCTACGCGGCGTACTCCTTCGCGGCCACCACGTTCGCTACCTGCTCGGCGAGCTCAGGGTCCGCGGCGACATCGCGCTGCTCGCCACGGCCCTGCTCGCACCACT
>CAVRBN010000061.1:0-9290 GCA_963719255.1 uncultured Actinomycetota bacterium | reverse complement strand
CTCAGATCCAGCCCATCCGCCGCGCCGTCGCGCAGGCGTCGTGCCGGTTGGTGGCGCCGAGCTTGCTGATGGCGCTCGACAGGTAGTTGCGGACGGTGCCGGGCGACAGCGAGGCTCGCCGGGCGATCTCCTCGACGGGCGCGCCGTCGGCCGCGAACTCGAGGACGTCGGCCTCGCGCGGGGTCAACGGGCTGTCACCGGCACCGATGGCCTCGGCGGCGAGCTCCGGATCGACGTGTCGGCCGCCCGCGTGCACCCTGCGGACCACCTCGGCGAGCGTGGTGGCCGACGTGGTCTTCGGCAGGAAGCCACGTACGCCGGAGGCAAGCGCGCGCTTGAGGTAGCCGGGTCGGCCGTGGCTGGTGACGATCACGCAGCCACAGTCGGGCAACGACTCGGCCAGCGCCTCGGCGACCGCGATGCCGTCGAGGCCGGGCATCTGCAGGTCGAGCACGGCGACGTCGGGCCGTGCTTGCAGGGCGGCCGCCACGGCCTCGGTCCCGGAGGCCGCCTGGGCGACGACCTCGATGTCTGCTTCGAGGTCGAGCATCTGCGCGAGGGCCTCACGGATGAGGTTCTCGTCGTCGGCGAGCAGGACCCGGATCATGCGTGCTGCTCTTCGGCGGACAGGTGCTGGGGGCGGGGCGCGGAGGGCAGGCGCACGACCACCTCGAAGCAGTCGCCGTCGCGCAGGCTGTCGAGGGTGGCGCCGAGCGGAGCCAACCGCTCCCGGAGACCGAGCAGACCGGTCCCCGTCGGCGCGTTGGTGCTCGCGGGCGGCCCGACGCCGTCGTTGCGGACGATCAGGTCACGCCCGTCGTACCGGATGACGACGTGGCTTGCGCTGGAGTGCCGGAGCACGTTGGTGACGGTCTCGCGCACGACCCAACCGGCGGCCTCGTGCCAGGGCTCGGGCAAGGTCGCCACGTCGATCCGGGTCTCGATGCCCGCCGACCGCAGCAGCGACGAGGCGCCGTGCAGCTCCTGCTCGAGGTCGATGGCGCGGTAGCCGCGAGCCAGCTCGCGGACCTCACGCAGTGCCTCGTGGGCGACGGTGCGCACGTCGAGCATCCGCTCGGCGGCGCGGGGGTCGCCGCGCTCGGCCAGGGTGGAGGCCAGCTCGGCCTGCACCGCGATGGTCGACAGGCGGCGGCCGAGGACGTCGTGGACGTCGCGGGAGAACCGCAGCCGCTCCTCGGCGACGGCCAGCGCCGCCCGCGCGCCCTTGGCCCGGTCCAGCTCGGCGACGACGTCCAGGAGCCAGAGCGAGGCCCGGACGGTGAAGATCAGGAAGGCACCGGCAACCACGCCGTACCAGGCCCAGAAGAGCGACTGGGTCGGCAGAACCGGAACAATCGCCAGGACGACCATCAGCGCGGTCGTGATCCGACGGTCGCGCAGCCCGCCGATGGACCAGGCGAGCGTGGCCCAGACGACGAGGCCGCCGACCTCGGCGAGCTCGTCCGGCAGCAGCAGGACCAGTCCTTCGGCAACCAGGCACAGGACGCAGACCAGGGTGAGGTTCCGCTTCGGAAGGGGTCCGTACGCCGGGTAGAGGCTGGCCACGTCCCGGAGGAGCAGGGTGCAGGCCACGCCGAGCACGACGGTCCCCACGACGAGAGCGGTGAAGAGCACCGGCTCGTCTGCGGCCTCGGGCGTGGCCCCGACCAGCGCGAGGGCGTAGAACCCCCACACCAGGACGTACAGCGACTGCCGGGTGTAGAGGTCGACCCGCTCCACCTGGCTTCGCTCGGCCCAGCCGCGCCACAGCTTCATCGGCCCTCCTCTGCCCCGGACCCTAGCCCGTCCGCCATCGCTGGCACACCCGGCTGGTCACACTCGCGGTTCCCAGCGCATCGACCGGCGCGCCAGCCACATGCCGAGCCCAGTCCAGAGCGCGAGCACCAGCAGTGGGGGGCCCGCGGCCGCCCAGCTCGCGGACAGGTCGACCGTTGCGTCGCCGTCACGTCCGAACCAGGTGAGTCGCATGAGCCCGTCCAGCGCTGCTCCCGGGGTGAGGTCGACGAAGCGGCTCCAGCTGTCGGGGAACTGCTGCGACCCGACAACGGTCAGCAGGATGATCGGCACCGCTGGTCATCTGGGCCGCCTCGGCATTGCGGGTCCAGGCGGCCGTCCAGATCGCCAGGCTCGCAAACGCTGCGCAGGCAACGAGAACGGTGGCCGCGAAGAGCAGCGGGTTCAACGGCAACGGCAGTCCGAGGGCCGCGCCGAGCCCGATCAGCACAACTGACAGAACGAGGGTGACCGTGACGCCCGGCAGCGCCATCGAGAGCAGGAGCTCGCTGTCCCGGGTCTCCCCGGTGCGCAGCCGCTTGAGCACCAGCTCATCGCGCCGGGTCACCATGCCGGACAGCAAGTTGTAGTAGACGGAGAACAGCAGGACCAGCATCAGCGCACTGCCAACCGCGATCATCCCGATCTCCACGTCGCCACGCTCGCCGGTGAACAGGAGCGCCATCGGCAGCAACGGCAGGATCAGTGCGTAGGTCATCGTGAGGTTGTTCCGCAGCATCAGCACGGCGTTGGCGCGGGCCAGCCCCGTCGTACGCCTGATCGCTGTGCGTCAGTCGTGTGTGGTCATCGGAGGCTCCCTTCGGTGAGTGGCATCTCGTGGGTCCGGTTCGGGTGGTTGCCGTCGGCAATCGCCAAGAAGACCGACTCGAGACTCGCCGTGCTGGCGGACAACCGGTCCAGCCGGATCCGTTCGCCGTTCGCCCAGGTCAGAAGGCAGGTCAGGGTGCTCTGGAGGTCCATGGTGCGGACGGTCGTCGTCGCCCCTTCGTGGGAAGCCATGCCGCCCGCCAGCTCAGGCAACTCCCGGTCCAGACGGGCGAAGCTGACCGTCGAGGGGTGGCCCATCGGTGATCTCTGCCGGTGTCCCTTCGAGGACGATGCGGCCGGCGTTCATGATGGCCAGCCGATCAGCCAGCGCCTCCGCCTCGTCCAGGTAGTGGGTCGAGAACAGCACGGTGGCCCCGGAGTCGCGTAGGCCCCCGATCAGCCGCCACACATCCCGTCGGCTCTCGGGGTCGAGGCCGGTGGTGGGCTCATCGAGGAGGACGAGCTCCGGTTGGCCCATCAGGGTGCAAGCCAGGTCGAGGCGACGTCGCTCGCCACCGGAGAGCCCCCGGACGGGTGTCCGCTCCCGGTGGGTGAGGTCGAGCATCGCGAGCGCGTCGGCGACCGGCCGGGCACCGGTCACTGTCGCCGCCCACATCCTCAGGGTCTCGGCGACGGTGAGGTCACCGGAGAAGCCGCTGAACTGGAGGAGCACGCCGGTACGACGGCGTACTTCAGCACGGTCCCGGATCGGATCGAGGCCGAGCACCCGGACCTCACCCGCCGTCGCCTTCCCCAGACCCTCGATGATCTCCAGGGTCGAGGTCTTGCCGGCGCCGTTGGTGCCGAGCAGGGCGGTGATCGACCCGCGAGCGACGTCGAGGTCGAGGCCGCGGACCGCTTCGAAGGCCGTCGCACCTGCGCCGTAGGTGCGTCGCAGGCCGCGGACCCGGATGGCGGGTTCGGTGTGCTGGTTCATGCTTCAAGCCTCGGCCCGGATGCGGCGAACCGGCAGTGCGTGGAGTCATCGTTGTGGGTGGCTCCGCCACGGGTCACCCATGACATCTGTCACGGTGGCGCGACCTCGTGGCTCAACCAGCCGCCGCGACGCACGCGGCGCGAGTGAAGCGCTCCCCGACGTTGCGGATCCATGTCGGCGAGCTCCACGGGGCCCTCCACCTCGAACTCGGCGCCGATGTCCGCGAGCAGCATCATCGGCCACTCGAACCAGTCCACGGCCATGGTGATCCGACAGGTGGTGGCGTCGATCGGCTCGACGTCTCCCCACTGCATGACGTGTCGAGCCACGCTCGTCGCGTCCGCCGCTGACCTTGACGCGCACGTCGTACTTCCTGGGGATGGCGGCCCGGCTCGACCGGACGTAGTCCAGCGCGTCCCCGCCGGGCAGGTCACGCTGGCGGAACCGGACCCGGGTGCTCTCCGGCTCGGAGATCCGGTCGAGCCGGAAGGTGCGCCAGTCGTGGCGATCGAGGTCGTAGGCGACGAGGTACCACCGATGGTCGAGGGTCACGAGTCGCTGTGGCTCGACGTGCCGCCTGGCCAGGTCGCTGCTGCGGGCGGCGTACCCGAACCGCAGGCGTTCGTCGTCGCGGCAGGCCTGCGCGATCTTCGTCAGGGCGCCGGCGTCGATCACGGGACCGCGGACCGGGCCTCCGACGGTCTGGCTGCGGAGCGCGTCCATCCGGCGTCGCAGCTTGGGCGGCATGACCGACACGATCTTGGTCAGCGCCTGGACCGCGCTCTCCTCGAGCCCGGCCACCGTGCCACCGGCCGCAGCACGGAGCCCGACCGCGATCGCGACCGCCTCGTCGTCGTCCAGCAGGAGCGGAGGCAGGGCGGCGCCGGCCTGCAGCTGGTAGCCGCCGGCCACGCCGCGTGCGGCGTCGACCGGGTAGCCCAGCTCGCGCAGCCTCTCGACGTCGCGGCGCAGGGTGCGCGCACTGACCTCGAGACGTTCGGCGAGCTCGGGCCCAGGCCAGTAGCGATGCGTCTGGAGCATCGAGAGCAGTCGCAACATTCGGGTGCTGGTGTTCGCCATGTTTCGAGATTAAATCCTATTGCGGTCAGAAAGTGGCCTAAAGCCCTCATAGCGTTCTTCTCATGACCACACCGATGATCGAAACCCAGGGATTGACCAAGCACTTCACGGTCCGGAAGCAGACGGTCGAAGCCGTCCGCGACCTGGATCTGCGGGTGGAGAAGGGCGAGCTCGTCGCCTTCCTCGGGCCCAACGGAGCCGGAAAGTCCACCACCCTTCGGATGCTCACCACGCTGATCCCGCCGACCTCGGGATCAGCGCGGGTGGCCGGCTTCGACGTGGTCAGCCAGCAGCGCGACGTACGCCGTCACATCGGGTACGTCGGGCAGGGCAACGGCGCCGCGCACACCCAGCGCGGGCGCGACGAGCTGCTGAACCAGGGCCGGGCCTACGGACTGCGGCCGGCGCAGGCGAAGGCTCGGGCGGAGGAGCTGATCGAGGGACTCGACCTCGGCGCGGTCGTGGACCGGACCGTCCAGACCTTGTCCGGTGGCCAGCGGCGCCGCCTCGACATCGCCCTCGGCATGGTGCACGCCCCCGAGCTGCTGTTCCTCGACGAGCCGTCGACCGGGCTGGACCCCCAGAACCGGGCGAACCTGCAGGAGCAGATCGTCCGGCTGCACGAGGCCGGCACGACGATCGTCCTGACGACGCACTACCTCGACGAGGCCGACGCCATGGCCCAGCGCGTGGTCGTGGTCGACCACGGCCGGATCATCGCCGACGACACCTCGCAACGGCTCAAGGAGTCGCTGGGCGACCGGGTCACCCTCGGCTTCGGAACCCACGATCACGCAGTCCAGGCCGCCAACCGCGCCCAGGACTCCGACCTCGTGACCGGCGTCGGCAACGTCGTCCACGAGGTGACGGTGCGTCGCGCGGACGGGCCGGGGTTCGCCGCCCAGCTGATCCGCGACCTCGACCGAACCGGGGTCACCGTGTCGTCCGTCGAGGTCGTCCGCCCCACCCTCGACGACGTCTTCCTACAGCTCACCGGCCGCAGCCTGCGCGAGGGCGAAGCCGTCAACACCGACGACAGCACGGACAACGAGGAGGCAGCAGCATGAGCACCGTCACCCCCCAGATCGCCACCGACACCTGGACCGTCTTCAGCCGCGAGGTGAAGCCGTTGGCCCGAGACCCGTTCCAGGTCGTGTTCAGCATGATCCAGCCGCTGGTCTTCCTCGGGCTGTTCGCCCCGCTGCTTCCCGACACCGGGTCGGGTTCCGCGCTGCAGTGGTTCGTCCCGGGCATCGTCGCGATGTCCTGCCTGATGGGCACCTCGATGGTGGGCTCGAACCTGCTGCTCGAGATGCAGACCGGCTCGCACGAACGCCTGCTGGTCGCCCCGCTGACGCGTTCGTCGCTCCTGCTCGGTCGGGCCTTCAAGGAGATCGTCCCGATGGTCGCCCAGAGCGCGATCATCCTGATCGTGGTGACGCCGTTCAGCTACGACCTGCACCTCGGCGGCATGCTCGTGGGCATCGTGATCCTGGGCGTGTTCTGCGTCGGAGTCTCGTCGCTGTCCTACTCGCTCGCGCTGGCCTGCCAGGGCCGGGACTGGATGTTCTGGGCAGTCCAGCAGACGCTGTTGTTCCCCGTGCTGCTGCTCGCCGGGATGCTGCTGCCGGTCGACAACGGCCCGGACTGGCTGAAGTTCGCGTCCCAGCTCAACCCGCTCACGCACGTCGTGGACGCGGAGCGGGCGCTGTTCGCCGGCACCTTCCCGGTGTCGACGGTGCTGGCCGGGGTCGCCGGCGCGGTCGTGGTCGCCGTCGTCGGGCTCTGGGTGGGCGTGCGGTCGATGAACAAGTCCAGCTGAACCACTGCCCGATCGGGTGCCCGAGGTCGCGTCACGCGACCTCGGGCACTCTGATGTCTGTCTCCTCACCTCTCGCGCATCTCGCAGCTCACGCGAGCATGACGTCCACGCCGTGGTTGGCGACGCGGTGACTGGGCTCAGGCGTGCGCAATGTCCCAGAGCCGCATCTTGCCGCTCTTCCCGTCGTGCATCAGGAGAGTTCGCGCTCCAGCCAGACCAGCGGCCCCGTCCAGCCGATCTGGCTCCCGAGATCGAGGAACGCCACCAGCTCCCCGGACCGCGGCTGGAACACCGCCACACCGCGAGGCGCCCGCCGGCCCCCACCCTGGACCGGTTCTGGCGGACCGCGAGCAGCTCTCCAGCAGCGATCGGGTAGGCCCCGCCAAGATCGGGGACGCGAGAGTCGCGCTGTGCACCTGCCGGTCGCCCCGCCAGGTGCTCAGCCGGCCTGCGTCGGTGAGTCCACAACGCGCCCGGCCGGGTCATGGTCAGAGAACCACACGCCGTACAGCGTCTCCTCGACGGCCCGGTCCGTACGTCCAGGGACCAGCCGGGCAGGTCCCGCGCCGGTCGCTGAAGAGCAGCCGTCGGCCATCCGGGGTCCACTTCAAGGTGATGGCCACTCGTGCCGGCACCTTCTGACGACGAACCTGCCGCTGGCCACGTCGACCACGACGATCACCTGCCGGTAGTTGTCGTCCAGCGCGATCCGCCGGCCGTCGTCAGACAGCGCCACTCCCATCTCGCCGTAGCTGCGCGCGAAGCCGTAGTCGTCCAGGCGCACGCGCCTCCACTCGCCTCGTTGCGACAGCAGGTACACCGACCCCCTACCAAGGCGTCCGCCGGGTCGCGCGAGAAGAGGCTGACCTGCGCCAGCAGGATCGACCGGTCGATCGGTCGCTCCGCCAGGGGCGCTCGAGCGTCGCGAGTCGAGCGAGCCGCAGGAGCCGCCGACTCTCCTGCCCTCGTGACGGACCCGCCGCTCGAAGCCCGTGACCGGCGCGCGCCGCCGTCCGCGTGGTGGCTTCGGCTTCCGCTCCTCCGACCCGCAGCCCCCACCACCCGACCAACCCCCCCCAACCCCCACCACCCCATCAAAACACCCCACCGCCACGGCTCTGGAACTCAGGTGAGCGGGAGGTACGCCGAGAGGTCGGTGCGCTCCCCCGACGCCCGCACCCGGCCGGCCTGCGTCGCGGCCGCCCAGTCCAGCTCTCCCGTGGCCAGGGCGATCCAGGTCTCGGCGTCGGTCTCGACCACCGCGGGCGGCGTACCCCTCGTGTGGCGGACGCCGGCGATCGCCTGGACGGCGGCGTACGGCGGCACCCGGATCTCGACCGAGTTGCCCGGTGCGCGCTCGGCCAGGACGGCCAGGAAGTGCTTGGTGAGCAGCTTGCCGCCGGCGCGGGTGCGCTCGGGCTCAGCCAGCGCAGCGGCGACTTCCGCCGGGTCGGCCGGACGCAGGCGCGCGGCCATCAGGCCTGGACCTCGCGGGCCGGCTGGAGGATCTGCAACAGCTGGTAGGTGCGGGCACCCTTCGCGGCGTCCCGGCCGCGGACGCGCCAGTCGTCGACCAGCTGGTTGAGCTCGGCAGCGAACGCCTCCGCATCGGCCTTCGTCAGCCGGATCGCGGTGTCGCTGACCATCACCATGGCGTCCTTCCGCCGCTCGGCGAACTCCGCCCGGTCGACGGCATCGTGGGCGCCGGCGGTCCACTGCCGCCGGAACACGGAGACCGCCGCCTTGCCACCGGGCGCCTTGGCCGATATCCGCGGTGTTGATGTTGAAGCCGGCCTCGTGGACCGCGCGCCAGACCCGGTCCCGCCCGTCGCGCGCCTCCTCCGGGGCCTCCACCACCAGCCCGTACTTGGCGAGCTGGCGGAGGTGGAAGCTGGCCTGGTTGGCGGGCACGCCGAGGACCTTCGCCATGTCGGCGGCCCGCTGCGGACCACCCGCGCCCAGCTCGTCGAGGATCCGGGTGCGCACCGGATGCGAGATCGCCCGCAGGATCCGCGGGTCCTGCACCGGCTCTGGAGCGGTCCTCTTGGCAGTCATGGGGGAAGCCTAACGTATTTCCGCACGTAGTATTGCGCAATAGTACTTGCGCACGTTATGTTGCGGATATGTCCAGCTACCGCGCCCTCTCCCGCAACCACGACTTCACGGTTCTCTGGATCGGTCAGACCATCAGCGAGCTCGGCAGCCGGATGAGCATGTTCGTGTTCCCGCTGCTGGCCTACCAGCTCACCGGTTCCACGTTCGTGGCGGCTGCCGCCGAGACCGCCCACCTGCTCGGCTTCGCGCTGGCCCTGCTCCCTGCCGGCGTGCTCGCCGATCGCCTCGACCGGATCCGGCTGATGCGGCTGGCGAGCGGATCGGGCGTGTTGCTCTACGGCTCGCTCGTCGGCGCGGCGTTGCTGGGCAGTCTGTCGATCCCGCACCTGCTGTTCGTCGCGCTCCTCACCGGGGTCGGTGCCGGTGTCTTCGCACCTGCCGAGATCTCGGCAGTGCGGACCGTCGTACCCGACGAGGACCTGCCGACGGCGCTGTCGCAGAACCAGGCGCGGCAGCACGTCGCGTCGTTGCTCGGCGGACCGGTCGGCGGCGCGCTGTACGGCGTCACCCGCTGGCTGCCCTTCGCGGCCGACGCGTTGTCGTTCGCGGTCTCGTTCGTGCTGCTCGGCCGGATCCGTGCCGACCTGTCCGCGCCTTCCGTCGACGGTCCGCGAAAGCCACCGCGCCGGGAGCTGCTCGAAGGCCTGCGGTTCATCCGGACCCGCCCGTTCTTCCGGGTGCTGACGGTGTGGGCGGCCCTGATCAACCTGATGG
>CAVRBN010000060.1:0-23124 GCA_963719255.1 uncultured Actinomycetota bacterium | reverse complement strand
CGCGATGGCGTGGGTGGCCGTCGGCGCGCTCGCCGTACACATCGCCGTGAAGCTGCCGATCGTGCGTTCCGCGCTCGCGGCAGACATGGACTCCGACGCACTCGACCGGCCGACCACGGCAAACACGGGCGGATTTTTGACGCGGCGCGGACTACTGCGAACCACATGGGCGGCCACTGGCCTAGCCGTGCTCGCCACCGCGGGCGCGACGGTTCCGGCGCTGCGGCGCGTCTCGGTGTTCGGTGTGCGCTCCGGGGACGGTCCCCAGGATGTGCCGATCAACCGGTCGGCCAAAGCTGCCGACGTCGTCGCGGCCGCGCTGAGTCCCGATTACCGCCTCACCGTGGGGTACGACGGGCGAGAGGTAGTGCTGACTCGCGCCGACCTGGAGGCACTCCCGCAGACCACGGCCGACCTGCGATCGCCTGTGTCGAGGGCTGGAGCGCGGACGGACCTGGACCGGCGTCCGCGTGCGCGAGCTCCTGGACCTGGTGGACGCTCCTTCGGGCAGCGACGTCCGCGTCGAGTCGCTCCAGCCCCGTGGCGGTTACCGGGTCACGACCCTGCAGGGAAACTTCTCCGACCATCCGCTGACGCTGCTGGCGCTGAAGCTCCACGGCGAGCCGCTGGCCATCGACCACGGCTACCCGGCCCGGCTGATCGCGCCCAACCGGCCGGGTGTGCTGCAGACCAAGTGGGTCTCGCGGATCGACGTGATCACGTGAGGACCCGGCTGCTGATCGCAGTGCCGGGTGTCCTGGCCGGGTGCTACGGCGTCTGGCTCCTGCTCGACCTGGGCTTCGACAACCTGCGGGCGACCGTCGTCTGGGCAGTCGGCGGCGCTGATCGTCCACGACGGCGTGTTGGCGCCGGCCGTCCTGGTCGTCTGCCTCCTCGCAGCCCGGCTGCTTCCCGCGCCGCTGCGTCCGCCGGCCGCCGTCGGACTCATCATCCTCGGCACCGTCACCGTCGTTGCCATCCCCGTCCTCGGCCGGTTCGGCGCCCGCCCGGACAACCCGACCCTCTTGGATCGTCCGTACTGGACCGGCTGGCTGGTGATCGCGGGACTAACCTTGGCGGGGGTGCTGGTGACGACCGTTCTGGGCGCCCGCACCCGGCGCGCGACGAGGAGTGGCAGTGGCCAGAGTTCTCGTGGTTGACGACGACCACACGGTCCGCGAAGTGGTGGTGTCCTACCTTCGCGCCCACCGGCATGAGGTCGTGGAGGCGGCCGACGGCGAAACTGCGCTTCGGGTCATGCGCGAGACGCCAGCCGACCTCGTCGTACTCG
The DNA here is from genome assembly GCA_963719255.1 of uncultured Actinomycetota bacterium. Classification (GTDB taxonomy): domain Bacteria; phylum Actinomycetota; class Actinomycetes; order Propionibacteriales; family Nocardioidaceae; genus Nocardioides. Next base: position 21,833 of record CAVRBN010000060.1, on the reverse strand, counting down.
ACCTGATGCTGCCCGGCATCGATGGCCTGGAGGTCTGCCGCAGGCTACGGACCGCGAGCGAGGTGCCGGTGATCATGCTGACCGCGCTCGGCTCGGAGACCGACCGGGTGGTCGGGCTCGAACGCGGCGCCGACGACTACGTCACCAAGCCGTTCAGCCCCCGCGAGCTGGCCCTGCGGGTCGACTCTGTTCTGCGCAGGTCGGGAGAGCGACCAGCCGCGCCCACGCGGCTCATCGACGGCGACCTCGTCGTCGACACCGGTTCGCACGTCGCCACGCTCGGCGACCAGGTCCTGGCCCTGACCGTGCGCGAGTTCGACCTGCTCCGCTTCCTGTTGGCCAACCCCGGCGTGGCGTACTCGCGCGACGAGCTCCTTCAACAGGTGTGGGGCTGGTCGTTCGGCGACCAGTCGACCGTGACCGTGCACGTGCGCCGGTTGCGGGAGAAGGTCGAGGCCGACCCGACCCGTCCGGTCCGGCTGGTCACGGTGTGGGGTGTCGGCTACCGATGGGAGGCGGCGGCATGAACGCCGCGCTGCAGGTCGTCCTGATCGCCGCCGCGTGGTCCGGTGGTGTCGGTGTGCTGGGTCTGCTGTTTGCCTGGACGGTGCGACACCGCTCTCTACGTTGGATCACTGCGGCCGTCGCCGTCGTCGCGGTAGGCGCGATGACCGCGGGGCTGGTCGGGACGGCGCGGGCGATGTTCCTCTCCGACCACGACTTCGGGGTCGTCCTGTGGGTCAGCCTCGTCGCCGGAGTGGTCGCGCTCGCCGTGGCGATGGCCGTGGGCGAGGCGTTCGCGCACTGGTCCCGGTCGTTGCGTGACGACGCCCGCCTGCTCGGCGACCAGGGGCAGCTCCGGTCCAGTGTCCGAGGGCCGGCCGAGTTCCAGGCCCTGTCCGACGAACTGGCCCGGACGAGTCGCAAGCTGGCGGAGTCCCGCGAGCGCGAAGCGCGGCTGGAGGAGTCGCGACGTGAGCTGATCTCCTGGGTCTCCCACGACCTGCGTACGCCGCTCGCCGGGATGCGGGCCATGACCGAGGCGCTCGAGGACGGCCTGGCCGAGGACCCGGCCCGCTACCACCGCCAGATCCGGATCGAGGTTGACCGGATGGTGCGGATGGTCGACGACCTCTTCGAACTGTCGCGGATCCATGCCGGAGTCCTGATGCTGCGCCCGGAGCCCGTCGTACTCGGCGACCTGGTCAGTGAGGCCATCGCGGCTGCTGACCCGTTGGCCAGACAGCACGGGGTTCGGCTGGGGGGCAGCGTCGAGGAGGGCATCGCGGTGACGGCCGACCCGGCCGGGATCTCGCGGGTGGTCTCGAACCTGGTCGTGAACGCGATCCGGCACACGCCCGCCGACGGCGTCGTCGAGATCCATGGCCGGTCGGTTCCCGGCGGGGTCGAGTTGAGCGTCATCGATGGTTGCGGGGGATTGTCGCATGAGGACATGACTCGGGTCTTCGACGTCGCCTGGCAGGGCGAACCGGCCCGCACTCCAGAACCCGGCGAACCCTCCTCGGCCCGTGGCGCGGGACTCGGCCTGGCGATCGTGAAGGGCATCGTCGAAGCGCACAGTGGGCGGGTCGCGGTCGAGAACCAAGCGCCGGGATGCCGCTTCCTGGTGCACCTGCCGACCTGATTTCCGACCTCGCCTAGGTTTGCTGACCGCAAGGTCGGTCAGCCGCTTTCCTTCGGTGAAGAAGCCGAGCAGGTCATCGACCTCGCTCAGTGGGCGGGCCGCCCCGAACGACGTGTTCCAGAACGGGCCGGTCAGGTCGCTGGTGGTCCAGGGGCCGACGTAGGCGTAGGGGACGCCGATGTCGGCGTCGCCCGGCGAGACGCCGTAGTTCACGCGGTCCAGCGTGATGCCGAGGTCGAAGTGCTCGGGCCACAGCACCCGCTGCGCGTCCGGTGCGAACTCCGCCAGCGCCTCGTCTCCGACGCGGAACGCCTCCGCCAACTCGGCCGCGCAGGCCCCGTCCACCGTCAGCGTGTAGTCCTCGGTCAGCCCGCTGCCTCCCGAGTAGACGTCGTCCAGTGACCGTGCTGTCAACCCGGCGTCGGCCGCGACCTCGGCCACCGTGCGTCCGCTCAGCGGTACCGCCCGGCCGTCGACGACAACCGACTCTCCCTGCACTCGCACGGCGGGGGCGGCAACGGTGCCGAAACCGCCCGGGGTCACCCGTAGGTGGATGGTCTTGCTCTGCTCGTACTGCGGGCCGCCCAGCAGCAGCTCTGCGACGGCATGCAAGGACAGCCTGGTGGTCTCGAGATCGGACATGGAGGCTCCGTAACGCTGCGGGGTTCGACGGGACTGTACGGATGAAGAGTCGCGCGAGGCAGAGGAGCGTTACAGATGAGCAAGAACGACTGGTACGAGGTCCCGGCCAACGACGTCCCCGACGAGGGGCGGGTGCGCAGCACGGTGGTCGATGGTCGTTCTGTGGCGCTGACCCGCTGCGGCGGTCGGCTGGGCGCACTCGAGAACCGTTGTCCGCACCAGGGCGGACCGGTGGGCGAGGGCTCCATCGAGAACGGTTGGCTGCGCTGTCCGTGGCACGGCTACGACTATGACCCGCTGACCGGGAAGCCGCCGGAGGGCTTCACCGACGCAGTCGCGGCGTACGACGTGACCGAGCGCGAGGACGGCGTCTTTGTCAGCCTCCCCGCGCAGAAGCCGAACCGACGGTCGGTGTCCGACGTGCTCGTCGAGACCCTGGTCGCCCACGGTGTCGACACCGTCTTCGGCATGGTGGGCCATTCCAACCTCGGGTTCGCCGACGCGATGCGTCGGGCCGAGGAGCGGGGCGAGCTGAGGTTCATCGGCATCCGGCACGAAGGTGCGGCGGCGTTCGCGGCCAGCGCCTACGGCAAGCTCACCGGGCGTCCGGCCGCGTGCTTCGCGATCGCCGGACCCGGATCCACCAACCTGCTCACCGGCCTGTACGACGCGAAGCTCGACCAGTCCCCGGTCATCGCGATCTCGGGCCAGGTGCCTTCGAAGGTGATCGGTCGGGGAGCGTTCCAGGACCTCGACCTGTCTGCGGTCTTCCGCGATGTCGCGGTCTCGACGACCACGGTCCAGTCCGGAAGTGACCACGCCGAGCTTGCCTCGCTCGCGGTCAAGCACGCCATCGACCGCCGGGGAGTCGCGCACCTGGTGCTCCCCGACGAGGTGCAGGAGGAACCCTCCGAAGCTGAGGCGGCCAAGCCCGCAGGGCGGTTCAGCACCCGGCAGATAGGGCCCGACACCGAGGCCGTCGACGCGGCTGCGACCCTGCTGCGCGACGCGAGACGACCCGTCTTCGTGGTCGGCCATGGCGCTCGCCGCGGAATGGAACAGCTCGTCGCCCTGGCCGAACGGCTGGGTGCGCCTGTGCTGACCACGTTCAAGGCCAAGGGTCTGGTCCCCGACACCCATCCGCTCGGAGCGGGCGTCCTCGGCCGGAGCGGTACCCCCGTCGCGAGCTGGCTGATGAACGAGTCGGACCTGTTGGTCGTGGTGGGTGCGTCGTTCTCGAACCACACCGGCATCGCGTCGTACAAGCCGATCATCCAGATCGACGACGAGCCCGGCTCCATCGGTCGCTTCCATGCCGTGACCGTGCCGATCCTCGCCGATGCCGCGCTCGCCCTGCAGGCGCTCGACGACGCCACCGGACCGGCGAAGGCCGCGGACCAGCGAGCCGATGTCGCGGCTCGTTGGTCGCTGTGGCGCGCGGAGAAGCAACGACGGGTGGACGACGACCGCGGTCTGGGCGTGTCTGCGGCTGCAGTCTTCGCAGCACTGTCGGAGCACTTGCCGGCCGACGCCGTCGTCGCGGTCGACGTCGGAAACCACGCGTACTCCCTCGGCCGCTACCTGGAGTCGAAGGGCCAGCCGGTGCTGATGTCCGGGTACCTCGGCTCCATCGGTTTCGGCTACCCGGCGGCGATGGGTGCGTGGGCTGCCGACCCGTCGCGCCCGATCGTTGCGGTGACCGGGGACGGCGGCTTCGGCCAGTACGCGATGGAGCTCAACACCGCAGTGAAGTACGGCATCCCGGTCAAGCACGTCCTGCTGAACAACAACGCTCTCGGAAAGATCGAGAAGGAGCAGGTCGCCGGCGACTTCCCGGTGTGGCACACCTCGTTGTCCAACCCCGACTGGGCGGCGTACGCCGAGCTGTGTGGAGCGGTGGGCATCCGCGTTGACCGACGCGAGCAGCTCGACGACGCGTTCCGTAAGTTGTTCGTAACCGCCGGGCCTGCCCTTCTCTGTGTTCAGCAGGACGCAGCCCTGCTATGAAGATCCCGTGGACGACGCAAGCCTCGTGCAGGCCCTCAGGTCTCGTGACGAGGAGGCGTTTCGGCAGCTCGTGGAGACCTGGACTCCGGTCATGACAAGGGTCGCGCGGGCACACGTCTCCACCGACGCCTCCGCCGAAGAGGTCGTGCAGGACGCCTGGCTCGGAGTACTCCGAGGAATCGACAGCTTCGAAGGCCGGTCCTCCCTCCGCACCTGGACCTTCCGGATCCTCACCAACATCGCCAAGACCCGCGGCGTGCGCGAGAAGCGGGCCGTTCCACTGAGCAGCCTGGGCCGGGAGCCGACCGTCGATCCCGACCGCTTCCGCGGGCCGGAGGACCCCTATCCCGGCGGGTGGAAGACCTTCCCCCTCGAGTGGCCGTCCCCCGAAGATGCCGCGGTGGCCGCCGACACCGACGACAAGGTGCGCACGTTGATCGCCGCCCTGCCAGAACGGCAGCGTGTGGTGATCTTCCTGCGCGACGTGCACGGCTTCTCCGCCGACGAGGTCTGCACGCTCCTCGAGCTGACGCCGGCCAACCAACGGGTGTTGCTGCACCGGGCCCGGGCCGCTGTGCGCGCCGGCCTCGAAGTGCTCTACGTCGGCGGGGCCTCGGTGTGAACCCGATGACATGTGAGGGGTTCGTCGAGCTGGTCACCGACTACCTCGAGGGCTCCATGGATGCTGAGACAGAGGGCCGCTTCGAACTGCACGCAGCGCAATGTCCCGGCTGCGACATCTACCTCGAACAGTTCCGCGAGACGATCCGCCGGGTCGGCAGGATCGAGCCGGAGGCCGTTGACCCGGTGGCGCTCGACCGGTTGCTGGACGCCTTCCGGGGCTGGAAGGCGACGTAACAGATCGCGTCCTGTCGAGACTGAGGGCCCATGCCCGACATCGACTTCGGCAACCTGCTCGGCGTCCTCGTCATCGCCTTGCTGGCGCCACTGGCTCTGGGTTTCGCGCCACGGCTGAGGATCCCGGCGGTGGTCCTCGAGATCGTCCTCGGGGTGGCGGTCGGCCCCTCAGCGCTCGGGTGGCTCGAGCCTGACCTCTCGGTCCAGATCGTCGCGCTCCTCGGCCTGGCGATGCTGTTGTTTCTCGCCGGACTCGAGGTCGATGTCCGCGCGCTGGGTGGTGGCCTGTTGCCCCTGGCCGCGACCGGCTTCGCGCTGTCCCTGCTGATCGGGTGGGGCGCCGGCCTCTCGCTGTCCGCTGCCGGGTGGGTCAAGGACCCGCTGCTGCTCGCAGTGACGGTGTCGGCCACCTCCCTCGGCCTGGTGGTGGCCGTCCTCAAGGACGCCGGCCGTCTGGACACACCGCTCGGGCAGACCACGATCGCCGCCTCCTCCCTGGCCGACTTCGCCGCCGTACTCCTGCTGTCGCTGCTGTTCTCCGCCGACGGCAAGGGCACCGGATCGCAGCTGTTGCTGTTCGCCCTGTTCGCGGGGATCGTGGCGGTGGTTGGTGTGGCGGTTGCGACCACGGCACGCAACATGAGCCTCGGCGGTGTGCTGGTGCGGCTTCAGGACACCACCGCCGAGATCCGGGTACGCGCTGCGATGGTGCTGCTGATCGCCTTCGCGGTGGTCGCCGAGAGACTTGGCCTCGAGAGCATCCTGGGTGCCTTCCTCGCCGGCGCGGCGGTGGCCGTCCTCGACCGCGACGCATCAACCCACCCGCACTTCCGCCTGAAGCTCGACGCGATCGGCTATGGCTTCCTGATCCCCGTCTTCTTCATCGCCAGCGGCATGCGTCTCGATGTCTCGGGGCTGGTGCACTCTCCCGAACAGCTCCTACGACTGCCGGTGTACGTCGTGGTGCTGCTGCTCGCCCGCGGCCTGCCCGCCGTGCTGTACGTGCGGCGCCTGGGCCGGGCCGGCTCCGTGGCGGCCGGACTCCTGCAGGCAACCAGCCTGCCGTTCATCGTGGCCGCGACCCAGATCGGGACGCTCACCGGGCGGATGAACACTGACACGGCGACGGGCCTGGTCTGTGCCGGCCTGGTCTCGGTCCTGCTCTTCCCGGCCTTGGCCGTCGCCCTGACCGTCGAGGAGGAGCCGACGCAGGAACGCAGTGTTCGCTGACTCAGTCGAAGCTTGGCCGACCGCGCGCCGAATCCATGTGTAACGTTCCGGCGGCGCCGAGGACAGTTCTCTCATGAGCGATTGGGACTTCACCGGCCTGAAGGCGACGTACGTCAACTGCACCCTGAAGCGGAGCCCGGAGCCCAGCCACACCCAGGGGCTGGTCGACGCGAGCGCGGGGATCATGCGCAAGCACGGCATCGAGGTCGACCAGGTCCGGTTCGTCGACCACGACGTCGCGACCGGTGTCTACCCGGACATGCGGGAGCATGGCTGGGCGACCGATGCCTGGCCGGATCTGTCTCCGGGCATCCTCGGCAGTGACATCCTGGTGGTCGCCGGGCCGATCTGGCTGGGCGACAACTCCAGCATCACCAAGCAGTTCATCGAGCGGATCTACTCGATGAGCTCGCTGCTCAACGACAAGGGCCAGTACCTGTTCTACGGCCGGGTCGCCGGTTGCCTGATCACCGGCAACGAGGACGGCATCAAGCACTGTGCGCAGAACGTCCTGTACTCGTTGCAGCACGTCGGGTACACGATCCCGCCGAACGCCGACGCGGGCTGGATCGGCGAGGCCGGCCCGGGCCCGTCGTACCTCGATCCCGGCAGCGGTGGTCCCGAGAACGACTTCACCAACCGCAACACCACGTTCATGACCTGGAACCTGATGCACCTGGCCAAGATGCTCAAGGACGCTGGCGGGGTCCCGGGCTACGGCAACCAGCGCTCGGCCTGGAACGACGGGACCCGCTTCGACTGGGAGAACCCCGAATACCGATGACCCGTACCACGGCTCTTGGAGGTCCAGACCCTCCGCCGGAGCCTCGGCGGGAATCGTCGCTCTACGGACGGGACGGCATCTGGGCGCGCCTGCGGGCGCATCTCACCGCCGCGCAGTCGGGCACTGGCCGCGTGGTGTGGCTCTCGGGCGAGGCCGGGATCGGCAAGACCCGGCTGCTGTCCGAGCTCGACCGTGAGGCTACGTCCGAGGGAGCGACGGTCTTGCACGGCTCGGGTTGGGAGGACCCGGGCACGCCGCCGTTCTGGGTCTGGACGCAGGTGCTGCGGGAGGCGACGGCGCGGCGCCCGGCGGCCGAGCTGGAGGTGGCCTGGGGCCCGCGGGTCCGGGCCGCGCTGGGGCTGCTGCCCGAGCTCGGGGTCGATGGTCGGGTTCCGGCCGAAGAGGGGACGACAGCTCGGTTCCCCTTGTTCGACGCGTTCGCCGCGGTGGTCACAGGTCTGGCCGACGAGCGGCCCGTCGTACTCCTGCTGGACGACCTGCACTGGACCGATCCGGGGTCCCTGCGGCTGCTCCAGTTCCTGGAGAGCACGATCGCCCGACTGCCCGTCCTGGTGGTCGGCGCCTGGCGCGACCACGAGCTCGCCGCCGACACCGAGCTCGCCGCGCTCGCCGCCCAGATCGCCACCCGTGCCGACCACATCGCGGTCCGCGGACTGGCCAGCGAGGCGGTCGCACAGCTGGTCACCGCCACGGGGGGCATTGACGTCGGCGCCGGCCTGGCTACCCGGCTGACGGAGCGGACGGCTGGGAACCCGCTGTTCGTCACCGAGCTCAGCCGGCTGGCACGCGACCGCGGCACCCAGGCGGTTCTGGAAGCGATGCCCGGCACGGCGCAGGCGATCATCCGCCGGCGCCTGGCCCGGATCTCCCAGTCCTGCCAAGACCTGCTGTCGGTCGCGGCCGTGGCCGGTACGGCGACCTCGTTCGACGTGATCGCTCGACTGGTCGGCCGGGAGCCGGAGGCCATCGTCGGCGACGTCGACGAGGCAGCCGAGGCGGGATTGGTCGCGATCGGGTCCGGCCGCGTCGAGATTGCCCACCCGCTGATCCGGGACGGGCTGATCAGTGCGCTGCCGGCACGCCGATCCCGCGAGATCCACCTTGACGTTGCTGACCTGCTCACTCCGCTGCTCGTGGCCGACCCGACCAAGGCGGCCGAGATTGCTCAGCACCTGATCCTGGCCCTGCCACTGGGGTCGGTTGCCGACGCGGTGGCGATGGGGGAGCGGGCGGCCCGCACCGCCTTCCAGGCTCAGGCATATGAGGAGTCGGCGCGGCACTTTGCCCAGGCACTCGACCTCGTCGACGCCGTGTCGCCCCGGCGCTTCGAGCTGCTGGTCGGGTATGGCGAGGCACTGCTGGCGTGCGGGGACCTGGACCAGGCCCGCACCGTCCACCTGGCTGCGGCAGAGCTCGCCCGGTCGGCCGGCGACGCCGAGGAGTTCGCGAGGGCCGCGCTCGGCGTCGCTGCAGGGTTGTCGGGGTTCGAGGTCAGGCTGTGGGACCAGGTGCAGATCGATCTCCTCGACGAAGCCCTCACCCGACTGCCCGAGGCTGACTCCGCCGTTCGTGCGGACCTGCTGGCCCGGCTCTCGGTCGCAGTCTCGTTCACCGACCACGAAGACCGGCGCCACGGGCTCGCCGAGAGCGCGGTCGCGATGGCCCGTCGCGTTGGTGAGCCACGCACGGTCGCGCACGCGCTGGCCGCCCACTGCGACGCGATTGCTGGACCGGACGACGCCGAGCGGCGGGCGCAGGAATCCGGTGAGGTGGTGGAGCTGGCGCGAGCCGCCGGAGACCGCGGTCTCGAGCTCCTCGGTTTGCGCTTGCGGGTGGTCGCGCTCCTCGAACAGGGTCGGCGAACGGACGCGGCGGCGGACATCCGGACGTTCTCGCGGGTCGCGAAACAGGTCGGCCAGCCGCTGTACGCCTGGTACCTCCCCCTGTGGGAAGGCTTCGAAGCGCACCTGTCCGGCGACCTGGACGAGCTGCTCCGGTGCGCGGGAGAGGTGGCCCGGATCGGTCGCCAGGCGGAGAGCCGCAACGCGGAGACGCTCGCGTTCGTGCAGCAGCTGTGGGTCGCCGTCGAACGCCTCCGGGCCGCGGCGAAGCTCGCTGAGCTGAGCAAGAGGATCGGCGATCTGGCTGAGCTGACTCCCGACGGTGGGGTGGTGCTCGGGCTGTTTCCAGGTCAGCCCGACGCCGTACGGCAGGCCGCCGCGGAGCGGATGGACGAGGCGCTCGACCGGCTCCCGCGGGACTCGGAGTACGTCTCCAACCTGTGCCACGTCGCCACCTCGCTGTGGCAGGGGCAGGACGAAGGAAGGTACGCAGCACCCGTCTACGAGGCCCTGCTCCCGTACGCGCACCGGTTCGCCATCGACGGCATCGCCGCCGGCACGCACGGCTCCGTGGAGCGGGCGCTGGGTGCGCTCGCCACCCTCCAGGGCCGGTACGACGAGGGCCAACGCCACTTCGAACGGGCCCGGGCTGCCAACGCCGCCTTCGGAGCGTGGCTCGCAGTCGCGCACACCGACTGGATGCAGGCCGGTCTGCTGGCTCGCCGGGATGCCCCGGGTGATGCCGCTCGGCGCCGCGATCTGCTGATGTCGGCACGGGAGGCGTACGCCGCGATGGGCATCCACGAACGGGTAGCCCTGATCTCGGGCCTGCTCGACGAACTGCCCGCGGAGCCCGCACCGGAGCAGGTCGCCGGAGTCTTCCGCCGCGCGGGCGACTTCTACGAAGTGTCCTTCCGGGGCACGGACGCGACCCTCAAGCACCTCAAGGGGATGGCCGACCTCGCCGTGCTGCTGGCGCGTCCCGGCTCCGAGGTGCACGTCCTCGACCTTGCCGGCGCCCCGGCAGGGGCCAATCGCGGCCGACCCGCCGACGTGCCCGCCGGAAGCGCGGGAGACGCGGGCGAGGTCCTCGACGCCAGTGCCCGGGACGCGTACCGCCGGCGTCTCGAGGAGCTCGAGGACGACCTTGCCGCGGCCGAGCAGGCGTCGGACGACGCCGCGGTCGACCGCGCCCGGATCGAGAAGGAGTTCCTGGTCGCCGAGCTCGCGGCAGCCTACGGACTGGGCGGCCGGATCCGGAGGGCCGGCGATCCAGCTGAGCGGGCCCGGACCACCGTCACCTGGCGGATCCGTGAGGCGATCAAGCGGATCGAGGAGGGACATCCGGATCTGGGCCGACACCTGCGGGCCTCGGTGCGGACCGGGACGTTCTGCTCCTACTCCCCGGAGCAGCCGCAGGCCTGGCGGTTCTGACCCACATCGTGAGGCCCGACCCCACGCCTTCCTGGCAAGAGAAGCAAACCTAACCAGGAGGGCAACATGACGACCACGGACGTTGACGAGACCACGGACGCCGCAGCGATGGAAGAGGCCGGCGCCCTGACGGAACGGCTGTTCGAGGCCACGCTCGGCACGATGGAGGTGAGCACCGTCTGGCTCGGCATCAAGCTCGGGTTCTACCCCGCACTCACCGAGCCCAGCACGGCGGCCGAGGTGGCTCACGTCACCGGGATCCGGGCACGATACGTGCAGGAGTGGCTCGAGCAGCAGGCGATCGCGGGGTTGGTTTCGGTCATCGACGCCCCGGATCCCGCACTCCGGCGGTTCCACCTGTCCCCGCCGCAGCGGTTGGCGCTGCTCGACGAGGACAGCCCCGTGTACGCAGGTGCGATGGCCCTGCTCGGCGGTGGCTGCGGCGCCGTCCTGCCGCGGGTGCTCGAAGCCTGGCGCGGCGGTAACGGTGTCAGCTTCGGTGAGTACGGCGACGACGTGCGCGTCGGCCAAGGCATGTTCAACCGGGGCGGGTTCCTCGGACAGCTGGTCCAGGAGTGGCTTCCGACAGTCCCGGCGGTCGATCGGCTACTGCGCCACGACGGGGCGCAGGCTCTCGACGTCGGCTGCGGCGTGGGCTGGTCGGGAATCGCCCTCGCCAGGCGCCTATCCCGGGCTCACGGTGCTCGGTGTGGACAGCGACGAGGCCTCGATCATGGACGCCCGGATGAACGCAGCCGAGGCCGGCTTGACCGACCGGGCCCGGTTTGAGGTCCAGCAGGCGGACGCCCCGAAGCTGCCCTCGTCGTACGACGTGGGGTTCTTCTTCGAGAGCCTGCACGACCTGGGTCATCCGGTGGAGGCGCTGGCCAGCTTGCGTCAGGCGCTGCGGCCCGGAGGGGTCGTGCTGGTGATGGACGAGAAGGCTGAGGAGTCGTTCGCGGCGAACGGGTCGCCTTTCGAGCGGTTCCTGGGTGCCGCGAGCGTCCTGCACTGCCTCCCGGTCGGGATGTCCGAGCCCGACTCGGCCGCAACCGGTGCGCTGTTCCGGCCCGACACCCTGCGCCGCTACGCGACCGAGGCCGGCTTCTCGAACGTCGAGGTCGCCCCGATCGAGCACGACATGATGAGGTTCTACGTGCTGACCCCTTGACGCGCTAGCTGACCTTGGCAAGCAGCTCGAGCACTACGGGCCGGAACGGCTCGTGCGTCGCGGCGACCGCCGCCACGGCCTCGCTCACCAGCGCCCGCCGTACGTCGTCGGGCAACCCGGCGACGAAGCCCCGGCAGTGAGCCATGGACAGTCGGTACCGCACGACCAGCTCCGGCGTGTCCAGTCCGACGTCGACCGCCGCGGACCGGACGTTGGCGGCCAGCCCGGCCGAGCGGGCCTCGGGCCTCGAAGCGCTCGACCGTGCCGACCTTGTCCGCTCGCTCACGCACGGCGGTGTACCACTCCGGCGGCGACCAGCCGAAGGCCAGGAGGCGGTCGTCGACGACCTCCTTCAAGGCGGAACGCTCGTTGCCGAACACCGACGCGAGGAGTACGCCGCCCGGCCGGGTCACGCGACCCAGCTCGCGCAAGGCTGCGACGTGGTCGGCCACATGGTTGAGCACGAACCCGGCCACGACCACGTCGAAGAGACGCGACCGGAGGGGGAGTCGAGCGACGTCACCGACGAGCACGTGCCCCCGCGCCCGGAGCCGATGCCGGAGCATGTCCGGCTCCAGGTCTACCGACACCACCGTGGCGCCGAGTTCCCGGAGGAGGTCACCGGCGGCGCCGGTGCCGGCTCCGGCGTCCAGCGCCGAAGGACCCGGGAGCCGTCCCTCGAGCCGGCCCAGCAGGTGTCGGGCGAGGGGGACGTAGGCCAAGGACGCGTCTTGGGCCCACGCGTCGGCGGCGCCCCGGTAGGCGCCACGCACCGGGTCCGGGCTCACTCCAGCCATCGGGCACCCGCCAGGGCGGTTGAGGTCCACCAGGCCAGCTCGTCGTCGTCGCCGACGGCTTTCTCCCAGGCGAACGTCGCCATGATCCCCACCAGGCAGAGTCCGAGCTGCCGGTCCCACCAGTCGCCCGTCTCGACCCCCCGCTGCTCCAGGCCACGCCGGTACCGCTCGATGGTGGCCTCCTTGGCCTCGGGGAGTCGGCTGCGGTTGAGCGCGAGGTACCACGCGAGTTCCCAGCACGGGGGTGCCTGACCGGGATAGGCCCAGTCGAGGACGATCGTGCGGCCGTCGGGCCGAGAGCCGAGGTTGCCCAGCTTCCAGTCGCCGGCCACGAACGTGGACGGGGTCGTGCGCATCGCCTCGGCCAAGGAGTCTGGATCGGCGTGGATCCGGCGGACCAGCGAGTCCAGGTCGGGAGAGCGTTTCGGAAGCAAGGCCCAGCCCTGGTCCGCGACCCGCAGCGGTCCCGGCACGTCGGGGACGTCGAGCTCCGGTTCGATCGTCTCGGGTGCGAAGTACAGGAATCGTCGGTCGAGCTCCTGCAGTCCTAGGGTGTCGGTCCAGCCGAGCTTCGCGGCGTGCATGGCCGCCAGGTGCTCGACGAAGCGCGCATGTTGGTCCGCGGGGAGCACCACATCCCCCGGTGGCACCAGGTCGTCGGCGCAGTCGGTCATCAGCATCGCCAGCCGCGTCTCGGGTCGGGTCCGGTCCAACGCCATCGCCACCATCGTGTGGTCGATCTCGGCTGGCACCTCGTCGTACAGCCCCGCCTCCCAGACCGTCCACTCCCAGTGTGTGGTGTTTCCGGTGACCCGCATGATCCAGTCCGTCTCGGCGGACAACACCTTGAGGAAGTACCTCCGGCCGTCGATCAGTAGGCGCTCGAACGTGGCGCCGGACCGGGCGTCTGCCGGACGCAGCCGCTGCCGATCGGTGGCGCCGGCGATCAGCTCGTCCAGCGACCCAGCCACGCGGGGGATGTCCACGTCCATGACTCTGCACCTCGTCTCGGCGGGAGCGCCAGCCTGACCGCGCGACCCTTCAACCGATGGGCGTCTCAGCTGGCGGCGACGCCGAGGCTGTCGGCACCCATCACCTTGGGGGCGCCTTCCTCGTAGAACCTGTCGATCTCCTTGATCGTGAACCCGGCCCGCTCCACGGAGTCGACGATCTGCCTGGTCAGGTGACAGCCTCCGACGAGGCGTTTCTGGAGGGGTTCGATCCGGTGTTGCCAGCGGGCCACGGATGCGTCCGGCGCGAGCCCGTGCTCGACGAAGTGCAGGGTTCCTCCGGGACGCAGCACTCGTCGTACCTCTCCGAGCGCGGCCGGCAGGTCCGGGATGGTGCACATGGTCCAGGTGGACACGGCGCAGTCGAAGCTGTGGTCGGCGAACGCCAGCGACTGCCCGTCAAGGCCCGAGCGCTCCACCTTCACCGGACTCGCGGCCACCCGCTTGCCAGCCAGCTTCCAGCCGAGGTCAGAGGGCTCGATGGCAGCGACACGTCTGACCGTGGCCGGGTAGAACGGGACGTTCAACCCCGATCCGAACCCGATCTCCAGGACCTCGCCGAAGAGACCGCCGCACACTCGCTCCCGCAGCGGGTTCGCGGAGGCCATCCCGCAGGCCAGGTTGATGACTCGTGGCAGTATCCGCTCGCCGTAGATCCCCATCGCCGTCTCCTCAGCATCGGTTGCCCCGACGCTACGGGAAGCGGCCGATCCGCTCATCGGGTGAACCTGCTCCAAGACTTCATGCTTGCCTGACGAGCGGGTTGCTGCCGCCGCCGAGTCGGCGGCAGCAACCCGTAGTGACGGGTCAGTTGGCGCAGATCGCGAACGTGGCGACGCGCCACAAACCGCTGTACCCGGTCTGGTCCTCCCGCGCCTGGGCCTCGAAGCCGTGCCGGCTGGGGTCACCGGCAACGTCGTAGTCGAGGAATGAGGCCGTCAGGTTGACCTGGCCGCCGCCGGAGCCGATGTCGAACCCACCGCTGTGGATTCGCGTGCCGGGCGGACACACCGCCACAACGGGCTTGAACGTGGTCGAGTTGACAGCAGAGGTGGCGGTCACAAGCTGCTGCCCGGCAACCGGCGTGACGCAGACCCCGACTGCGCTCGCCCGCCATCCGCCGGCGTAACCGCCCTCATCCTCGGCTCCAGTCACCGCGACCCTCGCGAGGTCGGTGGAGGGGCGGACCGCGGTGAGGACGAGCTTGTCCTGTCCGGGGCCGTTGCTGTCGATCAACCCGCCGACGCCGATCAACCGCTTCCCTGGGCTGCACGCGGCCGTGGCGCCATGGGTGTCCCCGGAGTCGAAGGCCGTGCTGGTCCGGCGGTACTCCAGACCTGGTAGCGACCCCACCGGTGCGCAGTGGGCGGTCACGACGACAAACCAGCTCTCCGGGACGCCGCCCCTGGGCTCGCGGGCCAGCACCGTGTAGCTGGTCGGATCCGGGACCTCGGCGTTGATCCTGACGCGGGTGCTGCCGCCAATGACGGCGCTTCCGCCGATGGCCCGCGTCCCTGTCGGACACGGGACGGTGACGACCTTCTCGGCGCTCGAGTCGCTGACGCTGGTGCGCTGTGCGGTCACCAAGCCAGGTACGGCGACTGCCGGATGGGCTGTCAGCAGGACCCCTCCTGCGATGGTGGCGGCCAGCCCTGCGACGAGGGCTCGGACGGGTCGAGATGATGACATGGCTGCTCCTGTACGAGTGGAATTGGACACCCTCGAAGAGCGGCCGCTGGCAAGCTGCAGACGGGCAGGCATTACGGAACGCTGACGACGAGCCCGACGCAGACCCGGCCGGCCGTGGTCAGCCCCAGCTCCCTCCGAAACGGTTGCCGGGATCGAAGTTTCACAACCAACTCGGAGGGAATCGGCGCCCTTGGTCGTCGAACACCAGGCGCGGGAGCGGAGACATCACATTGTGCCCCAGGCAGGAATCGAACCTGCGACCTTTCGCTTAGGAGGCGGCTGCTCTATCCGCTGAGCTACTGGGGCGAGTCGTCTCGAGGTCCGTGCTGACGTACCTCGGTCGCGACGGCGATCATCTTGTCACGCACTGGAGACGGCTCGCCTATCGGTTCCGATGTCGCCCCTGGTCGATTCGGTGCCCTGAGGAGGGGGCCGGCGTACGCGGGATTTTGGTGGATCGGTGTGCTGGGCAGCACAATTTGGGGATCCCCCTAGATTTGACCATGCTCGGTCGTGCTATCGCGCGCCCGACCTCGCGAAGAGATGAGGAAGCACCGACACGTGTCCGAGGAGCAACTGCAGGACGACGGGGCCCGGCACCGCGGCCACAGCCTGAAGCGGCACACCGCCCTACGCATGTTGCTTGTCTGCTCAGTTGCAGTCGCCCTCGTGATCGGCCTCGGCTCGGTCTTCTTCTACCGGCACCTCAACGGCAACATCACGTTCCTCAACATCGACGACAAGCTCGGTGACCGGCCGGACGCGATCGCGCCGGGTGACCCGATCAACGTGCTGGTCATGGGTTCTGACTCCCGAGGTGGTGACGAGGGCGTCGACCAGATGGAGAACGGGGGCGCGCGCTCCGACACGACGATGCTGATGCACCTGTCCTCGGACCGGAAGTTCGCGTACGGCGTCAGTCTGCCGCGCGATGCCGTCGTGGACCGGCCGTCATGCGAGACCGACGACGGCGAAGTCGCTGCGGAGGACGACGTGATGTTCAACACCGCGTTCTACGTCGGTGGGGTCGCGTGCACGGTGAAGACGGTCGAGTCGCTCACGGGCGTCAAGGTCGACCACTGGGTGGTCGTCGACTTCAACGGCTTCAAGGACATGGTCGACGCGATCGGCGGAGTCGAGGTCTGTGTCCCGCACGCCATCGATGACGACCGCTACCAGATGCACCTCAAGGCTGGCACCCAGGAGATCCGGGGTCAGGAGGCGCTGGACTACGTGCGGGTGCGGCATGGGTTCGGCGACGGCTCGGATATCGGCCGGATGAAACGGCAGCAGACCTTCATTGCATCGATGGCGGCCCGGGTCGTGTCGGCCGGCACGCTCACCCGGGTCGACCGGCTGGTGAAGTTCCTCGACGCCGCCACGAGTTCGCTCGCCCTCGACACCGGGGTCGGCAACGTGATGTCCCTGGCCAAGCTCGGCAACCAGTTCCGGACGATCGGCCTGGACAACATCGAGTTCGTCACGGTTCCCTGGGAGGCCTATGAGCCCGACCCGAACCGGATCCAGTGGAACACCGAGCTCTCGGACCGGCTGTGGGACAAGATCCGCAACGACGAGCCGCTGACCCGTCGGTTGTCCGCGGACGCGATCTCGGCCGAGGATGAGGCGAGCCGGGACGCTACCCGCTCCGACGACCCGTCCGACCCGAGCAGTCCTTCGGGGACGACATCGCCCTCGGACGGGGACACGACCCCGGAGGAGGCCGAAGAGGCCGACGCGAACGGGCTGTGCGCGTGAGCGACCAGCCCGACCCGACCCAGTCCGACACAACCGGGCCCGCTGAGGACTCGAAGCCAGAGTCCGAGTGGGCGCGCCGCCGCAGGCTGGCCGCGGTGTTCGGGGACGTCCTCCCGGAGACGACCGAGGACGAACGCGAGGAGTCCGCTCCCGATGCGGCTGAGGCTTCCGACGCGTGGCTCGAGGAGCAAGTGCCTCCGCACCACGGGGGCGCCTGAGCCGGTCAGGTCAGAGGGACTTCTGCTGCCCCTGCGAGGCGAGCAGGTCCCTGATCTCCTTCAGCAGCGTGATGTCCTCAGGGGTCCCCGGCGGGGGGCTGGGGAAGAACTTCTCCTTGGCCACCGTGTAGGGCACGACGACGAAGAAGTAGACAACCGCGGCGAGCAGCAGGAACGCGATGACGGCGTTCAGGAAGGCCCCGAAGCTCTGCGCGTCATTCGAGAAGACGTCGTCGGCGCTGTCCGGCATTAGACCGGTCAGCCACTCGGTGAAGGTCGTGACCACAGTTGCGAACGAGAGGGCGATGATGAAGGCGACGGCGATGTCGACCAGGTTGCCGCGGAGGATGAAGTTCTTGAATCCACTCATGCCGATACGCTAGCGGCTGATGAGTGACGCTGACGGAGGCCCCTCACCGAGGCGTCCGCAACAACTTGTGACATCTCCGCCGGCGTGACGACGACCGTCAGCCGAACCAACTGTCGTAGGCGGCGCTCAAGCTGTCTTGAGGCGGATCCGGCAGCAGTTGGAAGAACTTCCAGGCGTAGTCGTACGGATCGAGGCACTCGGCGTATCGCTCGCCCCACGGTGCGTCGATCGGGGCGGTGGTGACCGTGGCTCCCGCCGAACGGCAGTAGTCCGCGGTTGCGTCGACGCTCTCGACCTCGATGCCGATGACCACACCGAGGCCGCGCGGACCGGTTCTGGTCATACCTTCTCGAGCGCTGTCCGGAAAGGCATGCCGGTCAAGGCATCGACAAGCAGTTGAAGGTCACCGCGTCTCAGGATCGCCATGATCGGCTGGCCATCGGGACTCGGTATCGATCCGGCGTCCTCGAACCCGAGCCCCACGTAGAACCTGACGGCCTCGGTCACGTTCTCGACTCGAAGTCCCACCCGGAAGGGAGCCTCATCGGTCATTGCGCCTCCGCTCGGCGAACTATCTCGTAGCAGCGCGATCATCCCCTGGACCCGTGGCTAGCGGCTGACGGTCAGGCTGAGGAACCGGCTCACGGCGGCGTCGGCAACGGTTTCGGACATCTCCGACGAGGTGCCGATCACCATCAGTCGACCCGACAGGCCGGCCGTCGACACGGCGGCGGACGTCGAGTCGGAGGCTGCGGGCAGGGCGAGGATCGGTACGTCGACCGCAACCGTGTCGGTGCCGCCACCGCGGGGGTCGGTGGCGAGCAGGTTGATCCGGTCGCCGACCTTCAGCAGGGCCACGGCGTCGGCGTCGGGGATCCGCACCGGCACGGCCACCAGGCCGTCGTATCCCTGAAGCAGCCCGGCGCCGACCAGCCGGACGTCGGTCACCGGCTCACCGCGACGCAACGGGGCGGCGAGGGTCCGGCCGACGGCTGCGTCCGACGCGGTCACCCCGGACGGCGCGGTGCCGTCGGCGAACGCGACCCGCGTGAGGTCGTCTGCTGTCAGCACCGTGCCGGCATCGAGATCGCGAGCCGCGGCCACCACCCAGTCCGATGGCGGCGAGGGCGCGGCCGTGGCCTGGAGACCGGCCAGCACCGCCACGCCCGTGAGGACAGCGGCCAGCAGCCGGCGTCTCAGCAGCACGGCCCGCCGGATCGACTGTCGTGCGGCACCGAGCCGCAAACGAAGAGTGCGCATGCCCCGACGCTAGGCCGAAGGCCGGATCCCCGCAGAGGCTATCCACAGGCATGGCCTGCTCCGTCTGACTCAGTCGGAGGAAGACTTCGCCTTCGAGGACGTGGAACCTGAAGACGAGGCGCTCGAGCCGGTCTTCGAGGGGCTGGACGAGGAGGAGTCGCCCTTCGCACCCGACGAGGACTCCTTGGTAGCTGCGCCCGACGTACTGCCCGACTCGCTGCCCGAATCCGCGCCGGACGTGCCGCTCGCGGACTTGTCCTTCGCCCCACCCTTCGCACCAGCCGTCGTAGCGTCGGCCCGGCTGTCGGTCCGGTAGAAGCCAGATCCTTTGAAGACCACGCCCACGGCGTTGAACAGCTTGCGCAGGCGGCCGTCGCACTCGGGGCAGTGCCGGAGGGCGTCGTCGCTGAAGCTCTGGAACTGTTCGAAGGTGTGACCGCACTCGGTGCAGACGTACTCATAGGTGGGCACGAGCAAGCAGTTTACGTGGCGACAGAACGGGCGGCCGCTAGTGGTTGCCGTTCAGACAAACCCGCTGGCGTTGCTCCTTGTTCTGTGGTCCTCCATAGGATGACGCGGTGCCCAACTGGTGGAACGGCTTCCGGAAGTGGCCCCGACCCGCCCGCTGGACGGCGTACGTCGCGGTGGGCCTCGTCCTTCTGATGGTGGCCGTGACCGTTCTCGCGGTTGTGATGGTCCGCCGGCCGCTGCCGCAGACGTCTGGCGAGATCGAGGTCCCGGGACTGACCAGCTCGGTGGAGGTGATCCGCGACGCCAACGGCATCCCGCAGATCTACGCCGACACCACCAGTGACCTGATGCGCGCCCAGGGCTATGTGCACGCGCAGGACCGCTTCTACGAGATGGATATTCGGCGGCACATCACGGCCGGACGGCTCTCGGAGCTGTTCGGGAAGAAGACTCTCGACACCGACAAGGCCATCCGGACGATGGGCTGGCGCCGGGTCGCGGAACAGGAGCTGGCGCTGATCCAGCCGGACACCCGGGCCGCGCTCGAGGCGTACGCCGACGGAGTCAACGCCTACCTCGACGAGCACAGCCCGTCGGAGATCTCGGTCGAGTACACCTTGCTGCGGGCCAGTGGACTCGACTACCAGCCCGAGCCGTGGACCGTGGTCGACTCGCTGGCCTGGCTGAAGGCGATGGCCTGGGACCTGCGCGGCAACATGGATGACGAGGTCGCGCGGGCGCTGCTCTCGGTGGACCATGACCAAGCCCAGATCGACGCGCTCTACCCGCCGTACCCCTATCGCGCGCACCAGTCGATCGTCGGGCAGGGCGCGGTTGTGGACGGCGTGTTCGACCAGGACGCCGAGCCCGGCCAGACCCGCAACCCGATCCGCCCCGCCTACACCGCCGGTCAGGTCGGTGCGGTCAGGGCGTTCGACCGCGCGATCCGGTCCGTGCCGGCGATGCTCGGCGGACAGGGCCTCGGGAAGAGCACCCGGAGGGGAGACGGCCTGGGCAGCAACAGCTGGGTCGTCGATGGCGATCACTCGGCCACCGGCATGCCGTTGCTAGCCAACGACCCGCACCTGGGGATCAGCATGCCCGGTGTCTGGTACCAGGTCGGCCTGCACTGTCGCGAGGTGACACCCGACTGTGCGCTCGACGTGAGCGGGTTCTCGTTCTCAGGCGTCCCCGGTGTCGTCATCGGTCACAACGCCAACGTGGCCTGGGGATTCACGAACCTCGGGCCCGACGTGACCGACCTCTACCTGGAGAAGGTTGCCGACGGGAAGTGGCTGTACGACGGCAAGTACCGGCCACTGACGACGCGCCAGGAGAAGATCCTGGTGCGCGACGGCGAGGACTTCGACCTGACCGTGCGGTCCACGCGGCACGGCCCCCTGCTCTCGGACGTCTCCAAGGACCTGAGCACTGTCGGGGCCAACGCCGATGCTCCCGACGGTCCGAGTCGTGACAACGGTTTCGCGGTGGCGCTCCAATGGACTGCGCTGACCCCGGCCCCGACGGCTGACGCGATCTTCGGGCTCGACACCGCCTCCGACTGGACTGAGTTCCGGGCCGCCGCAGCCGAGTTCGGCGTACCGGCGCAGAACCTCGTGTACGCCGACACGGCGGGACACATCGGCTACCAGGCACCCGGCCGGATCCCGATCCGCAAGTCCGGCAGCACCGGGCTGGTGCCGTCGGCGGGCTGGCTGCCGGAGAACGACTGGACCGGCTCCTACGTGCCCTTCGAGGCGCTGCCCAACGCGCTCGATCCGGACGAGGGATTCATCGCCACCGCCAACCAGGCGGTGATCGGGCGGACCTACCCCTACTTCCTCACCTCCGACTGGGACTACGGCTACCGGTCGGAGCGGATCCGGAAGCAGCTCGAGGGCGAGGGCGAACTCTCGGTTGACGAGATGGCGGACCTCCAGCTGGACACCTACAACTCGATGGCGCCCACCCTGGTCCCCTACCTGCTCGACCTCGACCTTCCGAAGGGCTACTTCAGCGACGGTCAGAAGCTCCTGCGCGACTGGGACTACACCCAGCCCGCCGACTCACCCGCCGCGGCGTACTACAACGTGGTCTGGAGAAACCTGTTGGCGATGACCTTCCACGACGAGATGCGCGAGTCGCTGTGGCCGGACGGCGGCAGCCGCTGGTGGTCGGTCGTGAGCAACCTGCTGGAGGATCCCGCCAACCCGTGGTGGGACGATCGCACCACCGACGACGCGATCGAGAACCGCGATGCGATCCTCGAGCAGGCGATGCTCGCGGCCCGCGACGAGATGACCAGGCGCGAGGCGCTCGACCCGGCCGAGTGGACCTGGGGCCGGCTGCACCGGCTCAACCTGCACAACGCGACGCTCGGCGAGTCCGGCGTCGGGCCGGTCGAGAGGCTGCTGAACCGGGACGGCTACATGGTCGGTGGCGGCAACGCGATCGTCGACGCGACCGGCTGGGATGCCGCCGAGGGCTACGAGGTCTTCTGGGCGCCGTCGATGCGGATGGTCGTCTCGCTGGCGAACCTCGATGACTCCCGCTGGGTCAACCTGACCGGCGTCTCCGGGCACCCAGGGTCGGGCCACTACACCGACCAGACCGATCTCTACGTCGAC
>CAVRBN010000059.1:0-30068 GCA_963719255.1 uncultured Actinomycetota bacterium | reverse complement strand
GGGACCTTCGCCTCTGCTGGACCGCGCCCGGGCGAGCAAGTCTTTGAGGGTGACCAGACATGTGTGAGTACTGCGGTTGTCGGGGCAACGAGGCCATCGGAGAGCTCATGGCCGAGCACGACGCCCTGAAGGACGACGCGGACCGGGTTCGGACCGCCATGAGCACGGGAGATCGGGACACGGCACGGACCGCGGTCATCGACCTGGTCCGCCGTCTCGAATCGCATGTGCGCCGGGAGGAGCGGGGGATCTTCGCCGCACTGCGGAGCCAAGGAGAGTTCGCCGACGAGGTCTCGGCCCTCGAAGCCGAGCACCGGCACTTCGATACGGCGATCGACGATCTGTCGCCGGACGGGACCGACTTCGACGTCCAGGTCCGTGCCCTCCTGGATGAGCTGGATCGTCACATCGAGCGCGAGGACCTCGGCATCTTCCCGGTCTCCGTGGTCACCCTGGGTGCGTCCGGCTGGGCGCTTGTGGAGCAGGCGCACGCCGAGACGCCCACCTTCCTGGATGTGCCAGCACCCAGCTGAGCGAGCCAGGCTGACCCCGCCGTCAGGGCCTGCGCAGCCGGCTGGCAGCAAGGGTCGAGGTGTCACCGACGATCTCCTCGAGTGGGCCGCGCTGGGCCGATCCGACGTACACGGCGCCGATGCCCATCAGCACGAGCAGATGCCAGGGGTAGCTGGCCGGCGTCTCCGCGGGCCACACGCCGTCGCTCCGCATCACCACGTGCAGCGAGTACAAGGTCAGCGTCATCGTGCCCGCCCCGAAGAAGACCGCGACGAAGATCCGGCCGGCAGCCGGTAGGCAGCCAACGACCAGCAGGGCAAGACCGATGACCAGAAGAGCGCTACCGATGGTCTGCGCGAGATCGAATGGCGTGCCGCTGTGCGGCGCCACGACCAGCAGCCACTGCCAGGCCGCGTCAGTCGGGGTGGTGCCGTGCATGCCCGAGGAGATCGCGTCGAGCAGCTCGGGCCCAGACGACGCAGGGTCGGGCGGATCGGCAAGCAGGGCCCGCACCACGTCCGGCCGTCGAGTGAGCGCCTGTGAGACCAGGGTGGCCGTCACGGCAAGGGCGGCGCCAGCGGAGGCCACTGCGATCTGGACTCGTCGGTCGCGAAGATCCAGCCTGCCCAGCGCCATCCCGGCGAGCAGGTAGGCCAGCCAGGGCACGACCGGGTAGTAGCCGGTGAAGGCCAGCTCGCTCAGCAGCTGTCCCGGGTCCGAGAGTTGTCCGAACGTCGGGCTGTCGAAGCCACGTGGCGGGAGCTGCGGTCGGACGACGTGCGACAGCACCGGGCCGGCCACCACCCACACGCCGGCCAGCACGAACAGGGTCCGAGCGCGCAGCCCGATGAAGGGAATCCCCAGCAGGAACAGCAGCCCGTAGTAGGTCAGGATGATGGCCAGGCCCGAGTCGACCTCGGCGAGGGCCATGCCGATCGCCGCGATGAGCAGGGCCCGCACGGCCAGGCCCACCGCAGCCGCCATCCGCGGCCGGCCGTGCAGCGGCTCCTGGCGGCCGGTCATCAGCGCCAGGCTGACGCCGGCCAGAACGGCGAACAGCGCCGAGGCTCGGCCACCGGCGACGGCCTGCCCGAGCGTCAGCCCACCGCTCGGCTCGCGCTCGTCGAGGACGTGCGTCGTCACCATGCCCAGCAGCGCGAGACATCGCGCCACGTCGAGTCCGACGAGGCGTCCGGGGGCCGGTTGCGCGTTCAGAAACCCAGTTTGCGCGGTCCGCCCGACTCGCTGCGGACGGCCTTGCCCTTCTCGTGGGCGGAGTCGCGCAAGGAGACCTGGAAGTCGACCATCTTCTGCCGCAGGCCGGGGTCGCCGGCCGCCAGGATGCGTACGGCGAGCAGGCCGGCGTTGCGGGCGTTGCCGACCGCGACGGTGGCCACCGGCACTCCGGCCGGCATCTGCACGATCGAGAGCAGCGAGTCCATGCCGTCGAGGTACTTCAACGCCACCGGGACACCGATCACCGGCAGCGGCGTGACCGCGGCGAGCATGCCGGGCAGATGGGCCGCTCCTCCGGCGCCGGCGATGATCACCGACAGCCCGCGGTCGGCGGCTTCGCGACCGTAGGCGATCATCTCGTCCGGCATCCGGTGTGCCGACACGACGTCGGCCTCGTAGGCGATGTCGAACTCGGCCAGCGCCTCGGCCGCGGCCTTCATCACCGGCCAGTCCGAGTCGGACCCCATCACGATGCCGACCCTGCTATTGACAGGGCTGTCGATCTCAGCCACCGAAATCACTCACTTTCGTTTCCGAGGTCACCACGGAACCACGCTGCCGCGTGCCGGGCACGCTCCAGACAATCATCGAGATCGTCGCCGTAGGCGTTGACGTGGCCGACCTTTCGCCCAGGGCGAAGTTCCTTCCCGTAGAGGTGCACCCGCAGGAGGGGATCCCGCGCCATCGCGTGCGGGAAGCCGTCGTACAGGCGACCCGTCTCGACGGGCCCACCGAGGATGTTGACCATCACGGTCCAGCGCGATCGCGCGGACGGCGAACCCAGCGGCAGGTCCATGACGGCCCGCAGGTGGTTCTCGAACTGCGAGGTGACGGCGCCGTCCTGGGTCCAGTGACCGGTGTTGTGCGGGCGCATCGCCAGCTCGTTGACCAGGATCCGGCCGTCGGTGGTCTCGAAGAGCTCGACGGCGAGGATGCCGGTGACGCCCAGCTCGCCGGCGATCTTCAGAGCGATCTGTTGGGCCTCACCGGCAAGCGCCGGCTCCAGGCCGGGGGCGGGGGCGACCACCTCACGACAGATGCCGTCGACCTGGGTGGACTCCACGACGGCGTACGCCGCGGCCTGGCCACTCGGCGACCGGACGACCAGTGCAGACAGCTCGCGCCGGAAGTCGACGAGCTCCTCGGCCAGGATCTGGACGCCTGCGGTCGAAGCCGTCGCGAACGCCTCCGCGCATTCGGCGACCGAACCAACGGTCCAGACTCCCTTGCCGTCGTACCCTCCGCGGCTGGTCTTGAGCACCGCCGGGAAGCCGAACGCGGCCACCTCGTCGGGCGTGGTGACGATCGCGTGCCGCGGGCACGGGATGCCGAGCCCGGACAGCCGGGCCCGCATCACCGCCTTGTCCTGGGCGTGCACGAGCGCCTCGGGTCCCGGCCGTACGGCGATGCCGAAGTCCTCGAGGGCGTGCAGGTGCTGGGTCGGCACGTGCTCGTGGTCGAAGGTGACGACGGGGCACCCCGACGTGACCTGACGCAAGGTCTCCAGGTCGCGGTAGTCGCCGACGACGTGGTCGGGGATGACCTGGGCGGCCGAGACTCCCGGGGCCTCCGCGAGCAGCCGAAGGGGCAGCCCGAGGGCGATTGCCGGCTGAGCCATCATCCGCGCCAGTTGCCCGCCCCCGATCACGGCAAGCGTGGGGGCGAGGTGGTCGGTCACGCTGGACAGGCTAGCGCCGTGACCAGCAACGTTTCACAGCGCTAGTGCTTCGGTGGACACAGCTCGAAGCGGAGGCCCTTGCCCCGGACCGTGGTGATCAGCGTGGGCTGCTTCGGGTTGTCACCGAGCTTGCGGCGGACCCAGCCCAGGTGGACGTCGATCGTCTTCGACGAGGTGAAGAACGTGGTGTTCCAGACGTCACGCATGAGGTCCTCGCGCGGCACGACCTGGCCGGCCCGCGCGATCAGGCAGTGCAGGAGATCGAACTCCTTGCGGGAGAAAACGATCTCCTGGTCGGCGCGCCACACCCTGCGCCCATCGGGTTCGACCCGGACATCCTGCACTAACACCATGGGGAAAGATTAGAAATTAGCGCTCTCCATCGATGCGAAACCGCAAAAAGATAGTCCTTTTGGAGGATAAAGGTGACGAATTTCCGCTTTTAGGGGCCAGCTGGTCAGTGCCGGCGCACCGTGATCGGCTCCACGAGCCCGAACCCGCGGAGCGGGCGTGGCGGCATCTTCCGGGTCTCGAACTGCGATGCCGGCAGCATTCCTGCCGTCGCCTCGTCGATGATCACCCGGTTGCGGCGGGCCACGGTGGTGAGCCGGGCAGCCAGGTTGACCGGCGGCCCGAACACGTCGCCGAGGCGCACGACGACCGAGCCGGAGGCCAGTCCGACCCGTACGTCGGGCATCCGCTCGTCGCGGCCGATCACGTCGATGATCCCGTCGGCGGTGTCCAGGGCGAGCACGGGATCCTCGTTCACGAACAGGACCGAGTCGCCGAGGCTCTTGATCGCCCGCCCGCGGTGCTGCGCGATGACGTCGTGAACCCGGGACTCGAAGATCTCGACGAGGTCACCGATCCGGTCCTCGCTCATCTCGTTGGAGAGCGCGGTGAAGGACACCAGGTCGGCGAAGCCGACGGTCACCTCGGCGGTGTTGAGTTCCTCGTCGTTGGCGCCGAGCGCCTCGGCGCGCGCGACGGCGGCCGCGAGATGTCGGCGCCAGGCGTAGATCAGCAGCTCCTCGAACGGGCCACCCATCTGGCTGAGCAGCACGACAGCCGCGTCGAGGCGGCTCCCTTCGCTGTCGTCGACCTTGAGCAGCAGTTTGGGAAGGACGGCGGCGGTTTCCCAGTCGGCCAGCCGGGCCATGGTCTGGCCCACCGCGCGGGTCATGTTGAGAGCGGTGTCCAGGTCCACCATCCCGGTTTCGACGATGCCGACCAGGGTGGTGACGGCGGTGGCGTCGGCGTCGGTGAACAGCATCTCGCCCCGAAGCTCCGGGAAGCCGAGCGCCCGCCACAGCCGCCGAGTCAGGTCGACCTCGGCGCCGCTCGACTCGGCGACGTCGAGCGCGGTCAGCCGCGGCTCCTCACCCAGGATCACGCGTTCCAGGTCGGCGCGGGAGTGTTGCCGAATTGGTCGCTCAGCTGCCGTCATCGGGACCCGCGTGGAACTTGTGCAACAGCTCGTTGATCTTCCGCTGCACCTCCTCGGCCCGAGGTACGTCCTTGAGCAGCACCGAACCATCGGTGCTGGCGTCGCTGATGATGATCGTGCCGCAGCCGAGCATCCGGTCGATGATGCCGTGCTCGGTGGCCACGTCGCTGATCCGCGCCAGCGGGATGTCGTGCCCGCGCCGGGTCAGGACGCCGGACCGAGTGATCAGCCTCCGGTTGGTGACCGTGTACGTCGCCGCGAACCACTCGAGCAGCGGCCAGACGACCAGCCACAGGATCACGACGACCAGAAGCCCCCAGACCACAAGCCGGACGATCCCTCCGCCTGAGTCCCCGATCAGGTTTCCGAGCCACACCCCGAGCGGCGAGGCACACGATGAGCACGAGCAGCGGGAACAGCAACGCCTTCAGGTGGGTGCGCGTGCTGATGACGACGTTTTCCCCGTCGTTCAGGAGCTTGCTGGAGATGGCCACGCCCGAATCATGTCACTGATCGGTGTCGCGGACGTGAACTACGTCACCGGCGCCGACCGCCACCTCCCCGGTCGCAGCGGCGACGACCAGCCGCCCGGAGCCGTCGAGGTCCGTGGCCGTCCCGTCGAGCACCCCACCGCCCGGCAGGTCCACGCGGACCCTGCGCCCCAGAGTCGAGCAGTGGCGGGCGTACGACGCCTTCAGGTACTCGTCCTCGCCCGGCCCCTCGAGCCAGCTGCGATATCGGCGACCCAGCTCGTTCAGCAGTCCGAGGAGAAGGTCGGTCCGATCCGGTTCCTCACCCAGCTCGATCGCCAGTGAGGTCGCCGTCGGCACCGGCAGCTCGGCCGGCGTCGTCGACACGTTGAGCCCGATCCCGACGACGGCAGCAGGGCCGGAACGGCTCTCCACCCGTTCGACCAGGATGCCGGCCACCTTGCGATCGCCGATCAGCACGTCGTTGGGCCATTTCAGGCTCGCCTCCGCGGAGGCAGGCAGCGTCTCGCGCACGGCGTACCCCACGAGGAGGGGAAGCCACGGCCAACGGTCCGCCTCGACAGCCGGCCGGAGCAGCACCGAGAACGTCAGCGCGGCTCGGGGCGGCGTCTCCCAGGTGCGGTCCAGGCGACCTCGGCCGGCGGTCTGGTGCTCGGCCACGAGTGCCTGCGGGTCGGCGCCCGCCCGGGCTCGCTCAGCCAGCAGCGCATTGGTGGAACCGGCCCGGTCGAGCACCTCGACGGGCCAGGGCGACCCGGCGACGAGGCGGTCGACGTCCAGTGGTGGGCGGCGTGAGCCGGCATCGGTCATGGGCACTAGATTGGCGCACGGACATCCGAGGAGGCCAGACGTGACCGCAGACGCGAGCGATACGCCCGAGATCGACATCCACACCACGGCAGGCAAGCTCGCGGACCTGGACCGCCGCCTCGACGAGGCCGTGCACGCCGGTTCGGCGAAGGCGGTCGAGAAGCAGCACGCGAAAGGCCGCAAGACCGCCCGCGAGCGGATCGAGCTCTTGTTCGACGAGGGGTCGTTCGTGGAGCTCGACGAGCTGGCCCGGCACCGCTCGACCGCGTTCGGCCTCGAGCAGAAGCGCCCGTACGGCGACGGCGTGGTCACCGGCTACGGCACCATCGACGGCCGCCAGGCGTGCGTGTTCTCCCAGGACTTCACGGTGTTCGGTGGCTCCCTCGGCGAGGTCTACGGCGAGAAGATCACCAAGGTCATGGACCTCGCCATCAAGACCGGCTGCCCGATCATCGGCATCAACGAAGGCGCCGGCGCCCGCATCCAGGAGGGCGTCGTCTCGCTCGGCCTGTACGGCGAGATCTTCCGGCGCAACGTCCACGCTTCGGGAGTGATCCCGCAGATCTCGATGATCATGGGCTCATGTGCGGGCGGGCACGTCTACTCACCCGCGGTCACCGACTTCACGATCATGGTCGACGGCACCTCCAACATGTTCATCACCGGCCCCGACGTGATCAAGACCGTCACGGGCGAGGACGTGACGATGGAGGAGCTCGGCGGCGCGCGCACCCACAACACCAAGTCCGGCAACGCCCACTACATGGGTGCCGACGAGGAGGACGCGATCGAGTACGTCAAGGGCGTTGTTGTCCTACCTGCCCCAGAACAACCTCGACGAGCCCCCGGTCTACGACGAGCAGGCGGACCTCGACTTCACCGACCTCGACCGCACGCTCGACGCCCTGATCCCCGACTCACCCAACCAGCCCTACGACATGCACACCGTGATCGAGGCGGTGCTCGACGACCAGGACTTCCTCGAGGTCCACGCCCTGTTCGCCGCGAACATCCTGGTCGGCTTCGGCCGCGTGGAGGGCCGGCCGGTCGGCGTCGTGGCCAACCAGCCGATGCAGTTCGCCGGCACGCTCGACATCGACGCCTCGGAGAAGGCCGCCCGGTTCGTCCGAACCTGCGACGCGTTCAACATCCCGGTGCTGACCTTCGTCGACGTACCCGGTTTCCTTCCCGGCACCGACCAGGAGTGGAACGGGATCATCCGCCGGGGCGCGAAGCTGATCTACGCCTACGCCGAGGCCACCGTCCCGCTGGTCACGATCATCACCCGCAAGGCCTACGGCGGCGCCTACGACGTGATGGGTTCCAAGCATCTCGGCGCCGACATGAACGTCGCGTGGCCGAGCGCCCAGATCGCGGTCATGGGCGCCCAGGGTGCGGTGAACATCCTCTATCGCAGCGAGCTCGTCAACGCCGCGGACCCGGAGGCGAAGCGAGCCGAGCTGATCACCGAGTACGAAGACACCCTGGCCAACCCGTACGTCGCTGCCGAACGTGGCTACATCGACGCCGTGATCTCGCCCCACGAGACCCGGATCGAGATCGTCCGCGCCCTGCGGCTGCTGAAGTCCAAGCGGGAGATCCTGCCCGCCAAGAAGCACGGCAACATCCCGCTGTGAGGGCGCGTAGCGCCCGAGCGGGATATTGCCTGCTTCTTGGCGGAGTCATCGACTCGTCGGTACTTTTCGGGGGAGCGAAGCGGAGGAGGAAAGTAGCGACGTGTCGATGATCCGTGACGCAGATCCGCAAGCCGAAAGCGAACAGCAACCACTCCTGAAAGTATCAAGGGCAACCCAACGCCAGAAGAGCTGGCGGCCCTGATCACCGTGATCTCCTCGCTGCCCACAGACGAGGTGACCCCGAAGCGCCGTACCCCCGAATGGTCAGCCCCCCACCGCCTGGTCCGCGCGCACTGCGCCCCCGGCCCCAACGGCTGGCGTTCCAGCAGCCTGCCTCGCTGACGCCACGGGATAGTCCGAGACGAAATGGCCCCTCCCATCGGCGTGTCGGGGACCATTTCGTCTCGGACTATCCCGCCGGGCGCGGCTAGGGTCGACCACGTGACCCGTCCCGTTGATGCCCGGTGTGAACAGTTCGTCGAGGAGTACGCCGCCCTCGCGCCGACCGTGGCGACGTACGCCGGGATCGCGGGCCACGACCACGAGCTCCCCGACCTGTCGCCGGACGGCTTCGCGGCTCGTGAGTCCCTGACCCGGGCGGCCCTTGCCGACGTGACCGCGGCAACGCCGACCGACGACCGCGAGGCCGTGGCTCGCGACGCCTTCCTGGAGCGGCTGGGCCTGGACGTCGAGACGATCGACGCCGGGAGGAGCCGCTCCGAGGTGTCGGTGATCACCAGCGGCCTGCACGAGATCCGCGAGGCCTTCGACCTGATGCCGACCGACGGCGACGAGGCCTGGGCGAACATCGACGCTCGCCTGGCCGCCATCCCGGCCGTCCTCGACGGCTACCGGGCGACCCTGCGTGAGGAGGCCGAGCGGGGGCACGTCGTCGCCCGGCGGCAGTACGCCGAGGTGGCCGCCCAGACGCGCAACTGGACCGGCCAGGCGGGCGAAGGCGGCGACTTCTTCGTCAACCTCGTGGCAAGCGGCCCGGAGGGGATGCGGAACGACCTCGAGCCACACGCTCAGGCGGCCTCGGCCGCGTTCGCCGAGTTCGGGACGTTCCTGGAGACCGAGCTCGCGCCGGTCGGTCGGGACAACGAGGCCGTCGGCCGGGACGCCTACGCCCTCGAATCGCGCCGCTACCTCGGCGCGGTCGTCGACCTCGACCAGACCTACTCGTGGGGCTGGCACGAGCTCAAACGCCTCGACGACGAGATGACGGCCACGGCCGGCCAGATCAAGGCTGGCGCCGACGTCGACGAGGCGGTCGCCCTCCTCGACGCCGACCCGGCTCGCAAGATCGCCGGCAAGGAGGCGTTCCGGGACTGGATGCAGGACCTCTCCGACCGCACTGTCGCCGAGCTGGCCGACGTGCACTTCGACATCCCTGACCCCGTCCGCCGGCTCGAGTGCCGCATCGCCCCCACCAACGACGGCGGTGCCTACTACACCGGCCCCTCCGAGGACTTCAGCCGCCCGGGCCGGATGTGGTGGTCGGTGCCGGACGACGTCACCGAGTTCTCCCCCTGGCGTGAGGTCACGACCGTGTTCCACGAGGGCGTGCCGGGGCACCATCTGCAGGTCGCCCAGACGGCCTACCGGTCCGAGCTGCTCAACCGCTGGCAGCGGCTGTTCTGCTGGGTGAGCGGCCACGGCGAAGGGTGGGCGCTGTACGCCGAGCGGCTGATGGACGACCTGGGCTACCTCGCCGATCCGGCCGACAAGCTCGGCATGCTCGACGGGCAGGCGTTCCGGGCAGCCCGGGTGATCGTCGACATCGGCATGCACCTGGAGCTGGAGATCCCACGCGACAACCCGTTCGGCTTCCACCCGGGTGAGACCTGGACGCCGGCGCTGGGTCTCGAGTTCATGCGCCAGCACGCCCGCCTGGACGACGCGTCGATCCAGTTCGAGGTCAAGCGCTACCTCGGCTGGCCGGGCCAGGCTCCGTCGTACAAGGTCGGCGAGCGGATCTGGCTGGAGGCGCGCGACGAGGCGCAGGCGCGCCAGGGCGCCGACTTCGATCTCAAGGCGTTCCACCGGTCAGCGCTGGACCTCGGCTCGCTCGGCCTCGACCCGCTCCGCGCGGCGCTGGCACGCATCTGATGCCCGCCGGCCCGACCAACTCGATCACGGACGTTCCCGGGATCCGGGTCGGCCAGGCGCAGCGTGTCGGTTCCGGCTGGCTGACCGGCACCACCGTCGTACTCCCGCCGCCGGAGGGTGCGGTCGCCGGTGTGGACGTGCGCGGCGGCGGGC
This sequence comes from uncultured Actinomycetota bacterium, assembly GCA_963719255.1. Classification (GTDB taxonomy): domain Bacteria; phylum Actinomycetota; class Actinomycetes; order Propionibacteriales; family Nocardioidaceae; genus Nocardioides. Next base: position 19,991 of record CAVRBN010000059.1, on the reverse strand, counting down.
CGGGCACCCGCGAGACAGACGTCCTGGACCCGCGGAACCTCGTCGAGCGGGTGCATGCTGTCGTGCTCAGCGGCGGATCGGCGCTCGGCCTGGCGGCCGCGGACGGGGTCGCCCGGGCACTGTTCGAGGACGGGATCGGCTTCCCGATGGGCGGACCCGGTGAGGTGGTCCCGATCGTGCCGGCCGCGATCCTGTTCGACCTCGGACGCGGCGGCACCTTCGGCAACGCGCCCGACGCCGAGCTCGGTGCGGCTGCCTACGCCGCCGCATCGAACGAGGTCACGACGGGAACCGTGGGTGCCGGGACGGGCGCCAGGGCCGGTGGCCTCAAGGGCGGCGTCGGTACGGCGTCCGCGGTGCTGGCCGACGGCACCGTCGTCGGCGCAATCGTGGCCGTCAACGCGATCGGCTCCTGCGTCGACCCGGCAGACGGCGAGCTGTACGCGGCCCGGTTCTGTCTGCCTGGCGACCTTCCCGAGCTGAGCCTGCCGGTCGCCGCCGAGCTGGAGGCGGCCCGGGAGGCTGCCCTCGAGGACGGACGCGCCTACCTCGCGACCACCCTCGGCGTGATCGCCACCGATGCCACCCTCACCAAGGCCCAGTGCTCGAAGGTTGCCGGCATCGGGCACGACGGCCTGGCTCGCGCGATCCGGCCCGTGCACACGATGTTCGACGGCGACACCGTCTTCGCGCTGGCGACGGGTTCGCGACCCGCGCCCGGGCCGATGGAGCTGCACGCACTGCTCGACGTCGCCGCGGACTGCGTGACGCGGGCGGTGGCGCGGGCGATGCTGGCGGCCGAGTCCGCGGGCGGCATGCGGTCGTTCCGCGACGCGTTCCCGAGCGCGGTAGGTTCCGCTCCGTGACCCGTCTCGTCCTGGCATCGCAGTCCCCCGCACGGCTGTCCACCCTGAGGTCGGCCGGAATCGAACCGGAGGTCGTCGTCAGCGGTGTCGACGAGTCCGCGATCACCGATCTCCCACCGGCCGAGCTCGCGCTGCAGCTCGCCGAGCTCAAGGCCGCTGCGGTGGCCGGACGTCCCGGAGTCCCTGCTGACGCGGTGGTCCTCGGTTGCGACTCGGTCCTCGAGCTCGACGAGCTGAGCCCTCGGCAAGCCGTCGTCGCCCGAGGATGCCGTGTCCCGCTGGAAGGTGATGCGCGGACGCTCCGGCGTACTCCACACCGGGCACAGCGTCCACGACACCGCCTCCGGACAGGTCGCCGCCGCCACCGCCTCGACGACCGTCCACTTCGCCGACGTCTCCGACGAGGAGATCGCGGCGTACGTCGCCACCGGCGAACCGCTCCAGGTGGCCGGTGCGTTCACCGTCGACGGCCTCGGCGGCGCGTTCGTGACCGGCATCGAGGGCGACTACCACAACGTGGTCGGGGTCAGCCTTCCGCTGCTGCGTGACCTGCTCGCCGAGCTCGGGCACGAGTGGACCGACCTCTGGACGCGCTGACGCACCAATTGGACGGTTGTCGAAACCGTCCAATTGGTGCGAAAAGCGAGTCAGCAGGACCCAAATCGCTGTCGTTGTGCGCCAATTGGTGCGCAACGACGGCGAACCTCAGTCCCGGGCCATCCGGCCAGGAGCGAACAGGGCAGCCACCACGGCGATGGCCACAGCAGCCGCGCCGGTGAGGAGCGCCGGCCCGATCGCACCGGTGTAGCCGGTCGGGGAGAGCTGCCCGCCGTTGCCCAGGAAGACCGCGGTCAGCACGGCGACACCCAGGGCCACTCCGAACTCGCGCACGGTGGAGTTGGCCGAGCTGGCCATCGCGAACTCGCTCTCCGGCAGCCCTTCGAGCACCGCCGTCGCGCTCGGCGCGAAGGTCAGGCCCATGCCGACACCGGCCATCGCGAGCGCCGGGATGAAGGACGAGTACCCGTAGCCACCTTCGGTCAGGATCGCCAGCCAGACCAGCGAGCCCGCCTGCAGGACCAGGCCGGCGAGCAGGAGCGCGCGAAGGCCGGTCCGGGGCGCCAGCAGGCCGGCGATCGGCGCGACCACCATCGGCGCCGCCGTCCACGGCAGGGTGCGCACGCCCGCCTCGAGCGGGCTGTAGCCCTGCACGATCTGCAGGTACTGGGACAGCAGGAACACCGCCCCGAACATGCCGAGCGTGAAGAACAGGCCGATCACGTTCGCGACGGAGAAGCCACGGCTGGAGAACAGCCGGAGCGGCAGTACGGCGTCGGTGCGGCCGCGGGCGTGCACGACGTACGCCGGGATCAGCAGGGCCGAGATCAGCAGCGAACCGAGAGACGACCGGCGAGCCCCAGCCGTCGTCGTTGCCGTGCACGATGCCCCAGATGCCGAGGAACACCGCACCTCCGAGGAGCAGCGTGCCGAGCAGGTCGAGCGACTTCCAGGTGCCGCGGGACTCCGGCACCGACCTGATCAGCAGCGGCACCGCCACCAGGGCGACCGGGACGTTGAGCCAGAAGATGGCCTGCCAGTTGACGCCCTCGACGACCGCGCCCCCGATGACCGGACCGAGCGCGACCCCGAGGCCGGAGACGCCGCCCCAGATGCCGATCGCGGCCGCCCGCATGGCCGGTGGCACCGCGGCCGCCAACAGCGTGAGCGACAGCGGCATGATCGCGGCGGCGCCAAGCCCCTGGAAGGCCCGGGCGACGATGAGGGCTTCGGACGACGTGCTCAGCGCCGAGCCGATCGACGCGGCCGTGAACAGCGCGATGCCCGCGAGCATGACGCGGCGACGGCCGAACCGGTCACCCAACGTGGCGGCCGGAAGCATGAACGTCGCGAACGCCAGCGTGTAGGCGTTGAGGAACCACGACAGCTGGCCGACCGACGAGCCGAGATCGGCCTGGATGACGGGCAAGGCGCTGGTGAGGACGAGGTTGTCGAGGGTGGCCATGAACATCGGCAGCGATGCGGCGACGATCGCGACCCAGAGCGGCACCCGCCGGCGTTCCGGGGCGGCCTCGACGAGGTCTACGGGTACGACGTCTACGGGCACGGTCGAGTCGACCGGCGAGATGACGGACGAGGTGGTCATGAGATCCGGGCTCCTAAGAAGGCATTGAATGATTACTTACGCCACCACGTTAAGTAATCAAGTGATAACATGTCAAGCATGCCGTCGAAAAAATCTGCCGCCACGTCCCGCCTGGGCGGCGAGGAGCGCCGTGAACTGGTCCTCGCCGCTGCCACCCGGGCCTTCGCCCGCAATGGCTACGCCGGCACCAGCACCGACGCCGTGGCGCGCGAGGCGGACGTCTCCCAGCCGTACGTCGTCCGGATCTTCGGGACCAAGCTCGAGCTCTTCCTCGAGGTGTTCACGCTGGCCACCCGCCGGATCGGCGAGGCGTTCGATCAGGTGCTCGCAGAAGGCCCGTTCGACGCCGACGACGAGGCCGACTGGGACCGGCTCGGCATGGGGTACGCCACGCTGGTCGACGACCGCGACCTCCTGCTCGTGATGATGCACGGCTTCTCGGCGGGCGGCGTCCCCGAGATCGGCGAGGCTGCCCGCGCGGGCATGGCCGGCATCTTCGGGATCCTCAAGCGAACCGGCGGCACCGACGAGCAGGTCCGTGACTTCATCGCCCACGGCATGCTGCTCAACGTGATGCTCGCGATGCACGCCCCCGAACACGTGTCCGAGGCCGACGCGCTGGCTCAGCTCACGGTCTGCGCGTTCGGTGACGCCCTGCCGCTGGTCTCTCAGTAGCCTCGGCGCGGACGACTCGTCACTTGACGACGGGCTCCCGGTGCCGCGGCTTGCTGAAGACCAGGGTGCGGAACAGGTAGAACCGCGCGGCCGTGCCCATGACCAGGCCGATCACGTTGGCCGACAGGTTGTCGGCAACAGGGTCGTCGAGGGAGAGCACGCTTCGGCTGAACCACAGGCACGCGACCGGGAGCGCCATCGTGGCGAGGTTGATCCCGAAGTACGCCGTCCGGCCGCCGTCCCAATGCGTGGTCTCCCGGTGCTTGAACGCCCAGGAACGGCTGCCCCGATAGCTGATCAGCATGCCGACGCAGTTGGCGAGGATGAACGCGAGCACCGCCTGGTGGCGCATCGGCGCGTCACTGCCGGGGTTGAAGCCGTGGACGAGCAGGTTGAACAGGAACAGCGAGACCAGGGTGGCGACCCCGCCGACGGCAAGGAACCGCGCAAGTTCCTCCAACCGCCGCCGCCACTGGATGCTCACGCCTACAAAACTAACCGCTAGGTCCGCATTCCGGACCGCGCCACGGCCCGCGGGCCTATTCGCAATTGCGGCCCCCGGAGGATTCACTGCGAGGGCCGCCTCACCGGAGGCGGATTCGACCCGGCGATCGAGCCCGTTCGGCGATCGAGCCCCTTCGGCATCGAGCCCGTTCGCGATCGAGCCTGTCGAGATCTACTCGACCGGCAGGCCGAGCCCGCGGGCGATCAGCATCCGCTGCACCTCGGAGGTGCCCTCGCCGATCTCGAGCACCTTGGCGTCGCGGTAGAACCGGGTCACGGGGTACTCCTCCATGAAGCCGTAGCCGCCGAAGACCTGGGTCGCGATCCTGGTCGCGGTCACCGCGGCCTCCGTGCTGTAGAGCTTGGCGACCGCCGCGGCCTGCTTGAAGTCCTTGGCCGGGGCCTCCGCGTCCTTCATCGCGGCAGCGCGGTAGGTGAGCAGGCGGGAGGCTTGCAGCATCACCTCGAGGTCGGCGACCTGGAAGGCCACGCCCTGCTTGCGCCCGATGGGGACGCCGAACGTCTGCCGCTCGCCGGCGTAGGCGAGGGACATGTCCAGGCACGCCTGGATGCAGCCGACCGCCAACGCGGCGATCGCGACCCGGCCGTCGTCGAGGATGGCGAGGAACTGGGCGAAGCCACGGCCGCGCTCCCCCAGCAGGTTCTCCTCCGGCACGTGGACGTCGGAGAAGCTCAGCGGGTGGGTGTCCGAGGCGTGCCAGCCGAGCTTGTCGTACGCCGGCTCGGCGACGAAGCCGGGAGAGTCGGACGGAACGATGATCGTCGAGATCTCGGCCTTGTCCGCGCCGCTCGTCGAGCTGGTCGAGACGCCGGTCTTCGCCGTCACGGTCACCAGCGAGGTGATGTCCGAACCCGAGTTCGTGATGAACTGCTTGGCGCCGTTCACGACCCACTCGCCGTTCACGAGGTCGGCCTTGGTCTTCGTCGCCCCGGCGTCGGAGCCGGCACCCGGCTCCGTGAGGCCGAAGCCGGCGAGCTTGGCGCCGCTGACCAGGTCGGGCAGCCACTCTTCCTTCTGCGCGGACGTGCCGTAGGTCTGGATCGGGTTGATGCCCAGCCCGACCGCGGCCTCCAGCGTGATGCCCATCGACTGGTCGACCCGGCCGATCTCCTCGATCGCCAGGCAGAGCGAGGTGAACGCGCCGTCCTCGCCGCTGAGCCCCGCCCCGCCGTACTCCTCGGGCGAGGTGAGACCGAACAGGCCCAGGGCGCCCATCTTCTGCACCACGTCGACCGGGAAGTGGTGGTCCCGATCCCACTTGGCGGCGTGCGGGGCGATTTCGGCTTCCGCGAAGTCCCGGACGGTACGGCGGAACGACTCGTGCTCGGGCGACAGATCGAAACTCATGGCCGACATGCTAGCCACAAAAGGTTAATGGTTGCTAACCGTCAGCGGACGACCTTCCAGTTGAACGTCGCGTTTCCGAACGACCCCATCAACCGGAGCCAGGCGGGCATCATCATCTCCGGGCCGCGGGCGGTCGAGATGTCACCGAGGTCGATGACATCGGTGTGGCCGAAGCTCTCCAGCAGCGTGGTGACCGTGGCCTTGGCGTCGGCGTCGTCCCCGGAGACGAACACGCGTGGACTCGGAGCCCAAGGAGGCCGGGTCGACCATCACCTCGGCAGTTCATGGTGTTCAGCGACTTCACGACTCGCGTTTCCGGGAACTCCCGCTGGACCTGCTCGGCCAACGAGTCGGTGTTGCTCACCGAAAGGTGGGCGGGAAACCGGCGGAGAAGTCGAGCGGGTTGGACACGTCGACCAGGACCTTGCCGGCCAGGTTGTCGGCGCCCGCCTGACGAAGTACGTCGAGGGTGGCATCGCCGTTGGTCGCGTTGACCACGAGTTCGGCGTCGCTCGTCGCGTCGGCGAAGGTGGCCACGGCGATCGTCGGGTGCTCGGCGGACCAGGTGGCGAACGGCGGGCCGCCCATTCGGTCGGGCTCGGTCCTGGCCATGGTGGCCGCGGGATCGCGGGTGCCGACCGTGGTCTCGTGGCCGAGGGAGGCAATACGTCCGGCGAGGGTCCGGCCGGCTATGCCGGTGCCGAGGACTGCGATCTTCATGGCCCATGTCTACGCTTCGGCACAAGGCGGCACAATGCCGCCGAGCCCTGGGAGGTCCCGATGCCCAACGAGCCCGCAGACATGATGGACGCCGTCACGACCTCCATGCGCGAGCGCACCGGTCGAACTCTTTCCGAGTGGGTTGCCCTGGTCGAGTCGGAATCCGGCATCGACCCGCTCGATCAGAAGGCTGTCCGGACCTGGCTGCGCGACGTCCATGACGTGAAGCAGAACTCGCAGTGGGCCATCGCCTTCGAGGTCGCCGGCCGAGCCGGCTGGGTGATGCCGACGGTCGAGGACCAGGTCGAGCAGCTGTACGCCGGGTCGAAGGCGGTCCTGAGGCCTCTGCACGACCGCGTCGTCGCGATCGCGCTCGGTTGCGGCGACGATGCCGAGGCGCAGAGCCGAGGCAGCTACGTGCCGATAGTCCGCCACCGGCAGTTCCTGGCGGTCGCACCCGGACCGCGAGGCACCCTCAGGGTCGGCCTGCGCTACCGCGACGACGTCCCCGACGACGAGCGGCTCGAGCCAGCCAAGGGCTTCGCGCAGGCGACGCACTGGGTGCACCTCGCACCGGACGCCGATGCGACGAGCCTCGAGCCACTGATCCGCGCGGCCTACGAGCAGAACTGAACACCTCGTGGCGTTCGAAGCCCGGCCCCTGACCCCCGAGACCTTCGGCGACCTCGAGGCGCTCTTCGACCTTCCCGGCGGGTCGATCGTCCGGGGCTGTTGGTGCATGTTCTACCGCCGCACCGGGCCGGTCGCGGTCGGTGCCGCGGCCGGCGACCGCAACAAGACCGAGCTCTGCTCGCTGGTCGACGATGGCGTGGTGCCGGGACTGGTCGGGTACGTCGACGGGCAACCGGTGGGCTGGATCAGCCTCGGGCCGCGCGAGGACTACCTCAAGCTCAGGCGTTCGCCGGTCATGAAGCCGGTGGACGACGCCGAGGTCTGGTCGATCGTGTGCACGTTCGTCGCGAAGGCACACCGCGGGCGCGGGCTCCAGCACAGCTCCTCGCGGCGGCTCTCGACTTCGCCCGGGAACGGCGTCCGGCTCGTCGAGGCATATCCGGTGGACAAACCCGGACGCAGCCACGACGACTTCATGTTCTTCGGCTCGCGGCACCTCTACGAGAAGGCCGGCTTCACCGAGGTCGTCCGGCGGTCGCCGACCCGGGTCGTGATGCGGCGGCGCCTGCGCCCGCGTCGTACCACCTGAAGGGTGCTCGGCGCGTCAGGCGGTGGTGCCGGGCTCCAACCGGCTGCCGGCCGGTAGCCGAACTCCCTCGCCGACCGTCGATCCGCGGCCCACCAGCGTCACCGCGTCCGGGTCCCCGACACCGTCGGCATCCGGGTCGCCGACGACCGCCCCCGGCCCGATCAGGCAGTCGCTGTCCACCACGGCCCAGTCGACCTCTGCTCCGGAGGCCACCAGACTGTCCCGGAAGACGACGCTGTTGCGCACCACGGCTCCCTTCTCGACCACAGCCCCGGGCCCGAGGACGCTACGGATCACTGTCCCCTCGACCCGGGAGCCCGGGCTGAGCAGGCTGTCCACCACCTGACCGCCCTCGAGCACCCGCGCGGGAACCCGCTGCGGCTGGCGGGTGAGGATCGGCCAGCCTGGCGTCGCCAGCACCCCGCGGTCGTCGCTCAGGACATCCTGGTGCGCGGCGAGGTAGTGGTGCGGCTGGCCGAGGTCGCGCCAATAGCCAGGCAGTTCGTGCGCGACCACCTTTCCGCGCTCGACCATCCGTGGCAGCAGGTGATCCCCGAAGTCACCGAGCCCCGTGTCGCCGGGATCGCTGTGGTCGGCCAGTTCGCGGTGCAGTTCCTCGAGCACCTCCACCAGGACCGCAGGGTCGTAGACGAAGATCTCGGTCGCCACGGTGCCGGTCGTCGGTTCGTCGGGCTTGTAGGCGAACGCGGTCACCTTGCCGTCGCCGTCGTACTCCACCGTGGCGTGGTCGCCCGCCTCCTCGATCGGCACCTCGGTGGTCACGATCGTGCACTCGGCGCCGGAGTCCCGATGCGTGGCGACGGCATCGTTGAGGTCGAAGCGGTAGACATGGTCCGCGCTGAGCACCAGCAGCGCTTCCGGGTCGAACGTCGCGATCTGGTCGCGGATCCGGAACAGCCCGTCGGCGTTGCCCTTGGCGAAACCTTCCTCGTCGAGGGTCCCCGTCCCTTCCTGCGGCATCAGCAGGCGCAGTCCACCGCTGGTCCGGTCGAGATCCCATGGGCGTCCGTTGGCGACCTGCTCCTCCAGGGTTGAACCCTGGAACTGGACCGACAGCCACACGTCGCTCACCCCGCTGTGCGCCAGGTTGGACAGCGGAAAGTCGACGAGTTGGTAGACCCCAGCGAACGGCAGCGCCGGCTTGGCCCGCTCCCGGGTCAGGACATCCATCCGTCCACCGGCGCCGCCGGCCTGGATCAGGGCAAGGATCGGGCGAGGGGTCACGCGAGAGGTCATGGGCGTCATGGTGACACCTCGTCACTCACGGGCTTGGGCTCGCGGTGCTGAGTGGGCGATATACCCTGCCAAGCGACCCATATGAAGAAAGACGAGGAGTCGCGCGCGTGCCGGAGACCAAGCCGTTGAAGAAGGTCCTCATCGCCAACCGCGGGGAGATCGCGGTCCGCGTGGTCCGGGCGTGCAAGGACGCCGGCATCGGCTCGGTCGCGGTGTACGCCGACCCCGACCGCGACGCCCTGTTCGTGCGACTTGCCGACGAGGCGCATGCCCTGGGCGGCGCCACGCCGGCCGAGACCTACCTGTCGATCGAGAAGATCATCAAGATCGCCGCCGACACTGGCGCTGATTCGGTGCATCCCGGCTACGGCTTCCTGGCGGAGAACTCCGCCTTCGCCCAGGCCGTCCTCGACGCCGGGCTGATCTGGATCGGTCCCCCGCCCGCAGCCATCGACGCGCTCGGTGACAAGGTCCAGGCTCGGCACATCGCGCAGAAGGTCGGGGCCCCGCTCGTCGCCGGCACCGCGGACCCGGTCGAGAACGCCGACGAGGTGGTCGCCTTCGCCAAGGAGCACGGCCTCCCGATCGCGATCAAGGCCGCCTTCGGGGGCGGCGGCCGCGGCCTCAAGGTCGCCCGCAACCTCGACGAGGTCGCCGACATCTTCGACTCCGCGGTCCGCGAGGCCGTCACCGCGTTCGGTCGCGGGGAGTGCTTCGTGGAGCGCTATCTCGACAAGCCCCGGCACGTCGAGACCCAGTGCCTGGCCGACCAGCACGGCAACGTGGTCGTGGTGTCGACCCGCGACTGCTCCCTTCAGCGCCGCCACCAGAAGCTGGTCGAGGAGGCGCCCGCGCCGTTCCTCACCGACGACCAGGTCTCCGAGCTCTACGCCTCGTCCAAGGCGATCCTCAAGGAGGCGAAGTACGTCGGCGCCGGCACGTGTGAGTTCCTCGTCGGGCAGGACGGCACGATCTCGTTCCTCGAGGTCAACACCCGCCTCCAGGTCGAGCATCCGGTCACCGAGGAGGTGACGGGCATCGACCTGGTCCGCGAGATGTTCCGGGTCGCAGCCGGCGAGGAGCTCGGCTACGACGACCCGACGATCACCGGCCACTCCATCGAGTTCCGGATCAACGCCGAGGACGGTGGCCGCAACTTCATGCCGGGGCCCGGCACCCTGACCGCCTGGAACCCGCCTTCGGGACCGGGTGTGCGGGTCGACGGTGGCTACCAGACGGGTGAGACCGTTCCCGGCTCGTTCGACTCCCTGATCGCCAAGCTGATCGTCTCGGGCCGCGACCGGACCCAGGCGCTGGAGCGGTCCCGGCGCGCGCTCTCGGAGTTCGTCGTCGACGGCATGCCGACCGTGATCCCGTTCCACGCTGCCGTGGTCGACGACCCGGCGTTCGTCGGAGACGGGTCCACCTTCGGGGTGTACACGTCCTGGATCGAGACCGAGTTCGACAACCAGATCGAGCCGTACGCCGGCGACACTGGCGACGCTGGACGCGGACGAACCCGGTGAGCGCCAGCGGGTCACCGTCGAGGTCGGCGGCAAGCGCCTCGAGGTCGTGCTGCCGGCAGGGTTGGGTGGCCTGGGTCTCGGCGGGCTCGACCACCGGTGCGGCCAAGAAGCCCAAGAGAGCCGCCAAGAAGTCCGGGGCGGCGGCATCGGGCGACGCGGTCGCCTCCCCCATGCAGGGCACCATCGTGAAGGTCACCGTCGAGGAGGGCCAGACCGTCGCCGAGGGCGACCCCATCGTGGTCCTCGAGGCGATGAAGATGGAGCAGCCGATCAAGGCCCACAAGGCCGGCACGGTCACCGGCCTCCAGGCCGAGGTCGGCGCCACCGTCACCAACGGTGCGGTGATCTGCGAGCTGAAGGACTGATCCGGGTCCTGTGCAGGGTCCGCAAGTAGGCTCGCGGCCGTGAGCAACCTCCGGGAACCGAGCGAGCGGGTCAGCCCGCGCGCCCGGTTGATGTGGACCGCCGGCGCCGCCGTCGAGTCCGTCGTGGTGGCCGTCGCCCTGATCCTCGCCACCTACGTCTGGGACTGGTTCGAGATGCGGTGGTGGATCGCGGCAGCCGCGGTTGTGGTCATGGCGGTCAACGTGCTCGTCGTACCCCAGTGGCGCTATCGGGTCCACCGCTGGGAGGTCACCGACACGGCGGTCTACACGCAGACCGGCTGGTGGACGCGCGAGCGACGGATCGCCCCGATGTCGCGCATCCAGACCGTGGACTACGCCGAGGGCGCCATCGCCCGGCTGTTCGGCCTGGCCTCGGTCACCGTGACCACGGCCAGTGCGGCAGGGGCGCTCGAGATCGCCGGCCTCGACAAGCTCCGGGCCCGGGAGCTCACCGAAGAGCTGACCCTCAGCGCCGACACCGTCGAGGGTGACGCCACGTGACCGAACCGGCGCCGGGCGTCGAGATCGCCCGTGATGCCGAGTGGCAGCGGCTGGACCCCCGGATGCTGCTGGTCCACCCCATCAAGGAGCTGATGCGGTTCCTGCCCGTCGTGGTCGGCATCTTCATCGCCGGGAGTGCGTCCGGCGGGGATGCGCCCTGGCACTACTTCGGCATCGCGATCCCGATCGGACTCGGCCTCCTGCGCTACCTGACCACCCGGTTCCGGATCTCGAGTGGGCGAGTCGAGCTCCGACGGGGGCTGCTCAACACCCATCAGCCTGTCCACCACGCATCGACCGGGTCCGCACCGTCGACCTGACCTCGTCGCCGATCCACCGCGTGCTCGGCCTGACCACGGTCCGGATCGGCACCGGCACCGCGTCCCGGGACACCGACGAACGGCTCGACCTCGACGCCCTCCCGACGGCCCGGGCCCGCGAGCTACGGCAGGAGCTGTTGCATCGGGCGCTCCCGGCCACCGAGTCCACGGACGACGCAGCGTCGAAGTCGTCGGGGCCGCCTCGGAGTCTTCAGCGCCCGAGCCCGAGCGGGTCGTCGTCCGCTTCCACCCGCGCTGGCTCGCCTTCGCCCCGTTCACGACGTCCGGGGTCGTCATCGCCGCCGGCCTCGCGGGTGCGGGCAGCCAGATCCTGAACAGCCTGGACTGGTGGGACCGGATCGACTCGGTTTCCATGGTCGGAGTCGATGTCTCCTGGTGGCTGCTCGGGCCGCTGCTGGTCGTGGCGGCGCTCGGCCTGATCTCGGTGCTCGCGATCATCGGGTACGCCGTGACCAACTGGGGGTTCACGCTCAGCTACACGGATCTGGACGGCTCCTGGCACCTGCGCCGCGGCCTGCTGACGACCCGGGAGACCAGCATCGACGCCGGACGGGTCCGCGGAGTCTCGCTCGGCTCTCCACTCGGTCTCCGGCTGGCCGGAGGCCGGCGACTCTCGGCCATCGTGACCGGGCTGGACCGCAGGCAGCAGGGCAGCTCGTCCTTGGTGCCGGCCGCTCCCGCCGCCGTCGTCGAGGCCGCGGCCCGCGACGTGCTCGGCACCGACGAACCGTTGGTTGTTCCCTTGCTCGCCCACGGGCGCCACGCCCGGACCCGGCGCTTCACCCGTGCCCTCGTCCCGGCGACGGCGGTGTCGGGCGCGGTGCTGACCCTCGTCCTGGCCGCGGACGCGCCGGCGTGGCTGCTCACCTTCGCCGTCCTCGCGCCGATGGTCGGGCTCGGGCTGGCCGTCGATCGCTGGCGGTCGCTCGGCCATGCGCTGACCGGCGACTGGCTGACCGTTCGCTCCGGCAGCCTCAACCGGCGTCAGGCGATGCTGTCGACCCCCGGGATCATCGGCTGGAACCTGACCGCGACCTGGTTCCAGCGCCGGGTCGGACTCACCACGCTGGTGGCGACCACGGCCGGCGGCCGGCAGGCCTACTCCGCCCTCGACATACCGGAGCAGCGAGCCGTCGACGTGACCGACCGGGCGATCCCGGGCCTGGTCAGCCAGTTCCTGGCCTGACGCGGCTGCCTCACAGCGCTAGGTTCGTGGCGTGCACCGTGGCTCGACTTCGTGAGTACGAGGAGGAACCGATGTCAGGACGATTCAGTGGCTCCGCGGTTGTCAACCGTCCGATCGGCGAGGTTTTCGACTATCTCGCCGCCGGGACCAACGATCCGCAGTTCAGTCCGCGGGTGCTCTCGATCCGCAAGGAGCCGGACGGCCCATCGCGCCTCGGGACGGTCTTCGTCAGCAAGGTCAAGGACGCGGGCATGAAGACCGACCGGCGATTCGAGCTGACCGGATTCGAAGCACCCACGACCATCCGCTGGACGGAGCGGTCGAAGAACCTGGTGACCGTCACCGAGGGCGGCTACGACCTGGAGGATCTCGGCGGCTCGCGGACCAAGGTCACCATCTTCAACACCCTGGCCGGTCACGGAGTCGGCAAGCTGATCGTCGGTTTCGCCGTGAAGGCTGCCGTCAAGGACGCGGATGCGTTCGCGCAACGCATCAAGGCCGCCGTCGAAGCCAGCTAGGACAGCCCGGGCTCTCGAAGAATTTCTCGACTCGCGGGAACTATGGGCTCCCTGGTCGCATCACACGCACGTAGCAACCAGCTACACCCGCGTGAGGAGAGAGAAATGTCCGAGATCGAGTACGAGTTCGACTTCACAGTCACGGTGACAGGCGAGTTCGACGACCCCACGACTGGCAGCGACTCGACCGACGTCGACGGCTCGTGCAGCGACGACCCGTGGACCTTCGAGCCGGTGGACCCCGGCTTCTACCTGCAGCCCGACTTCCCGGAGGAGAACAGCTGCCTGACGTCGCCCGGCTTCGTCGACGACTCGGTCTTCGAGCTCGAGCCGACCATGGAGTCGCTGGTCGAGCCGCAGCCGGTCTTCCCCTCCGACCCGAGCGGCTACTTCCCCGTGGACGACGTGGTTGGCGACGTGCTCGGCCAGACCGCCCCGATCCTGCAGGACGTCGACGACACCGTCGACTGGATCAACGAGGACCCGTCGCGTGGGTGGGTCGGCGACGCCCCCTGGACCGACCCGCAGCAGGGCGTTCTCGCCCCTGTGCTCGGCGACACCGGCCAACTCGGCCAGATCATCGGTGGTGTTCTGGACGACCCCAACGCGCCGCTCGACCCGGGCGACGCCGAGTGGGTTGGCCACGAGACGGAGCTCAACGGCTACTGGAACACGGTGCTCGGTGGCGTCGAGGACGGCTTCGAGATGCAGCAGCGGGCCATCGACGACCTGCAGCGGGGCAACGACAACGTCGCCCTGCAGAACCGGATCAACGAGCTGTACGGCGTGATCACCGGCAACGCCAACGAGGTCAACTCCTGGCCGAACGTCGACGGTGGCTACGGCCTGACCTACGCGCCGTACCCGTGGCCGAACTACTGATCCGCACGTGGGTCGTCCTTGGCGGCAGGCGCTGCGTCCGCAAGCAGTCTGGCCAGCGCCTGCCGTGCCCGGGCGATGCGCGATCGCACGGTGTTCTCGGGGACACCCTGGATCTCCGCGATCTCCGCGTAGGTCAGGTCGGCGTACTCCCGAAGCACCAGAGCACCACGGAAGTCCGGCGGCAGCTGTGCCAGAGCCCACCGAACGGTGAGCACCGTGTCGACCGAGGTGGCCGCATCGGGCACAGGGGGTCCGGCTTCGTCCGGGATGCCGACCAGGTCGCGGCGACGCCGGACCTGCATCAGCGCGGCGTTGTGGGCGATCCGGTAGATCCAGGTCGAGAAACGAGAACGCCCGTCGAAACGGTCGAGATGGCGCCAGGCCGCAACCAGTGCGTCCTGCGTCGCGTCGAGAGCATCGGCGTCGTTGCCACAGATCCGCACGCACACCGTGAAGAGCAGCCGCTGGCAAGGCGTCACCAGCTCGGCGAAGGCGGCTTCATCGCCTGCGCGAGCACGTTCCACCAGGGCGGCTTCGGCCGCTGACTCGATCATCGACACCCCAAACCAGCGATGAGCGAGCATACTGCCGACAAGAGAGGCTGGATCCCGTGAACGACAACAGAGCCGACGAAACGCCGGGCGACTTCGCGAACCTCGACGACGAGTTCGCCGGCGATCCCGACACGGCAGTCGCACCCGAGGAGCTGGCCCGGATCCGGGACGCGTTGCATGGCTCGACCCCGACCCTCGACGGCTCGTTGTGGGAGCGGTTGCTCAGCACCGCGACCGACCCGGCGACCCCCGACCCCGGTGCCGACCTGGTCACCGGCGTCGAGACCGGAGACCTTTTCGACGTCGGGACCCCGGTCGACCAGCCGACAGCCGCCCTCGACGATCTGCCCGACGCAAGCTCCTCTCCGACGACACCCCGGATGGCGATGCGACTGACACGTTCACCGCTCCGTCGTACGACGCGCACACCACCGAGGCCACGCACGACCCGCTCGGCTACGACGGGGATGACGAGAACGACGCCGACGACGGCGAGCACCCCGGCGGTGACTGGGGGTCAGAGTGATGACCGGCTCCGGTATCCGCACGGCTCCGCGAGCTGTGCGAGGAGACGATCACCCAGCTCGACGCAGGTCCCGAGCGGTCCGCGGTCGAGTCGGTGTACGACCGGCTCGGGCAGCCACTGCGGCTCGCGGTGGCTGGGCCGGTCAGCTCGGGGAAGTCGACGCTGGTCAATGCGCTGCTGGGCCAGCGAGTGGCACCGGTCGGCGCCGGGGAGACCACTCGCGTCGTGACCTGGTACCGCTACGGCGTCGAGGACAAGGCCACCGTGCACCTTCGCGACGGCCGGCAGCTGCCGCTCGCCATCGAGGGCGGCCGGCTGGCGCGGGACCTGCCGCGGCGCCCAGATGAGATCGACCGCGTGGTCGTGGATCTTTCCAACGACCGGCTCGCCAACCTTCAGGTCGTCGACACCCCGGGTCTGAACACGACGTCGGACGACCTCGAGACCGCGAGCCTGCGCCTGCTCGGCGTACCGGCAGGTCCCGAGACCGAAGCGACGAGCCGGGCCGTCGGCCAGGTGGATGCGCTCGTGTTCCTGTTGCCGCACGCCCGGGCGCGCGATGTGGAGGTGCTTGAAGCAGCCGCCCGGTTGCTCGGTGGCACGGCGTTGTCGGGCATCAACACCGTCGGTGTGCTGTCCCGCATCGATCGCCTGGCTGGGGAAGACGAGGACCCCTGGCCCGGTGCGCATCGGATCGCCGATCGACTGGCCGGCCAGCTGCGTTCGTCGGTCGCCACCGTCACGCCGGTGATCGGGCTGCTGGCCGAGACCGCGGCCTGTGGGTCGTTCACCGAGTCCGAGGCTGGCGCCATCCGCAAGCTTGCCGCGGTGGATGCCGCGACGCGTGCCGACGTACTCGCAGACGCGACGGAGTTCCTCACCTCGCCGAAGGTGCCGCTGGACGAGCCGACCCGTCGCCGACTGTTCGACCGGCTCGCGCTGTTCGGGCTCAAAGTGGCTTGCGACGCTGCGGAGTCCGGGACCGACACGGCCTCCGGCCTGGTGGCCGTGCTCCAGGAGACCTCCGGCTTCGCTGCGCTGATGGCCACGATCGAACGGCGACTGCTCGCGCGTGCCGGACTCCTCACCGCCCATGTGGCGCTGGCGGAGCTCCGGCGGCTTTCGTACGGCGGAGCGACCGGGCCGAATGCCCGAGCCCTCGGTGCGTTGCGTGATCCCCTCGAGCGAGTCGAGCTCGACAGCGAGCTGCACCGGCTTCGTCTGCTGGACTGCCTGTCCCAGGTCTACCGCGGCGACCTGCGCCTGCCGCAGGAGCTTGCCGATGCGCTCCAGCGCTTCGCCCTCGGCACCACCCCCGAGGAAAGGTTGGGGCTCGAAGCCGGTGCCAACGGCGTCATCGACCGGGCCATGACGGTGTCCTCCCAGTGGGTCTCTGCGAGCAACGACGCCCGACGGAGCCCGGCCGAGCGGTCCGCTGCACGTGCCGTTCGCACCGCGCTCGAGCTGCTCGTCAGTGAGCTCGAAGACGCGCGTGGTGCGTCGTGAGCGCGCGGCGGGCGGTCGAGGAGGCCCTGCACCTCGCCAACCGCGCGCACCGGCTGGCCGTCGAATGCGGCGACCAGCCGTTGGCCCGCGCGCTGGCCTGGGAGGCCCGCCGGTGGCAGGAGCACCAGACGACCGTGGTCGTGGCAGGTGAGGTCGATCGCGGGAAGAGCAGCGTGCTCAATGCTCTGCTCGACCGCCCTGGGCTGCTTCCCGCCGGCGAAGGTTCGACAACGTCACAGGTCGTTGTGCGGCATGCGATGCCGGAGTACGTCCGGATCACGCGACGCTCGCCGGACGAGTCGATCCGCGTCGAGGAGGTCGACGCCGCCCAGCTCGCAGACCTGGTGACCGACCTCGGCGACCCGGAGGCACGGTCGGCTGTCGTCGCCGTCGAGGTGGGTGTCGGGTCCGAGCTGCTCGGCGGCGGACTGGTTCTCGTCGACACACCCGGCATCGGTGCCATGACACCTGGCCACCGCGAGAGCGCGCTGCGTGCTGCTGCCAGTGCTGACCTGTTGCTGGTCGTCCTAGCTGCAGACGAACCGGTGCTCCGCAGTGAGCTCGACTTCGTGCTCGATGCCTCCGAGCGGGTCGGCTCGGTCGTCTTCGTGATGAACCGCGTCGATCTCAACCCGGACTGGGACGACATGCGCCGCGAGCATCGGGACCGGATCTGGCGAGCAGCCCAGGACCGCAGGGCCAAACAGAACGCGGACGAGTCGAACGCCGGCGACCTCGCACGTCAGGCCGAACGGCTCGATGCCCTCGGCGATGCGGCGATGCTGCCCGTGAGTGCCCGCCTCGCCACCCGCGCTGCGACGCGGGGCAACACCGATCTGGCCGACCGGTCGGGGATCGAGCAGGTGCGCGAACTGCTCGCCGACCTTGGTGCGCGGCGCGACGAGCTGCGCGCGCGCAACCTGGTCCGGTTGGTCGACAGCTGCGTACGTCGGCTCGAGACGACCCAGGAGATGGTCGTGACCGCCGCAACCGAGTCGGCCGGCCGAACTCCGGCAGCCCTGGAGGCCGATCTCGCCGCGCTGAGCCAGGAGCTGAACGCCTCCGCCCGGTGGCGAAGGACAGTGCGCGTCGGTGGTCAGCGGCTCCAGGCCACTGCGGGAGCCGAGGTGGCGAAACGGATCGACGCCCTCGAGCTCGCCTACCGCGACCACCTGGGCACCCTCTCTGCCAGCGAGCTGGCCGCGGCGGCCGAGACGATCGCTGATGATCTCGAACGGTCCGTGGGGGCGCTCTGCGCGGATCTGACCGAGTGGCTCAGCGATCGGGCGGAGACCGAGTTCGCCGGCCTGCGCACCGAGATCGGAGAGGCGACAGTGCAGGCCATCGGCGTTGACACACCCGCTGTCGACGTTCGCAACCTTGGTTCGGCGTCGACGGACGGTCCGGCGATGCGCACCGTCGAGCAGGGTGTGCCCCTGGTCACGCAGTCCTGGGTGCTCGGCAACATGGCGGGCGCGTTCCTGGGCGTGGCGGCCGGTGGCTGGGTCGTGCTGCCGATCGGTGCCGCGGTCATGGCGCCCATCGCCGTGATCCGCCACCGACGCAAGCAGCTGGCCAAGTCACGGCAAGAGCTCGGTCGCAGCGTCCGCGAGACACTTTCCGCCGTACGTCGGGAGGTGACAGCAACCTTGAGCCAACGACTGGTCGACATCAGCGCCGATCTGGAAGTGCGCATCGACACCGCACTCGTCGAGCGTAAGGCGGAGCTCGATCGTCGACGCCGCGAGCTCGAGGCGCTCACCTATCAGCAGGAGGAACAGCGCCGCCGTACCGCGAGCGAGGCCAGCTCCCGCATCGACCTGGCGCGCGAGCTGCGTCGCGTCGGCGAGACCCTGCGCCAGGGGCTCGCTCCGGTCAACGGAGGAGGTGGAGGACGTGGCGACCGCTGACCGGTTGATGGACGGCTGGGGGCTGGCAGTCGACCTGGGCACCTCCTTCACCTCGGCCTGCCGCTTCGACGGCACCGGCGTCATGCCGCTCGAGGTCGACGGCAGTCGCCGGATCCCCTCAGCGGTGCTGCTCGACCGCGACGGCAAGCTGGTCGCCGGCGAACTGGCGATGCGGGGCGGAGCGCTGGACCCCGATCGCATCGAGCGGACTCCCAAGCGCGCCGTCGGCCGGCCGTTCATCCTGTTGGGCGGGCAGCGCGTCGTCGTCTCCGACGCGTTGGCTGCGCTGCTCGAACTGGTCGCCGGCGAGGCCACTCGCCAAGCCGGTGGGCTGCCGCCTTCGTCGCTGGTCGTCACCCATCCGGCACGCTGGGGGACCAACCGGCGAGCCAATCTCTCGGAGGCCGCCCGGCGTGCGGGTCTGCCCGCGCCGACTCTGGTGCCTGAGCCGGTAGCCGCAGCTTGGCGCTACCTCAACGCCCGTCCGACCGTTACGACGGTCGCGGTCTACGACCTCGGCGGCGGCACCTTCGACACCGCAGTGGTCCGGGCCGAGTCCGGCGGACCCGTGGTCCTCGGTGAGCCCGGCGGCGAGGACGACCTGGGTGGCGAGACCTTCGACCACGCACTGTTCCGACTCGTGCTCGACCACCTGGAAGACCGCGAGCCCGGCATCACCGACCCGTTGCTCGAGAGCGACGAACGCCGCTGGCAGCGAGCCGCGTCCGACCTCCTCGACGAGGTACGTCGGGCCAAGGAGTCGCTCTCCACCAGCCTCACCACCAGCGTCTACTTCGCGATGCTCGACTCCGAGGTTGAGGTCACCCGCGGGCGAGCTGGAGGACCTGGTCCGCACCGACGTCGACAAGACCGTGCAGGAGCTGGCGCGCACGATCACCGCAGCCGGCCTCTCGCCCGACGACCTCGACGCGATTCACCTGGTCGGAGGATCCAGCCGCATCCCTCTGGTCGCACACCAGCTGCGGGAACGGTTCGGCGAGCTGCTGCAGACCTACGACGACCCGAAGTATGTGGTCGTCGACGGAGCCGCCCAGTTGATGCTGGCTGCCCCGGCGCCGATCCCGGCGGTGGCCGAGCCGGAGCCCGAGCCGGACCCGAGCCGGAGCCGGACCCGAGCCGGAGCCCGAGCCGCAGCTGGAACCTCAGCCGGAACAGGAGCCCGAGCCGGCACCCACGGTCGTGCTGTCGCCCCTGCAAGATGAGGCTCCGACTGCGGTTGTGCCGCGCGCGCGCCGACAGGTGCCCGGTTGGCTGCCGGTCGCCGGAGCTGCCGCAGCGGTTGTGGCGTGTTGTGGCGGTTGCCGTCATCGCGACTCGCGGCGACGGCGACGACCCGGGCCGGGACCCGGGCTTCGTC
>CAVRBN010000058.1:0-13275 GCA_963719255.1 uncultured Actinomycetota bacterium | reverse complement strand
ATGAGTGACGAGATCCGCGCCAAGGTGCGCGACGTACTGCCCGGTGTCCGCCAGAACCTCGAGGACCTGGTCAGGATCGAGTCGGTGAGCGCCGACCCCGCCCGTCAGGGAGAGGTCCAGCGAAGCGCCGAGGCGGTGGCCGCGCTGTTCACGGCCGAGGGCTTCGACACCCAGATCTCCAGCGTCGACGGAGGCGCGCCCGCCGTGATCGCGCACAAGGCCGGGCCGCCCGGATCGAAGACCGTGCTGCTCTACGCCCACCACGACGTGCAGCCCGAGAACGACCACGCCGAGTGGGACTCGCCGCCGTTCGAGCCCACCGAGCGCGACGGCCGGCTCTATGCCCGCGGTGCGGCCGACGACAAGGCCGGGATCGCCGCGCACCTCGCCGCGATCCGGGTCTGGGCGCGACCTGCCGGTCGGCGTGACCATGTTCATCGAGGGCGAGGAGGAGGTCGGCTCCGAGTCGCTCACCGCGCTGCTCGCCAAGCACCGCGACCGAGCTGGCGGCCGACGTGATCGTGATCGCCGACTCCGGCAACTGGGACATCGGCGTACCGGCACTCACGACCAGCCTCCGCGGCCTGGTCCGCGTCGACGTCGAGGTCCGCACCCTGACCCACGCCGTGCACTCCGGCATGTGGGGCGGGCTGGTTCCCGACGCGCTGATCACGCTGAGCCGGCTGATCTCCACCCTCCACGACGACGAGGGCAACGTCGCCGTCGAGGGTCTGCACGCCGGCCCCGCCGCCGACGTGGACTACCCCGAGGACCGGTTGCGGGCCGAGTCCGGCGCCGTCTCCGGCGTGCAGTGGATCGGCTCCGGCTCCACGGTCGAGCGGCTGTGGACCAAGCCGTCGCTCTCGATCATCGGCCTCGACGCCCCGAAGGTTGACGGCGCCAGCAACACCCTGGTCGCCGTCGGCGCGGGCCAAGGTCTCGCTGCGGATCGCGCCCGGAGACACCACCGCCAGTGCGCTCGCCTGTCTCCAGCGCCACCTCGAGGCCAACGTGCCCTGGGGCGCGGAGCTCACCGTCACCGTGGTCGACACCGGCGAGGCGACCCGGATCGACGCGACCGGGCCGGCGTACGACGCGGCGCGGGCGGCGTTCAAGGAGGCCTGGGACGGCACCGAGCCCATCGACATGGGCGTCGGCGGCTCGATCCCGTTCATCGCCGAGTTCCTCGAGACGTTCCCCGAGGCCAGCGTCCTGGTCACCGGCGTCGAGGACCCCGACACCCGCGCCCACGGCGCCAACGAGGGACTGCACCTCGCCGAGTTCGAGCGGGTGTGCCTCGCGGAGGCGCTGCTGCTGCGCAACCTGGGCTGACCCGGACACCGCGCCCCGAATGGGTCGGGTGCCCCAGCGCGCATAGACTCCTGGTGTGGCCAACCCCAAGCCCACGCGCCAGCCATCTCGCAAGGGCGGCGACGGGCGTCTGACCTCCGCCATCGACCCCCACGACCTCGGCCCCCAGGACTCCTGCGGCGTCTTCGGGGTCTGGGCACCCGGCGAGGACGTCGCGAAGCTGACCTACTTCGGTCTCTACGCCCTGCAACACCGCGGCCAGGAGTCGGCCGGCATCGCGGTGAGCAACGGCCGCCAGATCCTCGTCTACAAGGACATGGGCCTGGTCTCCCAGGTCTTCGACGAGTCCACGCTCGAGTCACTCAAGGGCCACCTGGCGATCGGGCACAGCCGCTACTCGACGACCGGCGCCAGCACCTGGCACAACGCCCAACCCACGTTCCAGCCGACGGCGTACGGCTCGCTCGCCCTCGCGCACAACGGCAACCTGATCAACACCGCCGACCTGGTCAAGAAGGTCGGGGAGATCGGTGACGACATCGGCGAGCTCGACCTGCACCTGCGGCTGCCCGGCGCCACCAACGACACCGACGTCGTCACCACGCTGCTCGCCCACCACCCCGACAGCACCGTCGAGGAGAAGGCGATGGAGCTGCTGCCGCAGGTCCAGGGCGCCTTCTCGTTCGTCTGGATGAACGAGCACACGCTGTACGCCGCCCGCGACCCGCAGGGCATCCGGCCGCTTGTGCTCGGCCGGCTCGAGCGTGGCTGGGTCGTGGCCTCGGAGACGGCCGCGCTCGACATCGTCGGCGCGGCTTTCGTCCGCGAGATCGAGCCCGGCGAGATGGTCGTCGTCGACGAGGACGGCCTCCGCAGCCGCAGGTTCGCCGAACCGGCCCCCAAGCACTGCCTCTTCGAGTTCGTCTACCTCTCCCGGCCCGACACCCGGATGGTCGGGCAGCGCGTGCACAGCGTCCGCGTCGAGATCGGCCGCCAGCTCGCCCGCGCCTTCCCCGCCGAGGCGGACCTGGTCATCCCCGTGCCGGAGTCCGGCACCCCCGCCGCGATCGGGTACGCCGAGGAGTCCGGCATCCCCTACGGCATGGGACTGGTCAAGAACTCCTACGTCGGCCGCACGTTCATCCAGCCGTCCCAGACGATCCGGCAGCTGGGCATCCGGCTCAAGCTCAACCCGCTGCGCGACGTGATCGAGGGCAAGCGGCTGGTCGTCGTCGACGACTCGATCGTCCGCGGCAACACCCAGCGAGCACTGGTCCGGATGCTCCGCGAGGCCGGTGCCCGCGAGGTGCACGTGCGGATCTCGTCGCCGCCGGTGAAGTGGCCGTGCTTCTACGGCATCGACTTCGCCACCCGCGCCGAGCTCATCGCCAGCGGCCTGACCAACGACGAGATCTGCAGGTCCATCGACGCCGACTCGCTGGGCTATGTCTCGCTCGAGGACCTGGTCGAGGCCACGAGCGTGCCGATGGACCACCTGTGCCGGGCCTGCTTCGACGGCGAGTACCCGATCGACCTGCCCGAAGCCGATCGGCTCGGCAAGGGTCTCCTGGAGATCCAGCCCGTCCCCACCGACGTGGACGGGCTCGCCGTGTCGCTCGCCGGCGGCGGTGCCGCCGACGCCCTCCGCCACCCCTAGGAACCCGATCCGACGTCGATACACGCTCGACAAGCTCGACCACCGAAGCCAGCCGAGAGCCCTCGTGAATGACCAGTCAGCCACCGATGCGTACGCCGAGGCCGGGGTCTCCATCGAGGCCGGTGACCGGGCCGTCGACCTGATGACGAGCTGGGTCCAGAAGGCCAGCCGGCCGGAGATGATCGGCGGGATCGGCGGGTTCGCCGGGCTCTTCGACGCCTCCGCGCTGAAGTCCTACGAGCGACCCCTGCTGGCCACCAGCACCGATGGAGTGGGCACCAAGGTCGCGATCGCGCAGGCCATGGACAAGCACGACACCATCGGTTTCGACCTGGTCGGCATGGTCGTCGACGACCTGGTCGTGTGTGGCGCCGAACCGCTGTTCCTCACCGACTACATCGCCACCGGCCGCGTCGTACCCGAACGCATCGCGGCCATCGTCAAGGGCATCGCGGAGGCGTGCATCGAGGCCGGGTGCGCGCTGATCGGCGGCGAGACCGCCGAGCACCCGGGGCTGCTGGAGCCCGACGAGTACGACGTCGCGGGCGCGGCCACCGGTGTGGTGGAGGCAGACCACCTGCTGGGGCCCGGCCGGGTCCGGCCGGGAGACGTCGTGATCGCGATGGAGTCGAGCGGCCTGCACTCCAACGGCTACTCGCTGGTCCGCCACGTGCTCCTCGTCCAACGCGGGCTGGACCCTCGACCGGACGGTCGACGACCTTGGTCGGACCTTGGGGGAGGAACTGCTCGAGCCGACCCGGATCTATGCCAAGGCCTGCCTGGCCCTGGCTGCCCAGACCCAGACCCATGCGATGTGCCACGTCACCGGTGGCGGCCTTGCCTCGAACCTCGAGCGGGTGCTGCCCATCGAGCTGGCGGTGCGGATCGACCGCGCGACGTGGGTGCCCGCACCGATCTTCGACCTGGTGCGCAAGGTCGGCGATCTCCCCCAGGCCGACCTCGAACGCACCCTGAACTGCGGCGTCGGCATGGTGTCGCTGACGGCACCCGAGGATGCCGAGAAGGCGATCGAGGTGCTCGAGCGGTTCGGTGTCCGCGCCTGGGTCGCGGGCTCCGCCGTCGCGGCGTCCGCAGACAATGCGGGCCGGGTCGAGCTGGTCGGCCAACACTCCGGTTGGTGAAATCGCCCACACGGCGGCCGAAATTCGGACCGGGTGTGCGGGAACAGCCACGGAGCAGGTAGCGTTGTGCCTACGATAATCCTGACAGTCAGACCGGGAGCCACAGTGCCCCGGCCAAGCGTGCGAGGGGGTCGGACCCTATGGGGCGCGGCCGAGCTAAGGCAAAGCAGACGAAGGTCGCCCGCGACCTGAAGTACCGCACTCACGAGACGGACTTCGGGGCGCTGGCCGCTGAGCTGCATGGAGGCGACACCGGCAACGGTGCCGAAGCCGATCAGGTCGAGTCGTCCGAGGACGACGACGAGTGGCCTGATTACGTCCATTCGCGACGCGACTGACCTTCAACCGCCGCTTCCCGGGCATCAGGCCCGAGAAGCGGCATCCGTCTGCCCGGACGTCAGCCGTTGAGCCAGATCCCGCGCAACCGGCCGACCTCCCGCATCCGGCGCTCGGCAAGTCGGTCCGCGGCCACGGCCGGAGGTACGCCGTCGACCGCCGCCAGCTCGAACACCCGCCGAGTCGTGTCGAAGATGCCCGAGGCCCGCTGCTTCGCGCGGTCGAACGAGAAGCCCTCCAGCTCGTCGGCCACCTGGATCACCCCTCCGGAGTTCACGCAGTAGTCGGGCGCATACAGGATGCCCCGGTCGGCGAGCGCCTTCTCGATGCCCGGATGGGCCACTTGGTTGTTCGCGGCCCCGCAGACGATCTTCGCCGAGAGGGTCTCCACGACCTCGTCCGTGAGCGCGTCACCGAGCGCGCACGGCGCGTAGACGTCCAGCTCAGTCGCGACGAGGGCATCCGTGGACTCGACGACCACCGCCTGCGGGAACTCCGCACGCAGCTGCGCCACCGCGGGTGCGTAGACGTCGGTGATCACGACCGAGGCACCGTCCTCGATGAGGTGCCGGGTCAGGTGCCGGCCGACCTTGCCCACGCCGGCGATCCCGACCGTGCGGCCGGCCAGCGTGGGAGCACCCCACACGCTCTCGGCCGCCGCCCGCATCCCCTGGAAGACGCCGTACGCCGTGAGCACCGAGCTGTCGCCCGCGCCACCGTGGGCGACGGTGCGTCCGGTGACGAACGAGCACTCGCGGGCGATCTGGTCCATGTCGACCGAGTACGTGCCGACGTCGCAGGCGGTGAAGTAGCGACCGTTCAGCGACTGCACGAACCGGCCGTAGGCCCGGAGCAGCGCCTCGGACTTCAGCGTGTGCGGGTCGCCGATGATCACGGCCTTGCCGCCACCGAGGTTCAGCCCGGCCAGCGCGTTCTTGTACGACATCCCGCGCGACAGGTTCAGCACGTCGCGGATCGCGTCTCGCGGTGTCGGCGTACGGGTAGAAGCGAGTGCCCCCGAGGGCCGGGCCGAGCGCGGTCGAGTGGATGGCGATGATAGCCCTGAGGCCAGTGGGGCCATCGTTGCAGAAGACGACTTGCTCGTGCTCGGAGCCCAGGTCGAAGACGTCGGTGTCGGGAACCGGTGCTGACATGTGGTGATGTCGACTCTCTGTTTCGGTGCATCCGGGGTGGTGATGCACTGGTTTGCCCGGGCTGCGGGGGTGCTGCAGCCGGTCAGGGACACACTAAATCGTTCAAAAGGGTAAAAAAGTGGTGCAGACGGCCCATTTCATTGGAGGTGACGCTGGCGAGTGGCACACTCTAAGTATCCCACCGGTGCTCGCGGGGAATGTTGGATGGGATGGAGAGTGGGGATAGAAGGTATATGAGCGCGCGATCAAACGACACAGATACCCTTCTCACGCCTGCCGAAGTGGCAGCCCTGTTCCGGGTCGACCCGAAGACGGTCACCCGATGGGCAAAGGCCGGGAAGATCAGTTCGATCCGCACCTTGGGGGGGCACAGAAGGTTCCGTGAGAGCGAGATCAGAGGTCTCCTCGGGGGGGACGCAGCCTCCGAAGGCTGATCCCAAGGTATTCACAGAGGTCGTGGCTCGGGCCACGCCCCGCCCCTCGTACGCTCCGCCGGCCGTCTCGGTTGCCCGATCTGAGGGCACCGACCGCATCACGATGACGTCGCCGTGAGTGCCGTAGCCCAGGACGTCCCCGCCGTACGTGGTGCCGTCGAAGGTCAGCATCAGCCAGTCGTCACCGTCCGGCACGATCATCGGCCAGGGAATGTTCGTCGGGTACGGCGCGTCGAGCGCGTCGACCTCGCTCATCGTCAGGTCGTAGACCGGGAACCGTTGCCGCACCCCGCGCGGGTTGGCCGGGCCGTCGCTCGCCAGCACCCGCCACGCCCCGTCGATCTCGGCTGAGCACGATGCCCTCGGTGGCAGTGCGGCTGAGGTCCTCCCCGACCAGCTCCAGGCGATCCAGGGTGACCCCGCGGCACAGCGCCGGATGGAACGCGAAGAACTTCGTCGCGGTCACATACCCGACGTGCCAGGCGCCCTCGATCCGGGTCAGGTGCGGGTCCCACACGCCAACCCCCGTGGAGGGCACGGCCAGCACCGCGGTGTCCAGGACATGCTCCCCACGGAGCAGGTCGGCCGTGGTCCGGGCGAGGTTGATGGACACGCCGGTTCCGTCGAAGTCACCCCAGGTGCTGGTGGCGACCAGCCAGTCGTCGCCGTCGCGGACCAGATGGGTGGCGTGGTCGCCGTACACACCTGGACTGTCGGGCCGGCGGAAGTACAGATTCGCCCGGTGCACGAGCTCACGCCTCCGCGGATCGAACGTCCACACGCCGGTGTGGCCGGTCTCGAAGAAGCCTGGCCCGGCATGGGTCGCGGTCAGCACGATCCGGCCGTCTGAGTGGACCACGCCGCCGTCGGCGTAGGTGGCGACGTGCAGGTCGCGGAGGCCGAGCTGCCCGAACGCCCCCGCCTGCAACCGCGCGATCGGGAGCTGGGTCGTTGTCCTCGGGTTGCCACTCGAAGCCTGCCGACAGGCCGCTGAGGAACCTCTCGTCGCGGATCTCGATCGTCTCTGAGAGCTTGACGCGACCCCGCGCCGTCCACTGGCCACGCTCTCCCGGTGAACACCGTCAGGTGGGTGCTGGTCAGCGCCAGAGCTGCCGAGTCGACGCCGCCGTCCGGACGACCCAAGCGGCGGCGCCGGTGCCGCGAGGTCTTGCCGTCAGCGTCCACCAGGTTGATGCCCAGCATCCGCCGACCACCGTCGTACCAGCCCAGCAGGCGGCTGCCGTCGGCAGCGCGCCAGCCGAACTCGAGGCGCCCGGCGACCTCGGCGTGGTCGAACTCGAGCACCAGGGCGACGTACGGCGCGACCGCTGGGTTGTCGACCCAGACCGATGCCGGCGCGCCGGCCGGGGCCCAGCCGAGGTCGACGCGGACCTGCCCGGGGGAGATCAGGTCGACCGGACGGAGTCGATCGAGGATCTCGAACCGTGGCAGCACCCGCATCACTCTCGCAGGCGTCAGCGCAGCCCGCGAATGTACCCGGCCGCGAGCCGCAGCTCCTGGAGGCGACGCTCCCAGGTGACGCCGATGACGGTCAGCAGCGCGCCGACCAGGCCGATGAACGCCCACTGCGTCAGCACCTCGGCGTACGCCGCCTCGCGGAGCACGAGCAGGATCCCGGTCAACGCGCCGATCAACAGTGGCGCACTCCAGCGCAGTGACGACCCCGCTACGACGAGTACGGCACACGCGAGGCCCAGCAGCAGCGCACGGGTCGACACCGGGTCGACCAGCGCCTGGAGGAGGCTCGGCACCAGCGCGAGTCCGAGGCCCGGGCTGAGGGCGGAGAGCGTGTCGACGTCATCGCGATACATCCGGTAGAGACCGAAGCCGACCAGCGCCACGGCCAGCGGCAGGGTGTAGGCCTCGACCGTCGTCACCTCCACGTCTGCCAGGCGCACCCAGGTGGCGAGGAACAGCAGGCCGGTGCCGACCCAGCCGAGGTCGCGGCGCCGGTTCCACAGGGCGCTTGCGGTCACCAGCGCCCCGGCGAGCGTGAGGTGGATCGCCAGCCAGGTGAGGTCGGGATCCACCGACACGATCGCGATCGCGGCAGTGGGTGCCGCCGCGAGCTCATAGGCCGGCACCGGCCGCACCAGCACGATCAGTCCCAAGGTCGCGATGACCAGGACCGGCAGCCACGAGACCGGCATCGACGCCAGATGACCACCGGTCCACAGCAGGCTCCCGAGCAACACCATCGTGGCCGCGCCGGCTGCCCGTCGTACGACGCCCTCGCTGCCGTAGTCGACCGCGAAGGCGATCACGGTGAGCACCAGCAGGCTGGCTGCGCTCAGCCAGTCGGACGGCAGCGCAGTCGCGAGCGCCGCCGCGCCGACGATCACGGTGACGGCGTGGCCCACGACGTGTCCTCGGGACAGCGTCCAGGCGAGGACGGCGCCGACCAGCAGCGGCGCGACGACGGCCACGAGCTGGACCGGATAGAGGGCGAGGGTCCCGGCGATTCCGACGGCCGCGACGCCCACGGACGGGGCGAGCCACGTGCTCGGGTCGGGCTTCGCGCCGAGCAGGCGCTGTAGCGCCCACACCGAGGCGACCAACAGCAGCGCCGCAGGCACGACCAGGAGTGGCGACGCTTCGGGTGCCGCATCGCCGAGCCGCACGTCGATCGGAACCGACCACGGGTCGGCCTGCAGGCGGGCGGCAGCCTCGGCGGCCAAGAGCGCGAGCAGGCCGGCCGCCGTCGCGCCCGACAGCGCGAGGGCACCGATCGCCGACCACCCCCAACGGCCCGGCGCGGCGACGGTGACACCGATCGCGACCGCGAGCACGGCCAGCGCGACGACTCCAACGACGGTCAGTGAGTTGCCAGAGGTTGGCAGGGCCGCGGCGACGGTCAGGACGACGAGGCCGACGCCGGCAGCCGAGATCCGCAGCGTCATCGGGAGGCGAACGACGACCGCCGGGACGGCGACGAGCGCGGCCGCGGACAGCACCGGCCAGATCTGGAACTGGCCGAACAGCGACGCCATCGTCGGCTCGTCCAGCCCGCGACTGATTCCCTCTCCGAGCAGGCTCAGCCACCACAATCCTGCCGCGCCAGCCGACGCCACAGCCAGGAAGGAGAGCCGAACCCGCCAGGCGACCAGCGCTGCGGCCGCGGTGACGACGACGCCGGCCAGGTAGCCGGCCGCGTAGCCGGTGTGGTCGGCCGTGACCCAGCCACCGACGACCAGAAGCAGACCGAGCGCGGCGGCCAGTTCGGCGGCGACCAGTCGCTCCACCGGGCTGCGGAGCGCGAACATCGAGGCGACCGTCCCGGTCAGCACCAACAGGCCGCCGAGGAGGATCGTGAAGTGCGGTCCGGAGATGCTTCCGAGCCAACCGGCCGAATCCGCCCCGAAGATGTCGAGCGTCAGGAGTCCGAGCGCCACGACGACGAACGACTCGGCTCCCGCGCGCAGCCCCTTCGTGGTCAGCCAGGCGCACAGGCCACCGGCGGTGGCGGTCAGGCCGACGAGTACGGCGGTCCTGCCTCCCATGCCCATCTCCGCCCAGGCGACGGCGAGGAACACCAGGGCCGCCACCAGCAGGCAGAGCGCTCCGAGGCCGAGGAGAATCTTCGGAACCGAGGCGGCGCTCATCGTCCGCGCGGGCCGGGGCCGTGGTGGCGTCGGCCCGGTCAGGCCAGTCGCCGTGGGAACGGCCGCGGCGTGGGCGGGCAGCGGCTCCCTCAGCTCGTCGACCAGCTGGTCGGCCCGGACCAGGGTGGTGAAGAGGAGCTGCGCCGCCTGCCCAGTCAGACGGAGGTCGCAGTGGGGGCACGTTGGGGCGCCGTACTCGATGTCGTCGCGGCAGCCCGGGCAGGCGGTTGGGTCGGCGTAGCGGTTCATGCCTCCATCAAGCCACGTCGCCGGCACTTCCGGGGCAGTTCCGGCAAACTCAGATGTGTCTGAGTAGCGATGCCTACCCCGGTTTTCACTGGGGGTGGTTGAAAGTTCTCGAAAACTCTCGCGCTTCGGCGCAAAACGATGCACAGTGGTTTCTGCGCACTCGGGGGGCTGGGTGCCGCATCTTGAGAACGGTCGTGAGTCTGATGTCCCAGATGTACGAAACCTCTCGGGCACAGTTCAACCACGAGGTCACCTTCTATGCGGGTCCAGACGATCACGCGCGGTCGGTGCTCCCGTTCATCCGTGAGGGGATCGCCCTGCGCGAACCGGTCATGGTCGCACTCCTCCCCGAGCGGATCGCCGAACTCGAAGAGGCGTTGGGCAACGCGTCGTCACAGGTCGAGTTCGTCGACATGACCGAGATCGGGGCAAATCCGGCGTGCATCATCCCGGAGTGGCGTCGCTTCCTCAGAGACAATGCCGCCGACGGCTCGGTGCGGGGCGTCGGTGAGCCGGCCTGGCCCGGCCGCCGTGACGTCGAGTTCGCCGAGGCGGAGCTGCACGAGAGCCTCATCAACCTGGCGTTCGACGACGGGCCCGCCTGGCGGTTGCTGTGTCCCTATGACTACACGGCCCTGCCGTCCGAGATCCTCGAAGAGGCACTGCGCATCCACCCGGTGGTCCACGACGGGTTCGGAAGCACGATGCCGCTCGCCAGCGAAACGGCTCCGAGCACGCCTTCGCCAAGGATCTTCCGTCCGCCCCGGCCGGGGCCATGCGCATCGACTTCGGACCGCACGACCTGACCGTCATCCGCGGCATCGTCCGGCGCGTGGTCGATTCGTCGACCTTGTCGAGCGAAGCGGGCGAGGACCTGGTGCTCGCCGCCCACGAGGTGGCGGCCAACAGCGTCCTACACGGCGGGGGCCACGGGCTGATGCAGATCTGGGACGAGGCGGACTCCCTGGTCATCGATGTGCGAGACGACGGCTTCATCGCCGACCCCCTCGTCGGGCGCGGCTATCCGGACGTGCTTCCGGAGCACGGACGAGGCATCTGGTTGGCCAACCGGCTTTGCGATCTGGTCCAGGTCCGCTCGGGCGTGGATGGGACCCAGGTCCGGCTGCACGCCTGGCTCTGAGCTCAGCGAGGGGACTCAGCGACGGGCTAGACCAGGGACGCTGGCCGGGTCGCTGGCGACGGCCTGGGCCACCTCTCCCAGGCGCAGCTGGTGGCTGCGGCAGTAGCTGCGGAGCAACTCGAAGGCTTCGTCGGTGCTGCATGAGTGCAATTGAGCCAGCACTCCCTTTGCCTGTTCGATCACGATGCGGCTGTTCAGGGCGGACTGCAGCTGCTCGGTCAGGACCTCACCGCGTCGGATGGCCCGTTCCTGTAGCAAGCCGATGGTTGCGATGTCGGCCAGGGCCTGGACGATGCGCACGTCACCGGGCTCCATGCGGCCGATGTCGGTGCCGAACAGGTTGAGCGCGCCGATCACCCTGCTGCGAAGGCGGAGCGGGAAGGCGTGCACGGACCGGAATCCAGCTGCCACGGCGTGCGGCGCGAAAAGGGGCCAGGTTGAGCTTGCTTCGCGCAAGATCTGCGTTGATCACCGCTTGGCCTTCGCGGAAGCAGTCCTGGCACGGGCCTTCATGGGCCTGGATCTGGAACAGCTCGAGCATCTTCGCGCGTTCATCGGAGGCGGCCATCAGTTGCAGCCGGCCCTGCTGGTCGTCGAGCAGCAATCCGGCTGCCGCGGCGCCCTACCAGCTCAGAGGTGTGCGATGTGACCATCTGCAGGAACTCGATCAGGTCGAACTCGTCGACCAAGGTGTCGGCCACCTCGACGAATACCTCGGCGACCCGCTCCGCTGGCACTGTAGACATTGCCCACTCCATTCAGTCCCGGCCGAGAGGTGCCGATCACGGGTCGTCCGGTCCGAAAATCAGTTTACCTTCGACGACGGCGTCGGCGACGTCCGCCAGCCGGCAATCTTGGGCGTAAGCGTAGGCCCGGAGGCGCGCCATCGCCGCGGCCAGGTCGACTCCGAGCTGGACCATCACCATCCCCTGGGCCTGGTAGAGCTCGAACCGGTTGCCGGCTGCCTCGTGCTGGAAGGAGTTGACCGAAGCCGTCCTGGGCATCGAGAAGCGCTCCCATGGCAACCTCTGCGAACGCGAACGCCATCGTGAGCTCAGAGGCGGACAGGCCGCCGACCCGGTCCCGATAGATGTCCAGCGCCCCGAGGCGGGCGGCACCGATCTGCAACGGGAACGCATACACGGCTCGGACGCCGTGGTCCTGGATCGCCGTCGCGTAGCCGGGCCAGTGGCCGGCAACCTCCGCAAGGTCAGAAGTCAGCACGGGTTTCCGCGAGGCGTAGGCATCCATGCAGGGACCCTCGCCCATCGTGAACTGCAGTTCCTCGAACTGCTCGCAGCTCGGGTCCGAAGCGGCGTACGCGACATGGTTGCCGGTTTCGGACATCAGGCTGACCCCGACGCCGGTCGCGGGCAGGCTCCGAGACGCTGCCCGACACAGCCGCTGCATCCACCCGGTGACGCCCGGGTTGTCGCCCGTCTGTGGGCTCTCGCCCGCGACCAGGGCACGCACCTCGGCGATCTGGGCGTCGTTCGTCGACGTCATGATGGGCTACCCATCGAGCCGGGAGTGCAGGCGGTCGCTCGATCCTCAATGATGTGCCAAACCTACTCCGCCCGGGTCTCCGGGCGGCGCGGGATCACGAGCCTGGGTCTGCGTCCTGCGCCTCGGGTCCGGCCAACGCCTCCTCGAGCGAGGCGAAGATGAGCATGGCCCGGTCCAACTGCGTGATCGCGAGCATCTTGCGGACCTGTCTCGTGGGCCCGACCACGCGGACCTGGCCACGAGCCTGCTCCGCTGCCCGCAAGCTGCGGGCGAGAATGCCGAGCCCACTCGCGTCCATGAACGTGACCCGGCTCAGGTCGAAGATCAAGTGCGAGGGGCAGTCGACGAGGTGAGCGCGCATCAACGGGACAACCTGGATGTCCAGCTCGCCGCTGGCTTCGACGACGGACCAGCAACCGCACTGGTACTGCCGGACGGTCAGCGCCGGAACCGTCGGGTTGGAAGCCGCGATGTCGGGCGGCTGGTTCATGGCGGTCAGGGACTTGACGTCCACGTCGGGACCTCACTGAAGGCGATGTTCAACTGAATGGCGGGGTCCGGGCCAATTTCTTTACCAAGTATCGACCACCCAGTTGAGGGGTGTACATCGCCCCTTCGGGCCATATCCGAAGGGCCGAGAGGGGGGTCGTTTGGTACCCAACGCACGAAATGTCGTGGCGAGACTCAGATACCGAGGAAGGTGCGCGCGTTGCCGGACAAGA
>CAVRBN010000057.1:0-69316 GCA_963719255.1 uncultured Actinomycetota bacterium | reverse complement strand
CATCTGCTTTGCCTGGGGTCTCGCTCAGCCGTCCCTTACAACTCGAGACTCGTAGGCCACATGAGCGGACCACCCTCGCCCTCGGTCCGACGAAACCCGGCTGCCTCGTAGAGGCGCTGGGCAAGCCGGTCGTCTTCGCTGGTGATGAGGAACGCATAGTCAGCACCCCGATCGCGCGCCACCCGCATCGCGCCGGTGATCAGCTCCCGGCCGTACCCCTGGCCCCGCCGGCTGGGCGTCACGTAGAGCTCGGCCAGGTAGGCCTCCTGTGCACGGCTCCACACCGACGGCTGCATCCGCATCACCGCGACCCCGATAGATTCGCCGGTCTCATGCGCGTGGACCAACAGGACCGTGGCGTGGTCGCCCTGGACCAGCTCCGCCAGTCGGACCGCCAGCTCCTCGGGCGGAGGCGCTGGCTCGTCGTACTCCACGTTGAAGTCGTGCAGCAGGTTCGCCGCGGCGGCAAACACATGGCCACCCGAACTCCCGGTTAGCGTCTCGACCATGCTGCCCAGTCTGCCGTGGCAGCGCCCCGCTCGCGCGCAACCCGCATCGCGCCGGTGATCAGCTCCCGGCCGTACCCCTGGCCCCGCCGGCTGGGTGTCACGTACAGCTCGGCCAGGTAGGCCTCCTGTGCACGGCTCCACACCGACGGCTGCACCCGCATCACCGCGACCCCGATGGCTTCGCCGGTCTCATGCGCGCGACCGAGCAGGACCGTGACGTGGTTGCCACGGACCAGTTCCGCCAGTCGGACCGCCAGTTCGTCGGGCGGAGGCGACTGGCTCGTCGTACTCCACGTTGAAGTCGTGCAGCAGGTGCGCCGCGGCGGCAAACACCTCGCCACCCGAACTCCCGGTTACCGTCTCGACCATGCTCACCAGTCTGCCGTGGCAGCGCCCGAGGTCGCGCGCTCGCAGGCTCACGCGCTCCGGGCGTACGCCGCGGGCGTGATGCCGAGCAGCCGCTTGAAATGCCGGTTGAGGTGCGCCTGGTCGAAGAAGCCGACCTCCGTTGCCGCGTCCGCGGGCCGTCGCCCGTTGAGCAGCAGCCGCCGGGCGCGGTCCAGGCGGCGGCCGATGAGGTACTGGTGCGGCGCGATGCCGTACTCGTGCCCGAACGCCCGGACCAGGTGCGCGGGGTGGGCGCCGAGCAGCGTCGCCGCCTCGGACAGACCGATGCCCTCCGCCACCCGGGCGTCCAGCAGGTCCCGCAACCTCTGCGCGAGCCCGGCTTGCCGGGCTATGACGGGCGCAGGCGATCTCGAGCCTCTCCCGCAGCAGCGCCAGCCGGGTCTCGGCCTCCAGCTCGTCCCCGTCGTGTCGCAGCGTCTCATGTAGAGCGGCCACCCTGTCCCGGAGCAGCGGGTCGCCGAAGCCGGGGTGGTCGACCGCCCGACCGACCAAGGACTCGTCGACCTGGTCAGCCTCCAGATAGACCACTCGCTTGCGGAAGCCGCGCGCGTCGACGGAACGACCATCGTGCGGCACGTGCGGCGGCAGCAGGGTCACCAAGGTCCGCAGTGCACCGTGTTCGTGATGCTCGAGCTCGAACGCGACCACGCCGGTGTCCACGATGAGCAGCGTCCAGGTGTCGTGGGTGTGCCGCGGGTATGCGTGCTGTGGGAAGTAGGCATGCAACACCTCGGCGACGCCGGGGACCTCGGGGCGCCAGGCCCGGATCTCGACTGGGGACCCCATGTTAGGAACGTACAAGACCCTGCCATGTCACCCGGTCCAGCATGGGGTCATGGACAGACGCTTCGACACCAAAGTGGCCGTGCTGTTGCGCGACGACCTGGAAACCTGGCAGCGGCTGAACGTCACCGTGTTCCTCGCAAGCGGGGTCGCCGCGGCCTATCCGCAAATCGTCGGCGACCCGTACCAGGACGCCGACGGCACGACGTACCTGGCGATGTTCGGGCAACCGGTGCTGGTCTTCGAGGGCGGCAAGGAGTCGCTGATCGCCGCGCACGAGCGGGCATTACGCCGCGACCTGCCCATCGCTGTCTTCACCTCCGACCTGTTCCGCACCGGCAACGACGACGACAACCGAGCCGCGGTCCGGGCTGTTGGCCGCGCCGACCTCGACCTCGTCGGCCTCGCCGTGCACGGCCCGCGCAACGCCGTCGACAAGATCGTCAAGGGCACCCGGATGCACCCATAGTCCCGGGACTGGCCAGGACCCGGATGCCCCAAGTCATCCCAGAGAAGGACTGGCCCCAGCCGGGCCGCTATGAGCCCCAGGTCCCTCCGAAACGGTTGCCGGGATCGAAGCTTCACAGCCAATTCGGAGGAAAGCGGCGCCATGGTCGTTGAACACCGGCGACTCACACGAGTAGGCGTGGCCGAGGCTCGCACGCGGCGGGGGATCTGGGTGGGGCTCAGGCGTTCTCGGCGCCCATCCTTCGACGCTGCCGGAGGGCATCGCGATCTACCAAGTAAGCCGCGCGCGCCGACGCCCAGATGGTCGAAACGCTGCACCACGTCCTCGCCGCACGCGAGCGTGAGGTCCGGAGGCTTTTGACATCGATCACCGGAGCCGCGTGAACGTCACCGGGCGCGGTCTTCAGACACCACACGAGTAGGCCCCGTGGGACTCGAACCCACAACCAACGGATTAAAAGTCCGGAGCTCTGCCAATTGAGCTAGGGGCCCGGGAGGTGGAGGCACAACCGGGACTGGCTGGATCGGACAACCCGGCGTGGTTCGCCACCAGGCGACAAGTATGCCGGACCGCCTGCGGCGCCGCCGCGGCGGTTCGGAAAGCCGACGAAGTCGGCCGTCAGCGCGATCGGTCGGTCACGCGGCGACTAGTACTGGGATCGGTTCTGCCAGTTCTGTCATGGGCGGCGGCATGAGCCCTTCCTTGCGGGCCACGACCATCGCGACTCCGATTGTCACCGCGATGCCCAGTGCGTTGAAGGACAGCCCCGAGATGCTCTTGGCCACGACGAACGTCTCCAGCGACTGCGAGTGCAACAGCCACAACGTCATCGACGCCTTCGCAATGACGAAGCACGGCCCACATCAGGGTGAGGTGCCAGAACAGCCGCTGGATTCGCGGACGCAGCGCGAGCTCCCGGCTCATCGGATAGAAGTCACCCGCCAGGCGGGCCACCACGGGCCGGGCCGTGGCCAGCGACAGCAGGAACGCCGTGGCGACCATCGTGTCGGTGATGATCGGTTGAAGGAAGTACAAGAAGGTGCTGTGGGCCGCGAGCGCGATCGCCGTACGAACAGTCATCACGGCCGAGGCGAGGATCAGCAGACCCGAGGGACGGCGGCCGGTGAGCGCTCGAAAGGCGATCGCTCCATACGACCACCCGAGGGCCACGATAATGGCGAACCACGCGTTGACGGAGATCATGCAGACATAGAAGAGCGTGGCGGGAATGATGCAGGCGATCAGCATGCTCATCCCCGACGCGGCGAAGGATCGGCCCGAGCGTTGGGTGCTCCATCGGGGCGTCGGTTCGGGCGGCGGCGTGGCTCATCAGGGCCTGTCTGCCGGCCCGGGCCGGCGGTCAAGTTCTTCGCCTCGAAATGACGGAGTAGTAACGACGTCGGGGGGTTCCTCGGCAGTGCCAGTCTAACGCGCGGACTCGCGCCCGTGTGCTCGATCTCATGGAGTCCGACGCGATTGAGCAGGGCTCGTTGCTGGTCGCGACACGGGCCGGATCCGGCCGCCCTGCCGAGCCTCGAAGGCCCGGTTCTGACGGGTACGACGGGGCACAGTTCCCCGCGTCCGGCGAGAATGAGGGCCCTCAACAGTGCCGTTGGGCCATGGAGTTGGTACGCTCGTCGTGCAACAGGTGCAAGTTCCAGCAGGTAGACGCCCGCGGAGTTTGTGATCCAACGGCGTTTCTTCATGTGTGTCTCTGCAAGTCACGCAAGTCGGAGCGACGTGTCACCGCATCTGATGCGGGGCCGTCGAAGTGACGGCCTTTCGCCCCGATATAGGAGTAACGAGCAATGGCTCAAGGCACCGTGAAGTGGTTCAACGCTGAGAAGGGCTTCGGCTTCATCGCGCAGGAGGACGGCGGCGACGACGTTTTCGTGCACTACTCGGCAATCCAGACGCAGGGCTACAAGTCCCTCGACGAGAACCAGAAGGTCGAGTTCGACGTCACCCAGGGCCCGAAGGGCCCCCAGGCGGAGAACGTTCGCGCTCTCTGATTCGAAATCAGGGCAGCACCTGTCCTGACTGAGTGAAAGCGGCTCCGACCCACCAGGGTCGGGGCCTCTTTCGCTTCTCGACGTGAGTTTCGTGTCATCCTGTTTGTGTACCGCCAGGATGGGCAGGCTGCCCCAGAAGCATGTCCCCGCAGAGCGAGAGGATGAACTGCATGCACGACCAGTTCGACATCTCGCTCGAGGACGGTGACCT
Source organism: uncultured Actinomycetota bacterium (assembly GCA_963719255.1). Taxonomy (GTDB): domain Bacteria; phylum Actinomycetota; class Actinomycetes; order Propionibacteriales; family Nocardioidaceae; genus Nocardioides. The sequence continues at coordinate 64,924 of CAVRBN010000057.1, read as the reverse complement.
GCTGACCGAGGTGGAGCTCACCACCAACCTGATCATCGCCGCCAGTGAGTCCGAAGGACCACTGAGCCTCGACGAGATCGACAGGATCCTCGGCGTGACGCCGGAGGCACCACCGCCCCGCCCCACTCCCTGACCCACGCGCTGTTGCCGGGTTCGGCTAACAGGTCTCGGGCAGCACGGGTCCGGTGGTCAGCGCCGACAGGACGTACTTCCCCGGCTTCCCGGCGAGCTCCAGGATGGCCTGGTTCCCGTCGGACTCGGCCGACGTCACGGTGAACAGCTCGCCGAAGGTGCCGCCCTTGCCGGGCGCCTCACCAGAGGCGAGGGTGGCGCGGGCGCGGGCGTTGGCAGTCGCCTGGTCCTCGTTCTCGAAGCCCATCACGACCCGCAGCCGGTCCTCGGGGAGGGCCGCCACCAGCAGGCCGTCGAGCGGGTTCACCCCTCCGGCATCCTCGACCAGGTTCTGCGCAAGCTGACGGTCCTCGTCGTCGGCGCGCGACATCGCCAGCTCCGAGCACGCGAAGTCACCAGCGAACATGACTGCGGCCAGCGGCTCGCCGACGTGATCGACGAGGTCGTCGGCACCAGCGACTTGGTCGCCGTCTCCGGTGGCAGCCTTCGTTGCCGTTGGCCAAGTAGTCCGACGTGTCCGAGGTGAGCACCAGATGCTGGTCCTCGAGCAGGGCGACGTACTGAAGCTCGGGCGTGAGGGTCGGGTCGATGGACGGGATCAGGTCCTCGCCGCCGTCCCAGACGCCGTCCGCTTCCTGAGGCCTGGTGTAGCCGAGCGACTCGAGGCGACCCTCGATCGCGTCGAAGTCCGTCGAGTCGGGCACCCGAAGCATCATGGCGGCCCCCTGCGGGACTGGCCGTAGAGCTCCCAGTCGGCGGTTGCGGGGGAGAAGCCGTACTTCTGGTGCAGGGCCACCGTGGACTCGACCACCGAGGAGGCACCGGACAGGTCCCGCTCGAACGCCTCGCCGGTGAAAGCCCGGACCTGGTCGCCGTCGGAGTCGGCATCAAGCTCCACGCCGAGCTCGGAACGGACGCCTGACCAATCCGTCCAGGAGGCTCGGAGGGTGTCGGCGGGCAGCAGGTCAACCGCCTTGGCCAGCTCGGTACGGCGAGAGTCCCGCCACCAAACCACCCCGATCACGGCCGCCGCGACGAGGGTGAGAACCACCACCCCGGCGAGCAGTTTTCGTCGGGTCAAGGGCCGCTCCTTGCGTGCATCCGTTGTGATGTGAGACTAGCCGCATGTCGACCGCGGCCTCGCTGCCTGACGTGCACGCCGCCGGAGCGGTGGTGGCCCGATCGGGCAAGCAGGTGCTGCTCGTGCACCGGCCGAAGTACGACGACTGGTCCTTTCCCAAAGGGAAACTGGATGAGGGCGAACACGTTACGGCCGCAGGCGTCCGGGAAGTTGCCGAGGAGACCGGGCTCGACGTACGGCTGGGTCCGCCACTGCGCGCGCAGCGCTATGCGGCCGGCAACCGGATGAAGACCGTCCACTACTGGATGGGGCGCGTGATCGGCGACGACGACGTGAGCCAGCTACCAGGCCAACGACGAGATCGACGAGGTGGCCTGGGTGCCCTTCGACGACGCCATGAACCTGCTGACCTATCCCTACGACCGCGAGACGCTCCGCGAGTCGATGCTCGTCAGGAAGAAGACCCGCGCCTTCGTGATCCTGCGCCACGGACAGGCTCGCTCACGCAAGAGCTGGCGCAAGAACGACCGGCTGCGGCCGTTGGTCAGGACGGGCACCCTCCAGGCCCAGCGAATGGTGCCGGTGCTGGCGGCGTACGACGTCTCGATGGTGGCGACGTCGAGCAGTACCCGCTGCGTCCAGTCCGTGGCGCCGTACGTCGACGTGACCGACGTGAAGCCGCGGGCATTCGACGGGCTGAGCGAAGAAGACGCCACCGACGAGAGCGTGCGAGAGATCGTGCACGAGCTTCTCGATCACAAGGGCGGCGTGGTGCTGTGCACCCACCGACCGGTGTTGCCGGCCGTCTTCGACGCCTTGGGCGTCACCGAGGCCAAGCTCGAGCCGGGGTCGATGTTCGTGGTGCACCAGCGCTCGGGGAAGGTCGTCGCCACGGAGCGCCACGCGGTGTGACCCGCCTGCGTTCATGTGACGTATGCCATATCTCCGCTCAGCCGTCGCCGAATGGGCCGCCACCGTTCATTCGTCGTTCACCGACGCCGACGAAGCCGGTCACCTCGCCTGCCTAACTTCCGGGGTGTCACTCCCCCTTAGATCCCAGGAGATCACGAAGTGAACCGCACTTCTTTCCGTCGGGCAATTGTCCCGACAGCCGCAGCCCTCACGTTGGGCTTCGGATTGGCCGCATGCGGCGGCGCCGACGCCGGCTCCGAGTCGCGACGGCGTGCCAGCGGCACCGTCGTCGTCGACGGGTCGTCCACCGTGTGAACCGATGAGCAAGGCGGCCTACGAACTGCTGAGCGCGGAGAACCCGGACATCCAGGTTGCCGTATCCGCCTCCGGCACGGGCGGTGGATTCGAGAAGTTCTGCGTCGGCGAGACTGACATCTCCGATGCCTCGCGTCCGATCAAGGACGACGAAGAGGTCCCGGTCTGCGAGAAGAACGGTGATCGAGTTCACCGAGCTCCAGGTCGCCACCGACGCCCTCACAGTCGTGGTGCATCCCGATCTCGCCGTCGACTGCCTCACCACCGAGCAGCTCATCAAGCTCTGGGGGCCCGGCTCCAAGGTGACCAACTGGAAGGACCTTGACCCCTCGCTTCCCCGACCAGGAGATCGCGCTCTTCGGTCCGGGCGCAGACTCGGGCACCTACACCTACATGGCCGAGGACGTGATCGGTGACGAGTCCGAGAAGACCCGCGACGACTACGAGGCTTCCGAGGACGACAACGTGCTGGTTTCGGGCGTCGCGGGCACCAAGGGCGCGACGGGCTACTTCGGCTACTCGTACTACGAGGAGCACACGGACACGCTCAAGGCGCTGTCGATCGATGACGGCAACGGCTGTGTCGCCCCGTCGGCCGAGACTGCACAGGCTGGGGAGTACACCCCGCTGTCCCGACCGCTGTTCATCTACGTGAACAAGGCGAGCTACGCCGACAACGCCGCCGTCAAGGAGTACGTCGACTTCTACATCGAGAACCTCCCGACCATCGCGGAGGCGGCCAAGTTCATCCCGCTGGACGACGAGCTCTACACCGAGACCAAGACGGCTCTCGAGGGCATCTCCGGCTGACCCCGGAGTCCCACGCAACGCATGAGCGACAGATCCAGCGTCGGCGCAGGCCCATCCTCCGGGATGGGCCTGCCCGGTGCCCCCATCAACCTGCGGGGACGCAGCCGGCCCGTCGAGTCGATCATCAAGATCGTCCTGCTCGCGTCGGCGCTGCTCTCCGTCGCCATCACGACGGGCATCATCATCGCCCTGATCGGCCCGGTGCTCGACTTCTTCACCCAGGTTCCGGTCGGGGACTTCTTCGCCACCGAAGGGTGAGTTCGCGGTCATCCCGCTGGTGACCGGCACCCTGATGGTCACCTTCATCGCCCTTCTCGTTGCGGTTCCGCTCGGACTGGGCGCCGCCATGTACCTGTCGGAGTACGCAACGCCGAGGGTCCGCAAGACGCTCAAGCCGACCGTAGAGCTACTCGCCGGGGTGCCGTCGGTCGTCTACGGGTTCTTCGCGCTGGCCTTCGTCACGCCGACGCTGCTGCAGGACATCCTGAACATGGAGGTGAACTTCACCAACGCCCTCTCAGCCGGGCTGGTGCTCGGGGTGATGGTCATCCCCACCGTCGCGTCGCTTGCCGAGGACGCGCTCAGCGCCGTACCCCAGGCGATGCGTCAGGGATCGTTGGCGATGGGGGCCAACCGGATGCAGACCACCGTCCGTGTCGTGCTTCCGGCCGCGCTCTCCGGTGTCGCGGCCGCGGTCGTCCTGGGCATGTCCCGCGCCATCGGCGAGACGATGATCGTGGCGCTGGCGGCCGGGGGCCAGAGGAACCTCTCCGGTCGACCCCCGCGAAGGCATGCAGACCATGACCGGCTACATCGCTCAGACCGCCGGCGGAGAGAGCCCCGTCGGCTCCGTCTCCTACAACATGCTCTTCGCGGTCGGGCTGCTGCTGTTCGCGATCACGCTGGTCGTCAACATCGTCAGCATCGCGATCGTCCGACGGTACAGGCAGGCCTACTGATGAGCGTTGCAGCTACCACCGCCCGGGAGACGGTCCGGATCGCCACCGGAAAGAGCCGTGACCGCACCCCGGCCTCGCTGATCTTCCTCATGTTGTTGTGGTTCTCCCTGTTCTTCGGGGTGATGGTCCTCCTGGTGCTGATCATCAGCACCGCGAGGGACGGCGCCGGGCGCTTCGACCTCGCGCTGATCACCGACTACGAGTCGACCATCAAGCCCGAGCAAACCGGGTTCCGGGGCGGCATCGTCGGCAGCCTCTGGCTGATGGTCACCACCGCGGTCCTCGCCGTCCCACTGGGGATCGCGGCTGCCCTCTACCTCGAGGAGTTCGCCGAACAACGAGCGTTGGTACAACCGTCTCATCGAGGTGAACCTGCAGAACCTGGCCGCCGTCCCCTCGATCGTCTACGGGCTGCTGGCGGTGGCGGTGATGGCGCTGCTGGGTTTCGAGCGCAAGGGCATCGTCCTCGGCGGCGCGATCGCACTGGCGTTGCTCATCCTCCCGGTCATCATCATCACCACCCGCGAGGCGGTGCGCGCCGTACCCTCGGATATCCGTTACGGTTCGCTGGCCCTGGGGGCCACCGTGTGGCAGACGACGTGGCGGCAGACGTTGCCGTCCGCGGTTCCCGGCATCGCAACCGGCACCATCCTGGGGCTGTCGCGTGCCATCGGTGAGGCCGCCCCCCTGTTGCTCCTCAGCATCGCAACAGCGGTGAGGTTCGACCCCGAGGGGGTCCTCAGTCAGGTCTCGGCGCTGCCGCTGCAGATCTACACCTCGACGTCGAACTCACAAGAGGCCTTCCAGCAGGCGGCGTCAGCGGCGATCATCGTGCTGCTGGTCATGATCCTGGGCCTCAACGCGCTCGCCATCATCATCCGCAACAAGTTCCAGCGAACCTGGTGAGGTAGCACTTCTCATGTCGAAGAACCCGAGTACCGTCAGGATCCGCAAGGGTCACGACCCCTACAAGACGGAGGTCCCCGTGGCCAACCTGACCGACGTCCAAGAGGCCGGACGCGAGCTTCCCGACGTGCCCCCCGAGCCGGTCATGGAGGCGCTGGGACTGAATGTCTTCTACGGCGACTTCCATGCCGTGCATGACGTGAACCTGTCCTTCGGACGCCACGAGATCACCGCTCTGATCGGTCCGTCGGGTTGCGGGAAGTCCACGGTGCTCCGGTGCCTGAACCGGATGAACGACCTCGTCGCGGGCGCCGGGTCGAGGGCGACGTCGACCTACCACGGTCAGAACATCTACGCCAAGGGCGTGGACCCGATCGCGGTCCGGACCCACATCGGGATGGTGTTCCAGAAGCCGAATCCGTTCCCGAAGTCGATCTACGACAATGTCGCCTACGGCCCCCGGGTCACCGGCATGAAGGTCGACAGCATGGACGACCTGGTCGAAGGCGCGCTTCGCGGCGCAGCGCTTTGGGACGAGGTCAAGGACAAGCTGAAGCAGTCGGCCTACGGCCTGTCGGGTGGTCAGCAGCAGCGGCTCTGCATCGCCCGCACCATCGCCACCAAGCCGGATCTGATTCTCATGGACGAGCCGTGCTCCGCGCTCGACCCGATCGCCACGTCGCGGATCGAGGACCTCATGATCGAGCTCCGCGAGGACTTCACGATCATCATCGTGACGCACAACATGCAGCAGGCGGCTCGAGTCTCGGACCGTACGGCGTTCTTCACCGCCCGTCCCGACGAGACCACCGGCAACCGGACCGGACTACTCGTCGAGTTCGACCAGACGACGACGATCTTCTCGAACCCGAATGACAAGCGGACCGAGGACTACATCTCCGGCCGCTTCGGCTGAGCTGGTGCCCGGGCGGCCGACACAGGCGCCGAGGAGCGGATGCAGGATCAGGTAGCAGCCGGCGGCGGCGGCGCCGGCCATGGGGAAGGTGAGCACCCAGGCTGTGACGATCGACCTGGCCACCCCCCAGCGCACGGCCGAGACTCGTTTGGTGGCGCCGACACCCATCACCGCCGAGGTGATGGTGTGGGTGGTCGAGATGGGCGCCTCGTAGACGAACGCGGTCGTGTAGAGCACTCCGGCTGCGATCGACTCGGCGGCGAAGCCGCGGGCAGGGTCGAGGGCGATGATCCGACGGCCGAGGGTGCGCATGATCCGCCATCCACCGGAGTACGTCCCGAGCGAGATCGCGGCGGCTGCGGAGACGATCACCCAGACCGGGAGCGGGTCGCCTGCAGCGACGTACCCGCCCGTCAGCAGGGCGAGGAAGATGACGCCCATCGTCTTCTGGGCATCCTGCAGACCGTGACCGAGGGCCATCGCGGCAGCCGACACGGTCTGCATGATCCGGAAGGCGCGGTTGACCCGGTGGGGGTTGCGGCGCCGGAGGACCCACATGATCGCCAGCATCAGCAGGAAGCCGATCCACGAAGGCGAAGACCGGGGACAGGATCATCGGAATGACGACCTTGTCGAGCACGGTGTGCCATTTGACCGTGGTGCCCGACGCCAGCGCCGCACCAACCAGCCCGCCGATCAGGGCGTGGGAGGACGACGAGGGCAGGCCGTAGTACCAGGTGATCAGGTTCCAGGTGATCGCGCCCAGGAGGCCGGACATCACGATGACGAGCCCGCTGCGTGCCGACCTCGGGGGAGATCACCTTGCCGACGGTGTCGGCGACCTCCTGGCCGAGGAAGGCGCCGACGAAGTTCATGATCGCCGCCATGATCAGCGCGATCCGCGGCGTCAGGGCCCGCGTCGACACCGACGTGGCGATGGCGTTGGCGGCGTCGTGGAAACCGTTCGTGTAGTCGAAGCCGAGAGCCACCACGACAACCGCGATGATGATCGCGAGGTCCATGCGGTCAGGACTCCTTGACGGCGATCTGCTCCACGATGTTGGCAACCTTCTCGAACGCGTCGATCGCATCCTCGAGGGACTCCACGATGTCCTTCAGCTTGAGGACCTCCATGGCCTTGAACTCGCCGGAGAACAGGTTGGCGAGGATGCGTCGGTGGTTCTTGTCGCCGGCGTTCTCGAGCCGGTTGATCTCGATCCAGTACTCCTCGAGCGACTGCATCGAACGGAGGTTGGGCATGGCCTGGGCGGTCAGCTCGGCACATCGTTGGAGGACCTCGACCTGGTTGGACAGCTCCGGCGGCAGCAGTTTCACCTCGTAGAGCAGGATCATGTCGACGACCTCGTCCATCATGTCCATCACGTCGTCGAGGCCAGACGCGAGCGAGTAGATGTCCTCGCGGTCGATCGGAGTCACGAACGTGCTGTTGACCCGCTTTACGATCGCGTGGGTCGTCTCGTCCGCCGTGTGCTCGGCCGCACGCATCCGGGTCGCCACGTCAGCCCGGTCACTGCCGTCGGCGAGCATCTCCGCGAGCAGCTCCGCGCCGACCACGAGGTGCTGCGCGGCTTCGGCGAATAGGTCATAGAAGGTCGAGTCAACCGGCCGGAATTTGAAACCCACGCGAAACTCCTGATGAGGAGGGCCTGAACGGGTCACATGCTATGGGTAACGGGTCGAGCGAGCGCAACCCGGGCGCTCAGGGGCGTCGGCGGCTGCTGCTGCGCGATCAGGGTCTCCTGGAGGTGTCCGGCCTGGCCGTTGTGGGTCCACCCGCCGTCGGAGTCGAGGACCCACGCGCCGGTGTCGGCGGCGAAGGCGAGGTCCAGCATCGAGCCGACTCGTTCGATCAGCTCGACGGACGGCAGCTTCACCAGCACCTCGATGCGTCGGTCGAGGTTGCGGTGCATCAGGTCGGCCGAGCCGATCCACGCGACCGGCGCGCCATCGTTCTCGAACCAGAAGACCCGGCTGTGCTCCAGGAACCGGCCGAGGATCGAGCGCACCTCGATGGTCTCGGACAGGCCCGGCACGCCCGGTCGCAGCGAGCAGATGCCGCGCACCAGGAGCTGGACCGGCACGCCTTCCTGCGAGGCAAGGTAGAGGGCGTCGATCAGCGCCTCGTCGACGAGCGAGTTGGCCTTCATCCTGATCCGCGCAGGTCGTCCGGCTTGGTGGTGCGCGATCTCCTGGTGGATCTGCGCGATCAGCCCGCTCCGCACGGAGTCCGGCGCCACCAGCAGCTGTTCGTACGACGCGTTGCGGGAGTAGCCACTCAGGTTGTTGAACAGATGGGCGACGTCTTCACCGATCGCCTCGTCGGTCGTGAGCAGGCCGTAGTCCTCGTACATCCGCGCGGTCTTGGAGTTGTAGTTGCCGGTCCCGATGTGGGTGTAGCGGCGGATGCCCTCGGGCTCGTCGCGCACCACCATCGCCAGCTTGCAGTGGGTCTTCAGCCCGACCATGCCGTAGACCACATGGCAGCCGGCATGCTCCAGCTGCCGGGCCCAGCGGATGTTGTTCGACTCGTCGAAGCGCGCCTTGATCTCCACGAGCACCAGCACCTGCTTGCCCGCCTCCGCCGCGTCGACGAGTGCGTCGATGATCGGGGAGTCTCCCGAGGTGCGGTAGAGCGTCTGCTTGATCGCGAGCACGTGCGGGTCGGCCGCGGCCTGCTCGATGAACCGCTGCACCGACGTACTGAACGAGTCGTAGGGATGGTGCAGGAGTACGTCGGCCCGCTTGAGCGCCTTGAACACGTCGACCGGCGAGGCCGACTCGACCGGGGCCAGCAGCGGGTGGGTGGAGGGCAGGAACGCGTCGTACTGCAGGTCCTGGCGGTCGAGATCGGCGATGTCGTGCAACCCGCGCAGGTCGAGCGGGCCGGGGAGCCGGAACACCTCGTCCTCGGACACCCCGAGCTCGGAGATGAGGAGCTCGAGCACGGTGGGGTCGATCGACTCCTCGACCTCGAGACGCACCGGCGGGCCGAACTTGCGGCGCAGCAGCTCCTTCTCGAGCGCGGCCAGCAGGTTCTCGGCGTCGTCCTCCTCGACCTCGAGGTCCTCGTTGCGGGTGACCCGGAAGGTGTGGACCTGGAGCACCTCCATGCCGGGGAAGAGCCGCTTGAGGTGCTCGCCGATGACGTCCTCGAGGGGCACGAACCGCTGGTTCCCCAGGGGCACGAAGCGGTGGAAGATCGGCGGCACCTTGACCCGGGCGAAGTGCTCCTTGCCGGTCTTGGGATTCCGCACCAGGACGGCAAGGTTGAGCGAGAGCCCGGAGATGTAGGGGAACGGGTGGGCCGGGTCGACGGCCAGCGGGGTCAGCACCGGGAACACGCGATCCCGGAACAGCCGCTTGCACTGCTTCTGCTCGTCCCGGTCGAGGTCGTCCCAGCGGACCACCTCGATGCCCTCTTTGCCGAGCTCCGGAATGATGTCGTTCCTGAAGACCGACGCATGACGGTCCATGAGGTCCCTGGCATTGGCCCAGATCGACTTCAGGACCTCGCGCGGGAGCTGTCCCGAGACGGATCGGACTGCCACTCCGGCTGCCATCCGGCGCTTGAGGCCGGCCACGCGCACCATGAAGAACTCGTCGAGGTTGCTGGCGAAGATGGCCAGGAAACGAACGCGCTCGAGCAGCGGCAGGCTGGCGTCCTCGGCCAGCTCGAGCACCCGCTGGTTGAAGTGCAGCCAGGACACTTCTCGGTCGAGGAACCGGTCGGCGAACTTCTCGACGGCGGCGAGGGCCTCCTCGCCGGGGGTGTACGGCGGCTCGACGTCGAACGTGTCCGCGGCGACCACGTGGAGCCCCGTATCCACCGGTCCCTCTTCGATGGAACCCGCGACGCGGGTGGGAAGACGTGTCGACTCGGTGACCATGGACGCAGTCTGACACCACCGGGTTAACGCAAGGTGACCACAGCGGTCCGGCCGCTCGCTCAGGAATGGCGATACTGCACGTGGGTGTCCTCGGCGGCGTGCGAGAACCCCAGCCGTTCGTACACGGCAAGGGCCGGCCGGTTGTCCGACTCGACGTAGAGGAGGACCTCCTCGACACCGGCGAGGTGGTGCAGGCCGGCGAGGGTGAGGCTCTTGCCCAGGCCGCGGCCCTGGGCCTCGGGGGCGACAGCCACGACGTAGACCTCGCCCAGCCGGGCAGAGTGTCGTTTGGTCCAGTGGAAGCCGAGCATCGCCCTGTCCTCGTCGCTGTCCTCGTCGCTGTCCTCGACGGCGACGAGCAGGCCGGCCGGGTCGAACCACGGCTCGGCCATCCGCTCGGCGAGGTTGGTCGCGTCCATGCCGCCCTGCTCGGGGTGGTCGGCGAACGCGGCCGCGTTGACCCGCAGGATCTCGGCCTCGTCGCCGGGAGTGAAGGCCCGGATCAGGACGCCGGCCGGCACCTCGACGTCGCCGAGCGGGATCGAGGCCGACCTCCGCATCACCCACAGCTCGCGGGCCCGGACGAATCCGTGCTTCCTGGCCAGGGTCGCGGCGGCCGGGTGGTCTCCGTGGGACCAGGCGCTGGTCGCGCCCGCGGCTGCGGCCGCCGCGAGCGTCGTACCGACTCCGTGGCCGCGGTGCTCCGGATGTACGGCGAGGTCGAGCGACCCGTCGTGACGGAATGCGAAACCCGCGCTGTCGGCCAGCCAGAGATGTGCGCCGCTCAGCCCGTGGTGCTTGAGCCGCAGTTGCGCGGCCTCGTCGAGCGGGTCGTGCCCGTCGGCGCCGACGCAGGCGGCCCGAATGCCGTCGAGACGGTCCTGGACGTCCGGGTCCCACGCCTTGATCTCGAGCACAGAGCCGAGACTAGCGAGTCCGGATCAGGCCTCGACCTTCGTCGGCGCGGTGTCCTTCTCCTTGGCCGGCAGCACGAAGCGATAGCCGACGTTGCGGACCGTGCCGATCAACGTCTCGTGCTCGGGGCCGAGCTTGGCGCGCAGGCGGCGCACGTGCACGTCGACGGTGCGGGTGCCACCGAAGTAGTCATAGCCCCAGACCTCCTGGAGCAGCTGCTGCCTGCTGAACACGCGGCCGGGATGCTGGGCCAGGAACTTGAGGAGCTCGAACTCCTTGAAGGTCAGGTCGAGCGAACGGCTGCCGATCTTTGCGGTGTACGTCGCGTCGTCGACCACCACCTCGCCGGACCGGATGACGTGCGACTCGGGATCATCGGCCTCGCGCTGAGCCTTCAGGCGTCCGATGGCCAGCCGGATCCGCGCATCGAGCTCGGCGGGGCCGCAGGTGTGCAGGACGACGTCGTCCATGGCCCAGTCGATCGCGACGACGGCGAGTCCGCCCTCGGTGACGATGAGCAGCACGGGTACGTCGCTGCCCGTCGTCCGGATCAGCCGGCACAGGTCACGGGCGTGGGCCAGCTCCTGGCGGCCGTCGACCAGGACCAGGTCGGAGTCGGGAGCCTCGAGGAGCGCGCTTCCTTCGGCGGGCAGGATCTTCACGCTGTGGCCGAGCAGGGCGAGGCCGGGAAGGACCTCCGCGCTGGGCTGCAGTGCGCTGGTCAGCAGCAGCAGGGTGCTCATCGCGCCTCCTCTGCGGGCGGATCTGCGGGCGGATCTGCCGACGGGCCATTGCCGGATAGGGAAGGATATCCCGGTATGAACGCCGTTGACCGGACGCCGTCCCCGCGCGAGACGGATGTCATCCAGGTCCGCTACTGGGCATCCGCGCGCGCCGCGGCCGGTGTGGATGCCGAAGCGGTCGCTGTCGACGGCCCGGTTTCGCTGGCCGAGCTGATGCGGACCCTGGTCGATCGGCACCCCGCGGGCAACCTGGGCGACGTCCTGCATGCGTGCTCGGTGCTGCGCGGGGACGAGCCGGTCAAGAACCGGGACCCGGAGACGGTCCAGCTCCGCCCCGGCCAGTCGGTCGAGTTCCTGCCCCCCTTCGCCGGCGGATAGCGCCCGGAGAAGGGAATGCCGAGCGGAGCAGGGGCGTTCGAGACCTCGTGACCACTCGCCCAGACCATCTTCGTGGTCGTCGTCCTGAGTGCCCTGGCATTCGGCCTCTGGCGCGCCGTGATCGATGGTCGCTTCCGCGGCACGCATCAGGTCCGGGGAGCCGCGGGACCGGCACCGGATACCGTCCCTGCCCCGGTCGGGCACGGCATCGCTCTTGGCGAGCGGGCCACCCTGCTCCAGTTCTCGACGGCGTTCTGCGCGCCCTGCCGAGCGACCCGACGGGTGCTCGCGGACGTTGCCGAGGTCGTCCCGGGAGTGACGCACGTCGAGATCGACGCGGAGCACCACCTCGCGCTGGTGCGCGAGCTCAACATCCTGCGGACGCCGACCACGCTGGTGCTCGACTCCGACGGCCGGGAGGTGAGCCGCGCGGCCGGAGCGCCCAAGAAGCAGGACGTCCTGACGGCCCTCGCCAACGCGATCTCATGATTCAAGACGAGCGTCCACGATTCGAGACTCCGCTTCTGGACTGCCCCTGGCTGCACCTACGCTTCCTGTCATGTCCTCGACCATGCTCACGAAGCGCCGCGCAGTGGACCACTGCCGCACGCGCTCGTCCCTGTGTCGAATGTCCTGACGGGCCGCATCTCCCAACCTCCCTTTAGTCGACTGGATTAGTGCACTAATCTCCAGTGGAGACGTTGGTCCCCCTTGCGGGGTCGAGATCGAGCCTGTGCCTCACCTCGAAGGCCGACCAGTCAATCGAGCAGTCGCAATCGACCAGGAGTGACATGTCCACGCTGAGCAGCACCCGACCGGGCCAGCGGGCCGGTGGTCGGGTCGACCCTCGTGGCCAGCAGTTCGCGGCCGCGATCACGGTCGTCGTGCTGTCCGCCGCGCTCCTCGCCGCGCCGCACCCCGCAGGGCTGGCGCTGTTGGGGATCCAGGGGCTCGTCTTCGCCGTCGGCGCCGGCCTCGGCGTCCAGCACACCCCTTACGCATGGGTGTTCCGGACCCTGGTGCGGCCGCGACTCGGGCCTCCCGTCTGAGCTCGAGGACCCGGCTCCGCCGCGCTTCGCCCAGGCCGTCGGGCTCACGTTCGCCGTCGTCGCCGCGGCCGGGTTCCTCGTCGGCGCCACCGTCGTGGGCCTGGTTGCCACTGGGTTCGCGCTGGCGGCTGCCCTGCTCAACGCGGTCTTCGGATTCTGTCTGGGCTGCGAGCTCTACCTGCGGATCAAACGGATCCGACCCGCCTCCTCATGAACATCATCGACGCATCCTTCGCCACCCCCGGCGTACACGAAAGGTAAGAACAATGAGCCGCGAGAACTCGCTCGTCACCGCCCAGTGGGTGGAGGACAACCTGGACACCCCGAAGGTGGTGCTCGTCGAGGTGGACGAGGACACCACCTCCTACGACAAGGGCCACATCAGGGGCGCCATCAAGCTCGACTGGACCACGGACCTGCAGGACCAGGTGCGCCGCGACTTCGTCAACAAGGCGCAGTTCGAGGCCCTGCTGTCGGGCAAGGGCGTCGCCAACGACGACACCGTCGTGCTGTACGGCGGGAACAACAACTGGTTCGCCGCCTATGCCTACTGGTACTTCAAGCTCTACGGCCATTCCGACGTCAAGCTCCTCGACGGCGGCCGCAAGAAGTGGGAGCTCGAGTCCCGCGAGCTGACCGAGGAGCTGCCGACGCGCGAGTCCACGTCGTACACCGCCCAGGAGCAGGACACCACGATCCGCGCGTTCCGCGACGAGGTCGTGGCCGCGATCGGGGCGCAGAACCTCGTCGACGTGCGCAGCCCCGACGAGTACGCCGGACGCCTCCTCGCCCCGGCCCATCTGCCCCAGGAGCAGGCACAGCGCGCGGGACACATCCCGACCGCCGCCAGCGTCCCGTGGAGCAAGGCGGCCAACGACGACGGCACCTTCCGCTCCGACGACGAGCTGAACAAGATCTACTCCGAGGCCGGTGTCGACTGGGACAAGGACACGATCGCCTACTGCCGGATCGGTGAACGTTCCTCGCACACCTGGTTCGTGCTCAAGGAGCTTCTCGGCCAGGAGAACGTGAAGAACTACGACGGCTCGTGGACCGAGTACGGCTCGCTCGTCGGTGTCCCGGTTGCCCTCGGCGACGAGCCGGGTGAAGCCTGATGTGCGGCGCGGTTGCAGGTGGGTTGTCCCTGGACGGGGTCAACGTCGCCAAGGAGGCCGTGGTCCAGGGTCAGGTGACCCGCGACGGTGAGCCGGTCGGCAACGCCTACGTCCGGCTGCTCGACCGGACCGGTGAGTTCACCGCGGAGGTCCCGACCTCCGCGACCGGGCACTTCCGGTTCTTCGCCGCGGACGGCGAGTGGACACTGCGCACCCTCGCCCCCAGCGCGGAACCGGTCGACAAGAAGGTGGTCGCTTCGACCGGGTCCGTTGCCGAGGTCGTCATCACGATCTGACCCGGCTCTTCTTCACGCCAATAGGGCGCTGACCCGGCTCGTGTTGACGCCCGTAAGGCGTCAGTGCGAGCCGGGTCAGCGTTCGAGGATGAGGGTGACCGGGCCGTCGTTGACGGACTCGATGCGCATGTCGGCACCGAAGACTCCGCGCTCGACGCGGGCACCGAGGCGCTCGAGCTCCGCGCAGAAGTCGGTGTAGAGGGGCTCGCTGACCGGTCCTGGTGCGGCTGCCAGCCACGTGGGACGCCGGCCCTTGCGGGCATCGCCGTACAACGTGAACTGGGAGATGACCAGAACCGGTGCGCCGGTGTCGGAGGCGGACTGCTCATCGCGGAGCACTCGCAGGTCCCAGATCTTGCGGGCCAGCCAGGCGATCTCGGCCGGGCCGTCGCCGTGGGTCACACCCAGGTAGACGAGCAGTCCCGGGTCCTGGAGAGCACCGACAACTCTCCCGTCAACGGACACGCTTGCCTGAAGAACTCGCTGGACGACGGCACGCATCGGAAAATCCTTCGCAGGCGTCTCAGTAGACGAGCGCCTGTACGCCGTCGCCCAGGATCTCCTCGGTGAAGACGGCGGCGCCGGCGATCCGGACCCCGTCCAACACGTCGGACGCGGTGATGCCCCGACGATCCGCGCACTGGGTGCACAGCGTGACCTGCCCCCCGGCGAGCACGGCGGCAAGCAGGTCGGCGAGCGGAGTGGCGAGGCGGTAGGTCGAAGGACTCCGCGCGGCCGGGTACGGCGAACCACGCCGCCTCGCCGGTCAGCCACAACCCGACGTCGGCACCGGACGCCACGGCGGTGGCCGCCACGGTGAACGCCTGGTTGCAACGCTCGGGAGCCTCGGCGCCACACGTCACCTTGATCCGTAGGCTTCTCATGGCAGCACATTAGACTCCCGCACATGGAAGCCCTCTTCGTCGGGATCATGCTCGGCGTGGTCGTCCTGTGTGGTGCGGCCGCGTTGTGGGCGGCGTACAAGCTGTAGAGAAAGCAGGCTCATGCCCTTCCAGATCCCCGAGAACATCCACCCGGACTGTGCGCGGCTGGCGTGGCTGATCGGGACGTGGGCCGGCAACGGGCATGGGGAGTACCCGGGGATCGACAGCTTCGAGTTCGGCCAGGAGCTGATCTTCCAGCAGGACGGCCGGCCGTTCATCCACTACCTCGGCCGGGCCTGGATCGTCGACGCCGAGGGGAACCACGTCCGGGAGGCGGCCCAGGAGACCGGCTTCCTGCGGCCACAGCCCGACGGCACCCTCGAGGTCGTGATGACCCACAACCTGGGTTTCGTCGAGGTGTGGCACGGCGAGATCCACGCCGAGCAGCCGCGGTTCGAGATCGCGACCGACGCGGTGGCCCGCACCGCCACCGCGAAGGCCTACACCGGAGGCAAGCGGCTCTACGGCTACGTCAACGGCGACCTCCTCTACGCCTTCGACATGGCCGCGATGGGTCACGACCTCCAGCCGCACACCCACGCGCAGCTCGTCCGGCAATGACCGACGACCTGGACCCCGACCTCGCGGTACGACTCCGCGGCAGCGGCTACCGGCTGACACCGCAGCGCGAGCTCATCCTGCGCGCCGTGCAGAGCCTCGGCCATGCGACCCCCGACGAGGTCCTCACGGAGGTACGACGGGGCTCGTCCGCGGTCAACCTCTCGACGGTCTACCGGACCCTCGAGGTGCTGGAGGAGCTCGGGCTGATCCGGCACGCCCACCTCAGCGACCGGGCCCCGACGTACCACTCGGCGACCGGGCATGCGCACTTCCACATCGTGTGCAGGAATTGTCACCGGGTCACGTCGGTTGACCCTGAGGTGGCAGCGGACTTCGTGGCGACGCTGAAGGATGAACACGGGTTCGTTCCTGATCTCGGTCACCTGACGGTGTTCGGCCATTGCGCCGAATGCGGCAATGTGGAGGTTTCGCAGCACCATGACTGACGGCTCGCGGGGCCAGAACTGACGGCTCGCGGGGCCAGAACTGACGGCTCGTGGGACCAGAACTGACGGCTCGCGGAGAAGAGAAGAGGGAGCATGTTGGGATTGCCGGGAGCGGTTGCGGCCGACGGGATCGATGGCGCGGTCGCCGCGCACTACGGCTCGTTCAACGGTGAGCAGCGGACCCTGGAGCAGGGCGACGGATTCGTCGACCTGTCCCACCACGACGTCGTCCGGATCGCCGGGCCGGATCGGTTGACCTGGCTGCACTCGATCACCACGGCGTACTTCGAGGGCCTCGAGCCGGGCGCGCAGCTGACCGCGCTGATCCTCAGCCCCCAGGGGCACGTGGAGCATGCGTTCACCGGCGTCGACGACGGTGAGGCGTTCACCGCCCACACGGAGCCCGGCGCGGGGCAGGCGCTGATCGGCTACCTCGAGCGGATGAAGTTCATGACCCGCGTGGAGATCACCGACGAGACCGCTGGCCTGGCCGTCATGTGGCGACCCGTGGACTCGCCGGCCGGCAAGTACGACCTGGTCCCGCGCGACCAGCTGACGACGTACGCCGAGGCGGCCGGGCCGGCCTGCGGGCTCTGGGCGTTCGAGGCGCTGCGGATCGCCCGCGGCGAGCCCCGGTTCGGCCTCGACACCGACCACCGCACGATCCCCAACGAGGTCGGCTGGATCGGGTCCGCCGTGCACATGGACAAGGGCTGCTACCGCGGTCAGGAGACCGTTGCCCGGGTGCACAACCTCGGACGTCCGCCCCGCCGGCTCACGATGCTGCACCTCGACGGCTCCGAGAACCTGCTCCCGAAGGTCGGCGGCGAGATCCGGTCTGGTGACAAGGTCGTGGGCGTCGTCGGTACGTCGGCCCGCCACCACGAGCTCGGCCCGATCGCGCTCGGCCTGATCAAGCGCAATGTGCCCGTCGACGCGGAACTCGATGCGGGTGGGCTGCCGGCCGCGCAGGAGGTCATCGTCGACCCGGAGGTCGGGCTGCACTTCCGCCCGATGCGCTAGCGGATCGCGATCTCGTCAGTCGACGTCGTGGCTGCCGGGCAGTTCCTTGACGTCATGGTCGGCGTAGTAGGACTCGAAGTTGTCGTGTGCGAGGGCCTTGAACATGGCCCGAGTCTCGGCCCGGTCGAGGGTGACCACGCTTGCCCCGTCGATGGTTGGCGTGCCGACGTAGGGAACCGTGACGAACCGGAGGTCGCGGGTTCCCAGGCCGCGCGACGACAGCGCCATCGAACGCATCGTTCCGGCTGAGAACTCGTCGTCGACGACCAGCAGGCTGCTCAGCTCTCGCACGAGGCTGGTCAGCTTCAACGGGTTGGCGACCACACCGTTGCTCACCACCTTTGCCAGCACGGACCGCAGGAAGTTCTGCTGGCGCTGGATCCGGTCGAAGTCGCCACCCGGCAGGCCATATCGCTGCCGCACGTAGCGCAGGGCCTCGTCTCCCTCGAGGTGGTGGGTCCCCTTCGTCCAGGTGTCGTCGGTGACCGTGTTGGTAACGGTCTGCGGGACGTACACGTCCACGCCGCCGATCGCCTTGGTCACCCCGGTGAAGCCGTCGAGGTCGATGACGGCGATGTGGTCGAGGTAGATGCCCGTGTAGTCCTCGACGGTCTTGGCGAGCAGGTCGGGGCCGCCGTAGGAGAAGGCTGCGTTGATCTTGGTTGTGCCGTGGCCCTCGATGGGGACGTAGGAGTCGCGCGGGATCGACACGAGCTGGGCGGCGGACCTGTCCTCGTCGAGATGCAGGACCATGATCGTGTCGCTTCGGAACACGCCGGGAGTCCAGTCGCCGGACTCGAGCATCTCGCGCAGGTCTGTGCCGAGACCGTCGTCCACACCGACCAGGAGGAAGTTGACCGACTTTCCGGCCACCCGCGCCGGGCGGTCGGGGCGGTCGAGGTCGCTGTCGAACTTGGGGATCGTCCCCAGCTCATGGTTGAGGTAGAACGCCCAGCCGAAGACGCAACCTGCCAAGACCAGGCTCAACGCCACCAGAACGCTGAGGGCCTTGTGACGGCGGAGGAAGCCGGGTGGCCGCGTTGCAACGACCGTCGTCTCCCCCATGCAGTGGATTCTAGGCGACGCCTTCCAATCCCGTGGGTCGTTGGCCCGGCCCACTAGGCTTCGGGTCATGTCTCTCGAATCCGCGGAACGTCCTTGGGGTTCCTGGCACGTTCTGGCCGTCGGGCCTGGCTACAAGGTCAAGCGCATCCAGGTGAACCCGGGCCAACGGCTGTCCTACCAGACCCATGAGCACCGCAGTGAGCACTGGGTGGTGATCTCCGGCATGGCCACGTGTGTCCTCGACGGCGAGACCAGCGTGGCCGGGCCCGGCGGAGCACGCGCACGTACCCGTCGGGTCCGCGCACCGGATCACCAACGAGCACACCGAGGAGCTCGTGATCATCGAGGTGCAGCACGGCGCGTACACCGGAGAGGACGACATCACCCGCCTGCGAGGACGACTACGGCCGCGCAGGAGCCGCACCCCTGACCGGCGACTCGGCGTCAGCTGGCGCTGTTGATCATGCCGGCACCGACGGTGACGCCGGTGGCCTCGTCGATCAGGATGAACGAACCGGTGGTGCGGTTCTTGGAGTAGGCGTCGCACAGCAGCGGGACGGTGGTGCGCAGCTGCACGCGGCCGATCTCGTTGAGGCCGAGCTCCTTGGTGTCCTGGTCGCGGTGCAGGGTGTTGACGTCGAGGCGGTACTGGACGTCCTTGACCAGCGCCCTCGCGGTGCGGGTGGTGTGCTTGATGGCGAGCTTCTGGCGCGGACGCAGGGGCTCGTTGGTCATCCAGCAGACCATCGCGTCGATGTCCTGGCTCGGCTTCGGCGCGTTCGCGGGCCTGGCGATCATGTCGCCGCGCGACACGTCGACGTCGTCCTCGAGCCGTACGGTGACCGACATCGGCGGGTAGGCCTCGTCGAGTTCCCTGTCGAACAGGTCGATGCCCTGGATCCGCGAGGTCATGCCACTGGGCAGCACGATCACCTCGTCACCCGGCTTGAGTACGCCGCCGGCCACCAGACCGCCGTACCCGCGGTAGTCGTGGTGCTCGTCGGACTTCGGGCGGACGACGTACTGGACCGGGAAGCGGACGTCGACCAGGTCGCGGTCGGAGGCCACGTGGACGTTCTCGAGGTGGTGCAGGAGCGACGAGCCTTCGTACCACGACATGTGCTCGGAGCGATGCACGACGTTGTCGCCCTGAAGCGCCGAGATGGGGATGACCTGGAGGTCGGGGATGTTCAGCTTGGTCGCGAACTGCGTGAACTCGGTGTGGATCTTGTCGTAGACCTCCTCGGAGAAGTCGACGAGGTCCATCTTGTTGACGCACAGCACCAGGTGGGGGACTCGCAGCAGCGAGAGGATGACCGCGTGCCGGCGGGACTGCTCGGTGAGACCCTGGCGCGCGTCGACGAGGACCAGGCCGAGGTCGGCGGTGGAGGCGCCGGTGACCATGTTGCGGGTGTACTGAACGTGGCCCGGGGTGTCGGCGATGATGAACTTGCGGTTGGGGGTGGCGAAGTAGCGGTAGGCCACGTCGATGGTGATGCCCTGCTCGCGCTCGGAGCGCAGGCCGTCGGTCAGCAGGGCCAGGTCGGTGTAGTCGTAACCCCTGGACACGCTGGTTGCCTCGACGGCCTCGAGCTGGTCGGCGAAGATCGACTTCGAGTCGAGCAGCAGTCGACCGATCAGGGTCGACTTTCCGTCGTCGACCGAGCCGGCTGTGGCGAACCGGAGAAGGTCCATCTGTGTCTGGATGGCGTGCGCAGCAGGCATCAGAAGTAGCCTTCCTTCTTGCGGTCTTCCATGGCGGCCTCGGAGTAGCGGTCGTCGCCGCGGGTGGCGCCGCGCTCGGTCACCGTGGCGATGGCGATCTCGTCGATGATCTCCGAGGTGGTCGCGGCAGGGCTCTCGACGCAGCCGGTGAGGGTCAGGTCGCCGACGGTGCGGAACCGGACCGTACGCTCGCGTGGGCACCTCGCCCGGGCGGCAGGGGTTGTACTCGCTCTCGGTGAGCAGCATCCCGTCCCGCTCGAAGACGCTGCGCTTGTGGGAGAAGTAGATCGTGGGGATCTCGATCTGCTCGCGGTCGATGTAGTACCAGATGTCCAGCTCGGTCCAGTTGGACAGCGGGAAGATGCGCATGTGCTCGCCGGCGTGGATGCGGCCGTTGTAGAGGCTCCACAGCTCGGGGCGCTGCATCTTCGGGTCCCACTGGCCGAACTCGTCGCGGTGGGAGTAGACGCGCTCCTTGGCGCGGGCCTTCTCCTCGTCGCGGCGGCCACCGCCGAACGCGGCGGTGAACCCCTCCTCCTCGATGGCGTGGAGCAGGGTGCCGATCTGGAGCCGGTTGCGGCTGGTCTTGCCGTCGTCCACGACGACCCGGTTCTTGATCGCGTCCTCGACGCTCGCGACGATCAGGCGAACGCCCAGGCGGCTGACCCAGGAGTCCCGGCACGCGAGCACCTCGGGGAAGTCGTAGCCGGTGTCGACCTGCAGCACCGGGAACGGGATCTTGGCCGGGTAGAAGGCCTTCTCGGCCAGCCGGAGCATCACGATCGAGTCCTTGCCGCCGGAGAACATCAGGACCGGCTTCTCGAACTCCGCTGCGACCTCGCGGAAGATGTGGATCGACTCCGCTTCCAGCTGATCGAGCTGACTCAGCTGGTAGTCGGCGTGGGTTTCAGTCATGAGTGACGGTGACCTCTCATCGGGAGCAGGGGACATCCTAACCACTGTTTCCCGCTCGTATTTAGCCAGCGAGGCTCCTGGTGGTGACCGCGGTCACTTGGGTGGCCCAACCGCCTTGAGCGTTTCGATCTCTTCGACAGTGGGTGCGCCGAACATCGGCAGGCCCTGTTCCTTGCGGAGCAACCCCCACAGCAACGGCACCAGCACGATCATCGCCACGCCGACCCCGGCGATCAGGATGGGGTGGGTGTCGTCCTCGCCGGCACCGAGCGGCGCCCAGCCGGCCTTGTCGAGAAGGGCGACGCCGGACATCGTGAGGACGACGACGATGCCGCGCCGGATGATCGACTGCGGCACCCGCGGGCGCGAGCTTGCTGCCGAGGATCGTGCCGGGCACCGAGCCGAGAATGAGCGGGATGGTCAAGCTCGAAGTCGAGGCCGTGCAAGGCGATGTTGGAGATTGCAGCCGCCAGCACCAGCGGGACCGCCTGGACGAGGTCGGTGCCCACCAGCCGCACCGCCGAAAGGCCGGGGTAGAGCATCAGCAGGGCGACCATGATGACCGAGCCCGACCCGACGCTGGTGATCCCGACGAGGAGGCCGCCGAGGGCACCGACCAGCAGGGTCGGGATCGGCCGGATCCTCGGGTTCTCGTCGGTGTCGGCCACCCCGGCGCGGACCCTTCGCAGGTTCACGTAGAGCCGGAGGGCGTACGTCGCCGCCGCCAGCAGCAGGGCGAACCCGATGCAGAGCTTGAGCACGTCGTCGATGTTGTCGGGATCGGTGAACCACGCGACGAGGTAGGGACCGAGCAGCGCCATCGGCACCGACCCGGCGATCAGCCATTTCGCGAGGGTGATGTTCGGGGACCCCTCACGCGAGTGCACGATCGCCCCGCCGGTCTTGTAGACCGCGGCCGCCGTCAGGTCGGCCGTCACGACGGCCGAGGCGTGACCAACACCGAGAAAGATCAGCGCCGGAGTCATCAGGGCGCCGCCGCCCATTCCGGTGAGCCCGACGACCACGCCCACGAAGAACCCCGCGGCGAGGATCGAGAAGAAGCGTGGTCGTGATGAGGTCGTCCATGTGCACCCTTTGAGTCGGTTGCGAGACCGGGTTAGTGTACTGAGTTACATTGTGCTTCTCATATTCAGCGAGCAGGTCGACGTACCCGGCATCCTTCAGGGCGACCAGCACATCGTCCAATGCCTCTGAGATCGTGCGGCCCGTCGTGTCCACGCGGACAGCGGCATCCTGGGGCTCCTCGTAGGGCGAGGAGATGCCGGTGAACTCCGGGATCTCGCCGCGCCGTGCCTTCGCGTACAGCCCCTTGCGGTCGCGCCGCTCACACTCCGCCAGCGGCGTGGCGACGTGCACGAGGAAGAACGCGCCGCCGGCCTCATCGACCATGGCCCGCACCTGCTTGCGGGTCTCGTCGAAGGGTGCGATCGGGCTGCAGACGGCGATCCCGCCATGCCGCGAGATCTCCGCGGCCACCCAACCGATCCTCCGGATGTTGGTCTCGCGGTCCGCCTTCGAGAAGGTCAGGCCCGCGCTCAGGTTCCGGCGTACGACGTCGCCGTCGAGGCTGGTGACCGTGCGGAGACCCTGTTCGAGCAGCCGGTCCATCAGCGCCTGAGCGAGCGTGGACTTGCCGCTGCCGGACAGCCCGGTGAAGAAGAGCACGAGCCCCTGCTTGTCGCGCGCGGGCCGGTCGTGGTCGACGATCGCGGCCACGTCGTCGGGCAGGTCGGTCTCGTCGTCGGTGAGCGCGAGCACAGGGTCGTCGCCGGCGTAGTTCGCCACGACCCGGACCCCGAGCAGGTGGTCGAGCTCTGCGTCGCCGCGCGAGGCCAGCGGTACGGCGACCACCTGGGCGTCCGACAGGTGACCGGCGCCGACGAGGGTGGCTCTGATCAACCCGACCTTCGACAACCCCTCCGGCGTGCCGGTGCCGGCCAGCGCGAGGAGGACCACCGGGCTGACGGCCTTCAGCTTGTCCAGCTGGCCGCTGGTCAGGGGTCCGGTCACCGGCACGAACGTCGCCCCGGCGTACTGCGCGCGGCTCTGTTGCGGGCTCAGGTGAAGGCGACGGAACGGCCCGAACTGGGGATGCGTCAGCGGAGTCACAGCTCCGTCGCCATCGACCGTGGCCAGCGGCAGTCCCTCTGGGTCCACGATCTCGACGTCGCCCGTGACGCCGTCCGGAAGGGTCAGGGTCACCGGGCTGCCGGGCTCGTTGAAGCGAGTGACCGGGGTGAGCGCACCGTTGAGGAGGAGCTCGAGGTCGTCGAGCTCGCGGGGCGAGGGACAGAACTGCTCGGGCACGGGCGTCATGATGCCATTGCCACCTTGTCGGAGCGTGGAGAACGCCCCCGTAGTCTCCTCGCCATGGTCGCACCAGAGATTGTCGCCGAGATCGTCCGCTCCGGATTCGTGGAGGGCCACCACTACGGATCGGTGGTCGCGCTCGACACCGCAGGCGAGGTCGAGTGGTCGGTGGGCGAGGTGGATGCCCCGATCCTGCCCAGATCCAGCAACAAGCCGATCCAGGCGGTCGGCATGCTTCGCGCGGGGCTGGACCTGCCGCCGGACCTGCTGGCTCTTGCCTGTGCCTCGCACTCCGGAGAGCCCTTCCACGTCGAGGGCACCCGACGGATCCTGGCCGCCGCCGGTCTCTCGGAGGCGGACCTGCAGACCCCGCCGGGCTACCCCTTGGACGACGCGGCCCGCGACGAGCTCATCCGTGGCGGCGGGAGCATGTCCCGGATCCTGATGAACTGCTCGGGCAAGCACGCGGCCATGCTCGCGACGTGTGTCGCCAACGGCTGGGACACGGCGACGTACCTCGCTCCCGGGCATCCGGTGCAGCAACAGATCATCGCCTCGTTTGCCGAGCTGACCGGCGAATCGGTCACCGCGGTGGCCGTGGACGGATGCGGCGCCCCGCTCCTGCCGGTCTCGTTGACCGGGCTGGCCCGGGCCTTCCGACTGCTGGCCATCGCGATCGACGGCCAGGAGCGTCGGGTCGCCGACGCAGTCCGGCAGCATCCCGAGTTCGTGAGCGGTACGACGCGCGACGAGCTGGCGCTGATGCGCGCGATCCCGGGCGCGATCGCAAAGGCGGGCGCCGAGTCGTGCTACGCGGTGGCGCTCCCGGATGGCCGGGCGTTCGCGTTGAAGACCGACGACGGTGCCGCGCGGGCGCGACCGGTGCTGATGGCCGCGGCCCTGCGCAGATCCGGCATCGACAAGGAGCCGGGGGTCGACGCGGAAGCCGTGAACAAGACGGGCGAGCTGCCGCTGTACGGCGGCGACGTGGCCGTCGGCGAGATCCGGGCGTGCTTCTGACCTCGGCCTCACCCGCTGGTGCCGCCAGGCAGCTAGCAACCGGAACCTGAGAAAAGCCTTATAAAATAGGCACTCTTTCCAGGCAATGTGAACGGGATCACACGACTTCGAGTTTGCATTTGCTTGCTCTAGCTAGCACGATGGGGGCATGGCAAAGGGAAAGGTCGGGAAGACCGTTGAGTCTCTCGGTGACTATCTCAAGGAGCAGCGGGCCGAGGCCCGCCTCTCCCTGCGGCAGCTCGCCGAGCAGGCCGGCGTCTCCAACCCCTACCTGAGCCAGATCGAGCGCGGCCTTCGCAGGCCGTCCGCCGAGGTCCTCCAGCAGATCGCGAAAGCACTGAGGATCTCTGCGGAACAGCTCTACGTCAGGGCGGGGATCCTCGACCCGGACGAGGATCCCGCGGGTTCGGTCGAGTTGGCGATCCTCGCCGACACCGGCCTGACCGAACGGCAGAAGCAGTCGTTGCTCGACGTCTACAACTCTTTCCTGGCCCTCAACGGGGACCGGGCTGAGGACTGAAACCGATCAAGAGGCCCGGAACATTCCGGGTCACACATCACCGAAGGAGATTCGACGTGGCTAAGGCCAAGTTCGACATCAAGACCGAATACACCCGCTCGCTGTACGCGTACGTCGGCGTTGCCGACCTCGCGGTCGAGGCTGTTCGCGACTACTTCGCGAAGGCCGTCGACGTGCAGAAGGAGGTCGCGACCAAGGTTGCCGACCTCGACTACAAGCCCGCCGCGCTGCGCGAGCAGGCCGTCACCGTCGTGAACGCCCGGGTCGACGCGCTGAGCGCCGAGGCCAAGGCCCGTCGCGCCAAG
The DNA here is from genome assembly GCA_963719255.1 of uncultured Actinomycetota bacterium. Classification (GTDB taxonomy): domain Bacteria; phylum Actinomycetota; class Actinomycetes; order Propionibacteriales; family Nocardioidaceae; genus Nocardioides. The sequence goes on along the minus strand of CAVRBN010000057.1, from coordinate 39,634 downwards.
ATCGAGGCCCGCGTTGCCGAGCTGCAGACGCAGCTCCAGGCCGAGGCCAAGTCGCTTCCCGCCAAGCTGAACGACACCTACGCCGACCTCGCCGAGCGCGGCGAGCGCCTCGTGGGCCGGATCCGCAGGCAGGAGTCCACCAAGGCCACCGTGAAGTCCGCGAAGACCACGGTCACCAAGGCGAAGACCACCAAGACGCAGGCCACCAAGGCTGCCGAGTCGACCGTCGACGCCACCAAGACGGCTGCGAAGCGGGCGACCAAGTCCACGAGCACCGCGGCGAAGCGGAACACCTCCTCCGCGACCAGCAGCGCCAAGGCCACCGCCACCGCGGCCAAGAAGACCGCGGCCAACGCGGTGGACGCTGTCGGCGACGCCGCCGAGAAGATCGGCGACTGATCACCGCCAGTTCGACTCGTTGATCGAGCCTGTCGTTCGTTGATCGAGCCTGTCGAGATCATCGAGCCCAGCGAAGGCCCCCGGAACCAGAATGGTCCGGGGGCCTTCGCATGTGCGGCGAGTGGGTGGAACTCCGGATCTTCGGCCTAGACTGGGCGGGTGCCCGATGTGTTCATGTTCGAGGGCCTTCGTCGCCCTCATCGTCTTGATCGCGCTGATTGCCCTCAAGGCCTTCGCGTTCGTCAGCGCGTGCCTGTGGCCCGCCGATGCGTACGCCGCCGCCGACAAGCTCACCAAGAACACGTGGCTGGCCATCCTCGGCATCGCACTCCTGCTCCAGCTGCCGCTCCTCGGCGGCGCGTTCTTCCAACTGCTCAACCTGGCCGGAATCGTGGCCGCGATCGTCTACCTGGTCGACGTCCGCCCGGCAATGTCTGCGCTCACGCGCAGGTAGTCCTCCAGCGCCTCGCGGGCGTCGACCGGTACGAAGCCGGTTGCCTCGAGCTTGCCGAGGTCCAGCATGCTCCTCAGGGGACGTGGCGACATTGCCTTGCCCGCGGCGTACTCCTCGGTGCTGATCGGGGTCACGTCGGCCTCGTCGCGGCCGCTCAGCCGGAAGACCGCCTTCGCGACGTCGGCCCAGCTCGTGGCCGGGCCACCGTTGCTGACGTTGTAGGTGCCGTACTCGGCCCCGCTGTCGATCAGGTGCCTGGTCGCGCGCGCGAGCTCGGTGGTGAACGTCAGCCGGCCGACCTGGTCGTCGACCACGCTCGGGCTGACGCCGTTGGCCGCAAGGCCCTGCATCGTGCGGACGAAGTTCTTGCCCTCGCCGATCACCCACGACGTGCGGAGCAGGTAGTGGCGCGGAGCGGTCGCGACCCCGAGATCGCCGGCGGCCTTGGTCTGCGCGTACACCCCGAGTGGTGACAGCGGTTCGTCCTCGGTGTGCGGGTCGACGGTGCCGTCGAAGACGTACTCGCTCGAGTAGTGCACCAGCGTGATGCCGTGGTCGCGGGCGATCGTGGCCAGCCGCGTGGGTGCGGCGGCGTTCACTGCCCAGGCGATCCGTCGGCCCTCGGCGGTCTCGGCGGCGTCGACGGCGGTGTAGGCGCTCGCATTGAGCACGACGCCGTACTCCTGCCAGGGCCATGCTGCGACCGCGTTCGCATCGCCCAGGTCGAGCTCGTCCAGGTCGATCGCGTCCGCATCTGGGTAGGCGTCGCGCAGGGCGTGGCCGAGCTGCCCCAGCGCGCCGAGGATCAGGGTCTTCTTCGGCTTCATCGGCGTGACCGCGTCCAGCGTCGGGGCGTTCTTGTCCTTCTCCGAGAGGTCGGCCTCGGCCAGCGGGATCGGCCACGGGACCGCGACGGTCGGGTCGGCAGGATTCAGCGCCGGGTACGTCGTGCCAGGACGCCAGTGGTCGTTGACCAGATAGGTGTACGCCGTGGCGTCCTCAAGCGCCTGGTAGGCGTTCGCGACACCGCGGGGCACGAACACCGCGACTGTCGGGTCGATCTCGGTGTGGAACGTGGTGCCGAAGGAGGCGCCTTCGCGCAGGTCGACCCACGCGCCGAAGACCCGGCCGGTGGCCACGGAGACGTACTTGTCCCACGGTTCCGCGTGGATGCCGCGGGTCGCGCCGCGGGCGTTGTTGAACGCGATGTTGTTCTGGACCGGGCCGAAGTCGGGCAGCCCGAGCGCGACCATCTTCTCCCGCTGCCAGTTCTCCTTGAACCAGCCACGGTTGTCCGCTGGGAGCGGCAGCCGGACGACGAGCAGGCCCGGGATCGGGGTCTGCTCGACGACGACGTCCGCCATCACTGACCCTTCGCGGCGTACGACGCCTCGGTCAGCTGCTTGTTGGGACGCCACCACTCCTCGTGGTCCTGGTACCAGGCGATCGTGTCCGCCAGCCCCTGCTTCGAAGTCCGCGTGCCGCGGTTCCCAGCCGAGCTCGGTGCGCAGCTTGGTCGAGTCGATCGCGTAGCGCAGGTCGTGCCCGGCGCGGTCGGTGACGAGGTCGAAGTCGTCCGGGGAACGCCCGAAGTGGCGCAGGATCATCCCGACCACCTCGAGGTTGTTGCGCTCGCCGTCCGCACCGACGAGGTAGGTCTCGCCGATCCGCCCGTGGTTGAGGATCTGCCACACGGCCGAGGAGTGGTCCTCGGTGTGGATCCAGTCGCGGACGTTGAGGCCGGTGCCATAGACCTTCGGCCGCCCGCCGTCGATGACGTTGGTGATCTGGCGGGGGATGAACTTCTCGATGTGCTGCCACGGCCCGTAGTTGTTGGAGCAGTTGGAGATCGTCGCCTTCACCCCGAAGCTGCGCACCCAGGCCCGGACCAGGTGGTCCGACCCCGCCTTCGCGGCCGAGTAGGGGCTGCTCGGGTTGTACGGCGTGCTCTCGGTGAACCGGGTCGGGTCCTCGAGCTCCAGGTCGCCGTACACCTCGTCGGTGGAGATGTGGTGCAACCGGGTCCCGTGCCTGCGAGCGGCTTCCAGGACCTGGAAGGTGCCGACCAGGTTGGTCGTGATGAACGGGCCCGGCTCGGCCAGGGAGTTGTCGTTGTGGGACTCGGCTGCGAAGTGGACCACGGCGTCGTGCGCGGCGACCAACGGGTCCACGACCAGCCCGTCGGCGACGTCGCCCACCACCAGGGACACCCGGTCCTCGGGCAGGCCCTGGAGCGACTCGCGCGAGGCGGCGTACGTGAGCTTGTCGAGCACCGTGACCTGCGCAGTGGTGTGGGACATCAGGTGGTGCACGAAGTTGGAGCCGATGAAGCCGGCCCCACCCGTCACGAGAACGCGATCCATGCCGGCGATCCTATGCGTTGCGTTGGGCCGGACCTGCCCGCGCCTAGGATCGTAGCGGCTCGGGATTTCATGTGGGTGCGCCGTACGCGACCACGACCCGGGCTACGCTGGGCGCATGCGCGGAATCATCCTGGCGGGCGGCACGGGTTCCCGGCTGCATCCGATCACCCAGGGGATCAGCAAGCAGCTTGTCCCCGTCTACGACAAGCCGATGATCTACTACCCGCTCTCCACCCTCATGCTGGCGGGGATCCGCGACATCCTGGTGATCACGACCCCCCACGAGGCGGACGCCTTCTCCCGGTTGCTGGCGGATGGCTCGCAGTTCGGGATCTCGCTGTCGTATGCCGTCCAGCCCAGCCCCGACGGGCTCGCGCAGGCCTTCCTCATCGGCGAGGAACACATCGGCGACGAGGCGGTCAGCCTGGTGCTCGGCGACAACATCTTCTACGGACCCGGCCTCGGCGCCCGGCTTCGCCGCTTCGACGACGTGGACGGGGCAGTGATCTTCGGCTACCAGGTCGCCGATCCCACGGAGTACGGCGTGGTGGAGTTCGACGCGACGGGCAAGGTGCTGTCGCTGGAGGAGAAGCCGGCGCACCCCAAGAGCTCCTGGGCCGTGCCGGGGCTGTACTTCTACGACAACGACGTGGTCGAGCACGCTCGCAACCTTGCGCCGTCCGCGCGCGGCGAGCTGGAGATCACCGACCTGACCCGGGTCTACCTCGAGGCCGACAAGCTGCAGGTGGAGCTGCTCCCGCGCGGCACCGCCTGGCTCGACACGGGCACCTTCGACTCCCTCAACGACGCGAGCAACTTCGTGCGCACGATCGAGGGCCGGCAGGGCACCAAGATCGGGGCTCCCGAGGAGGTGGCCTGGCGGATGGGCTTCCTCTCCGACACCGAGCTGGCCGATCGAGCCGAGCTGTTGCTGAAGAGCGGGTACGGCGCGTACCTGCTGGGCTTGCTGACCGAGTAGATCTGTCTGCAACCAAACGGTTGACAAAGCCTTGGATCGTGGTCTACCTTCGTATTCAACCAATCAGTTGAGGAGACGGAGATGGCCGATCAGCTCTCCCGGGTCTTCCAGGCCCTGGCCGATCCGACTCGACGCGACATGGTGGCCCGGCTGGCGTCCGACGACGCCACGGTCGGCGAGCTCGCCGCGCCGTACGACGTCAGCATGCAGGCGGTCTCCAAGCACCTCAAGGTGCTGGAGGAGGCCGGGCTGGTCTCCCGCAGCCGGGATGCCCAGCGGCGACCGGTCCACCTCGAAGCGGAGGTGTTCGACCTGATGACGAAGTGGATAGAGCGATATCGCGTGGAAGCCGAGGAGCGGTTCCGCCGCCTCGACGACGTCCTCGCCCGGATGGACGAAGACGACAACCTGACACGACAAGTCGACCGGAAAGGGGAAGCATCATGAACAGCACCACGCAAGCGAGAGGCCACCATCGAGGCCGACCCGAACCTCCCGACGATCACGATCACGCGGGAGTTCGACGCGCCACCGGAGAAGGTGTTCCGCGCCTGGACCGAGCCCGAGCTGGTCGCCCAGTGGCTGGGGCCGAGGTCGACCACGATGAAGATCGACCAGTGGGATGCCCACACCGGCGGCGGGTACCGCTACTCGGCCGAGCGTGACGGCGAGGTCATCGCCTCGTTCTACGGCTCCTTCCACGAGGTGCGCCCCAACGAGCGGTTGGTGCAGACCTTCACGTTCGACGGCTACCCGGACGGCGTGAGCCTGGAGACGATGACCTTCGAGGAGCTCGAGGGCGGACGCTGCCGGATCATCGGCTTGTCGGTCGTGGACTCGCTCGAGGCCCGGGACCTGATCATGTCCAGCGGCATGGAGGTCGGCGTCAACGAGGGCTACGAGAAGCTCGACGAGCTCCTGGCCGGCCAGGAATGACTCCGGCCGAGGAGCACCGCTGGATCGCGGCGGGCTTCAGCGACCGGGTGCGGGGGGTCTCCGACTGGGAGGCCCCCGCCCCGGTCGAGGGCTGGGTCGCGCGCGACGTCGTACGACATCTGGTGGAGTGGTTCCCGTCGTTCCTCGAGAACGGCGCGGGCATCCGGCTCGCCAGCGGACCCTCGGTCGACGAGGACCCGATCGCCGCCTGGCAGGTGCATGCGGACGCGGTGCAGGCCCTGCTCGAGGACCCGGCGACCCCCGGCAAGGTGCTCAGCAACCGCGCACACGGGCGACGTCCAGCTCGACAAGGCGGTCGACATGCTTCTACACGTCCGACGTGTTCATGCACACCTGGGACCTGGCGCGGGCGACCGGTCAGGACGAGACGCTCGACCCGGCGAAGTGCGCCGAGCTGCTCGCCGGGATGGAGCCCATCGACGAGCTCCTTCGAACCAGTGGCCAGTACGGCCCGCGCGTCGAGCTGCCGGACGGCGCCGACGTCCAGTCCAGGATGCTCGCGTTCATCGGCCGCGACCCCCGCTGACGTCAGCTCGGGTAGGCGTCACCGGCCAGCTGCCGGGCCGCCCAGGCGGACTGGACCATGTCGCGCAGGTCGTGGCGCATCGCCCAGCCGAGGTCGCGGGCGGCCAGGTCGCCGGAGGCCACGATCCGCGCCGGGTCGCCCGGACGGCGACCTTGGATCTCCGGGGTGAAGTCGATTCCGGACACCTCGCGGATCGTGTCCATGATCTGCCGCACCGAGCTGCCGGTGCCGCTGCCGAGGTTGTAGATCGGCTCGAGGTCGTCGCCCGCCGAGAGCTTGCGCGCCGCCTCGACGTGGGCCAGCGCCAGGTCGGAGACGTGGAGGTAGTCGCGGACGCACGTCCCATCGGGAGTCGGGTAGTCGTCGCCGTTGATGTAGGGCGTGCCGCCGCGGTAGAGCACGTCGAAGACCAGCGGGAACAGGTTGTGCGGACTGGCGTCGAAGAGGTCGGGGGAGCCCGAGCCGACGACGTTGAAGTAGCGCAGCGACGTGTGCTTGAGCCCGTGGGACCGACCCGCGTCCCGCAGCAGCCACTCACCGATCAGCTTCGACTCGCCGTACGGCGACTCCGGGGCGACGGCGGTCTGCTCGGTCACCACGTCGACGTCGGGAGTCCCGTAGGTGGCGGCGCTCGAGGAGAAGACGAACTTGTCGACGCCGACCGTCTTCATCGCCCGCAGCAGGATGATCGTCGCGGTGACGTTCTGCTCGTAGGTGTGGATCGGGCGGGCCACCGAGACCCCGGCGTACTTGAAGCCGCCGATGTGGATGACGCCCTCGACATCGTGGTCTCGAAGCGTGCTCTCGACCGTTCCCGCGTCGAGCAGCGAGGCCTTCACGAACGGCACGTCTGCTGGGACGAACTCGGCGAAGCCGGACGACAGGTCGTCGAGCACCACGGGTGACAGGCCTGAATCGACCAGCGCCCTGACGACGTGTGAACCGATGTATCCCGCGCCGCCGGTGACAAGCCAGGTCATGTGCTCTCCCTTGTTGGTGCGCATCCGGTTGTGGAGTCGACAGGATAATCGCCCCGACCCCAGCTCGCTCGCGGGTAGGGCGGCGTAGTCTCCTTCAGATGCGTCGACTGCTCGGAATCCTGACCGTCTCGGTTCTCTGTGTCGCCCTCGCGCCTCCTGCCGGCGGGATCGAGGCCGCCCGACGATCCCGGCCCGACGAGCGGGCCCATCGACCGGCGCCTCGACTCGGCCCCTTGACCGGTCGGGTGATCGTGCTCGACGCGGGGCACCAGCTCGGCAACCACAACTTCCCGAAGAAGATCAACCGGCTGGTGCCGGCAGGTGGCTTCAAGAAGCCCTGCAACACGACCGGGACGGCTACCAGCGGTGGCTTCCCCGAGGCGACCCTGAACTTCCGGGTGGCCCGGCTGGCGCGGGCGCGGCTGCTCGAGCTCGGCGCCCGCGTGCTGATGTCGCGCTCGACCAACCGGCAGGACCGGTGGGGACCCTGTGTCGACGTACGCGGTCGGCAGGGCAACAAGATCGACGCCGACCTGAAGATCAGCATCCACGGTGACGGCTCGGACGCCGCCGGCGCACGCGGCTTCCACGTCATCGCCCCCACCGACCGCGCGCCCTGGACCCACGACATCTTCCGCTCGTCGAGGCGTGCTCGCCCGGGACGTGCGGGCCGCCCTGAAGGCGCGTGATGTCCCGGTCGCCAACTACACCGCGGGCGGCGACGGGCTGGACTTCCGAAGCGACCTCGGCACCTTGAACCTCAGCGACATCCCCACCGTGATGGTGGAGCTCGGCAACATGCGCAGCCGCGCGGACGCCCGGCGGATGACGACCCGGTCAGGGCGGGCGACGTACGCCCGAGCTCTCGTCGCGGCGTCGCGCGCGTTCCTAGACGAGTGACAAATTTACTGCGCAGCTCCCGCCATCGGTCGGCGCTGACCCCCTACGGTGTTGGACATGCGTGTCGACTGGGTGCCGGTCTCGGCGTCGGCCCTGGTGGCCGGATCAACCGCCCTCGCGCTCGGGGCGATCCTCCTTCCGACGGGCGGCGGCGACTCATCAGAATCGCTGCAACTGGTAGAGCAGAACGACGGCCGCTGGCTGGCAGTCGCCGGGCTGTTCTTCCTGGCCTCGGTGGCCTTGACCCTCGGCCTGCCGTCCATCCTGACCCTGTTCGACCGACGGAGCAGCTGGCTCGGGATGACCGCCCTTGTCGTGTTCGCGGTCGGGTGCATCGGTACGGCGGGCTATGCCATGCTCCTGGCGTTCTTCCGGGCCCTGGTTCGCACCGACGCAATCAGGGATCAGGCGTTCTCGGACGTGACCCGCGACGCCGGCCTGAACGCATTCCTCTACGGCTGGATCGCAGCGTTCTATCTCGGTGAGGTGTTGCTGGCGGTCGCCCTGCTGCGCGCGGGCACGACGCCGACCTGGATCCCGTGGATGCTGATCCTCCACGTCGGGACGTTTCCGCTGGCCCCGATCCTGCCGCAAGGGCTTCAGGCGGCCACGGTGCTGATCATGGCCGTGGGCTTTTCCGGGATCGCGATCACGGCCAACAACGCCGAGGTCGAGGTTCGCGTCAACAGCTGACGGCCAGTGCCGCCAACGGCACTACTTGGCGGCCTTCCGGGCGCGGGAAGCGGTCTTGGCGCGCTCGTGGGCGTCGAGCACGAGCTTGCGGATCCGGACCGAAGCGGGCGTGACCTCGACGCACTCGTCCTCCCGGCAGAACTCGAGGCACTGCTCGAGCGACAGCCGCCGCGGCGGGATCAGCTTCTCGAAGTTGTCGGAGGTGGCGGACCGGATGTTGGTCTGCTGCTTCTCCTTGGTGATGTTGACGTCCATGTCGTCCGCGCGCGAGTTCTCCCCGACGATCATGCCCTCGTAGACCTCGGTTGTCGGCTCGACGAAAAGGATGCCGCGCTCCTGGAGGTTCGTCATCGCGTACGCCGTGGCCGCGCCCTTGCGGTCGGCGACGAGCGAGCCCTGCGACCGCGACCGGATCTCGCCGGCCCACGGCTCGTAGTTCTCGAAGACGTGGTGGGCGATGCCGGTGCCGCGGGTCTCGGTCAGGAACTCGGTCCGGAACCCGATCAGCCCGCGAGCCGGCACCAGGAACTCCATCCGGACCCAACCTGTGCCGTGGTTGGTCATCTGCTCCATCCGGCCCCGGCGCGTCGCCAGCAGCTCGGTGATGGTGCCGAGGTACTCCTCCGGGGCGTCGATGGTGAGCCTCTCGACGGGCTCGTGGATCTTGCCGTCGACCTCGCGGGTGACCACCTGGGGCTTGCCGACGGTCAGCTCGAAGCCCTCGCGCCGCATCTGTTCGACCAGGATGGCCAGCGCCAGCTCGCCTCGGCCCTGGACCTCCCAGGCGTCGGGACGGTCGGTCGGCAGGATCTTGAGCGAGACGTTGCCGACCAGCTCGCTGTCGAGGCGGTCCTTCACCAGGCGCGCGGTGACCTTGCCGCCCTTGGTCCGACCGACCAGCGGCGAGGTGTTGGTGCCGATCGTCATCGAGATGGCCGGCTCGTCCACGTGGATCAGGGGGAGGGCGACCGGGTTCTCGGGGTCGGCGAGGGTCTCGCCGATGGTGATGTCGGGGATCCCGGCCACGGCCACGATGTCGCCCGGCCCGGCTGACTCCCCGGGCTTGCGCTCGAGCCCCTCGGTGACGAGGAGCTCGGTGATCTTGACGGTCTTGGTCGAGCCGTCCCGCTTGATCCAGGCGACGTTCTGGCCCTTCCTCAGGGTGCCCTCGTGGACCCGCACGAGCGCCAGCCGGCCCAGGAACGGCGACGCGTCGAGGTTGGTGACGTGCGCCTGGAGCGGCGCGCCCTCGGTGTAGGTCGGTGCCGGGATCGTCTCGAGGATCGTCTTGAACAAGGGCTCGAGGTCGGGGGAGTCCGGCTGTCCACCGTTGTCGGGGATCTCCAGGGAGGCCCGGCCGGACCTGGCCGACGCGTAGACGACCGGGAAGTCGAGGGCGTCCTGGCTGTGGTGGTCGTCGAGGAGGTCCATGAAGAGCTCGTAGGTCTCGTCCACGACCTCCGAGATCCGGGCGTCGCCGCGATCCACCTTGTTGACGACGAGTACGACGGGCATGTCGGCGTTGAGCGCCTTGCGCAGCACGAAGCGGGTCTGGGGCAACGGGCCCTCGGATGCGTCGACCAGCAACACGATGCCGTCGACCATCGACAGACCGCGCTCGACCTCACCACCGAAGTCGGCGTGACCGGGGGTGTCGATGATGTTGATGGTCATCGGCTTGCCGTCGGCCGCCGGGCCTGCGTAGTGCACCGCGGTGTTCTTCGCGAGAATCGTGATGCCCTTCTCGCGTTCGAGCTCACCTGAGTCCATGGAGCGGTCGGCCATGCCCTCGGCCTGATGCTCGGTGAAGGCACCGGCCTGGCGGAGCATCGCGTCGACCAGCGTGGTCTTGCCGTGGTCGACGTGCGCGACGATCGCGACGTTGCGGAGGTCGATGCGGGTTTCGAACATGGCGAGGCGGTGTTCGCTTTCGTGAGGAGTCGCTGCCGCGACAGGCGGGGCAGACCAGTGGGTGAGTCTACCGGGACAGGAGTGCCGCGGTTGTATTGACGCCGAGCAAGCGTAAGTGGTAACTTACCGTTCGTGATGACTTACCAAGATGGTCTTGCCGCGCTTGGTGACCCGACGCGACGTGCCATCTTCGAGCTGCTGGCCGAGGGGCCCACGCCGGTCGGTGCGCTCGCCGCTCGGCTACCGGTGAGCCGGCCGGCGGTCTCCCAGCACCTGCGGGTGCTCAAGGACGCCGGCCTCGTGCGTGACCGCGCCGCCGGGACCCGCCGGCTCTACCAGCTCGACCCGGACGGGGTGGGTGCGATGCGTGCCTACCTCGACCGGTTCTGGGACCGGGCCCTGGCCGACTTCAAGACCGCCGTCGAAGGCGACACCACCGAGAAGGACACCCCCGAGGAGGACTGACATGACCGTGCAGACGATTGCGCCCGTGCAGAAGGCGATCACCGTGAAGGTGCCACAACAACGGGCATTCGAGGTGTTCACGTCGCGGATGGGCAGCTGGTGGAATCCGACCCACCACATCGGCGACCAGCCGTTCGTGGACATTGTCATCGAGCCTCGGGTCGGCGGGTCCTGGCACGAGGTCGACGCTGCCGGTGGGACGTGCCCGTGGGGAGAGGTGCTGGCCTGGGAGCCGCCGAGCCTCGTCGTACTCGGGTGGCACCTCGACGCCGAGTGGGAGTACGACGCCGACCTGGTCACCGAGGTGGAGGTGCGCTTCGTGGAGGTGGACCCGACCACGACGCGGGTGGAGCTCGAGCACCGCAACCTCGACCGCTTGGGCGACCGGGCCGCGGAGACCCGTGAGGCGCTCGACGATGCGAGTGGCTGGGCCGGCCTGCTGAAGCTGTTCGCGGACGTGGTCTGAAGCCTCTGGACAGTCTCTGGGCAATGCAGCGTCTGGGCAACGAGGAGGGGGCGCGGTAGGAATGAGGCATGAGGTGCTCCTTCGTTCCGGCGTACGTCCTCCAACAGCTCGCCAACGCGGCCGAGCTCGGCCGCACCGTCGACTCCGACGTTGTCGTCGCGAGCCGCGAGACGCTGGTGATCGACGCGGCGTTCCGCCAGCGGCGGCAGGAGCACCCGCGGCTGGGTGCCGACGGGACCGGGGGGTGGGTGGTTCACACCGCCGACCACGGGATGAGCCTGCCCGGCACGCCCGTCCGCTCGCAGGACGAACCAGCGGCCGGCGACGACGCGGTTGACGAGGCCTGGGTCGGCATCGAGGCCATCCTGGCCATGTTTCGTGAGGTCTATGGGCGGGCGTCCTACGACGATGCCGACGCGCGGGTGATCGCGACCGTGCACCACGGGCAGAACTACGACAACGCCTTCTGGGACGGGACCCAGCTCGTCTTCGGCGACGGTGACGGGCGGATCTTCGACCGGTTCACCAAGCCGGTCGACGTGCTGGGCCACGAGTTCACGCACGCGGTCACGGAGTACATGGCCGGCCTGGTCTACCAGGACCAGTCGGGCGCGCTCAACGAGTCGATGTCCGACGTCTTCGCCTCGTGCATGAAACAGCGCCTGCTGGGACAGACCGCAGACGAGGGTGACTGGCTGATCGGCGCCGGGCTGCTGTTGCCCGGCATCAACGCCAAGGGCCTGCGATCGATGTCCGAGCCCGGCACGGCCTACGACGATCCGCTGCTCGGCAAGGATCCCCAGGCCGGTCACATGGACGGCTACGTCGACACCACCGACGACAACGGTGGGGTCCACCTCAACTCGGGGATACCGAACCACGCGTTCCAGCTCGCGGCCGTGGCGATCGGCGGATCGGCTGCCGAGGGTGCCGGGAAGATCTGGTACTCCGCGCTGCAGGCGGTGGATGCCGAAGCCGACTTCGCGGCGTTCGCCGCTGCCACCGTCGCGGCAGCGGGTGACCATGCCGACGCGGTTGGGCAGGCCTGGTCCGACGTCGGCGTGGAGCCGGGGAGCGCGGGGGCGGTTCGCAAGCACCAGGCTCTGGGAGCGAGCGTCCCGCGAACGTCGTGGAGGTACGTCGCTCCGGGGGCTTCGCGGGCCTGACCACGAGCGGAACCGTCGACCTCGACGCCGACGACCAGCGAGCTGCCGAGGCGCGGTCGCTGGTCCACCGGATCGACTTCCGGCAGGCGAAGTCCGGGCTGCCGCATCCCGACGGCTACGTCTACGAGTTCCGGTTCGGCGACGCGCAGGTCTCAGTACCCGAGCAGCACGTCAGCGACGACCTGCGGCGGCTTGCCGACCTCGCCCTGGACCAGGGCCGCAGCTGACCGATCGCGCCACCTCGCGGGGCCGGGTTCAGTCAGCCAGGGCCCGGTCCAGCGCCGCGGTGACATGCAGCGCCGTCGACAGGAACAGCGGCAGCTCGGAGTCCGCCGGCTTGACCAGTAGTTCCAGCTCGGTGCAGCCCAGGATGATGCCCTGCGCGCCGTCGTCCCAGAGCTCGTCGACCAGGCCGACGACTGTGCGGCGCGAGGAGTCGAGCACCCTCCCGTGCACGAGTTCGTCGTAGATGATCCGGTTGATGGGCTCGTGGTGCTTCTCGGCAGGCACGATGACCTCCACCCCATGCCGGGTGAAACGCTCGGTGAAGAACGGGTGCTCCATCGAGAACGACGTGCCGAGCAGCGCGACCTTGTTGAAGCCGCTCGACTTGACCGCACTCGCCACGACATCGCCGAGGTGCAGCAGCGGGATGTCGATCGCCTCCTCGACCTGGTCGGCGACGCGATGGAAGGCCGTCGTACACAGCAGCAGGAAGTCGGCTCCGGCTGCCTGGACCCCCTGTGCCGCCACCGTCAGCAGTTCCGCGACGTCGTCCCACCTGCCCTCCTCCTGGAGAGCGGTGATCTCGGCGAACTCGACCGAGGTCATCACGGTGCGCGCCGAATGCAGACCACCCAGCCGTTCCTCGACGCCGACATTGAGCAGCTTGTAGTACTCGGCGCTGCTCTCCCAGCTCATGCCGCCGACGAGTCCGATGTTCTGCACATTCCGATCCTGCCTGTTCGCGTCCGCGCACCGCCACCGCCGGACCCCATCCAGACGGGTGTTGTCGTCCACATGGACGGGTGCGAAACTGACGCGCGAGGGGGTCGGCAACGGCATCAGGAGGCCACATGAACGTCCGGATGAAAACTGCCCTCGCAGCCGTGGCTGCCTTGGCTCTCACAACGGTCGGTCCCGTCGCGTCGACCCAGGCGTCGGGGCACCAGGTCGGCCACGGGAGCAAGGCCGCCAAGGTCTACACCCTGGTCCCGTCCACGCCGGGCAACAATCCCGAAGGCGTGGCCTGGGACAGGCGCAGCAGGTCGTTCTTCGTCGGGACCGTCGGCACGGGCACCATCTACCGCGCAACCCTGCGCGGGCACACCCTGCGACCGTTCATCACCCCCGACCCGGCCGACCCGGCGGACTCCGCCATCGGGATGAAGGTCTCCGGGGCAAGCTCTACGTCGCCGGCGGCCCGACGGGCAGCATCTACGTCTACCGGATCAGAACCGGTGCGCTGCTGGCGCGCTTCGAAACCGGAGCCGGGCGGCTTCCTCAACGATCTCGTCGTGACCCGCAGGGGACACGTCTACGTCACCGACTCCTTCCGCCCGATCCTGTGGCACGTCACGCCCCGCATGCTGCGGGCCGGCAGCGGGACACCGCGCAGGATCAACGTCGAACCGGAGATCGCCTATGAGCCGGGCCAGTTCAACGTGAACGGGATCGTCTCGCGGCGCGGAGGCCGGGAGCTCATCGTGGTCAGTTCGTTCTCGCAGTCGCTCTACCGCATCCGGCTCCACGCGCCCAACGGGCCGCGAGGCATCCGCAAGATCCACGCCCCGAAGCTGGCAGGGCGACGGCTTGCTGATGGACCGCGGGCGACTTCTGGTGGTGACCGGGGACCCGGCAGCCGTGACGGTGCTGAAGCTGAGGCACCACGACTTGCGCGCTCGGATCGCCTGGGTGCGCGTCCACCCGTCGCTGCGCGGACCGTCGACCATCGCCCGGACGCGCAACCGCTACCTGGTGGTCAACGCGGACTTCGCCACGGGGACACAGCCGTTCACGGTCTCCTCCCTGGTTCGCCGGCACCGCTGACCACGGGCCGATCAACGCTCGGGGTAGGCCAGCACCGGCGCGTCCACCGCGACGCCGACCCGGTCGCCCGGGACGTGGATCGGACCGGCAGTGACCCGGGCAGAGACGGAGAGCCCGGCCGAGCCGCATCCGCATCGTGAGGTAGGGGCCGAAGAAGCCGACCTCCTCGATCAACGGCCTGGGGCAGGGCCTCGTCGTCCAGTACCCGGATCTGTTCGGGCCGGACCACCACGCGGACGTCGCCGTCCGCTGGTCGCGGCTCGGCCACCTCGAGGACGCCGAGCGCACACACGGCCACGCCGTCGCTGAGCGTTGCAGGGAGCACCGTTGCGCCGCCCACGAACGACGCCACCTCGACGTCCACCGGGGCGGCGTACAGGTCGACGGGGGCCGCGACCTGGGCGATCCGGCCGCCCCGCATGACCGCGACCCGGTCCGACAGGGACAGCGCCTCGCCCTGGTCGTGGGTGACCAGGACCGCGGTCGTGCCGGCGGCGCGGAGGACCCGCGTGACCGCCTGGCCGGTGGTCGTCCGCAGCGCCGCGTCGAGCGAGGAGAACGGCTCGTCGAGGAGCACCACCCGTGGTTTCGGCGGCCAGGGCGCGGGCGAGGGCGACCCGCTGCTGCTGGCCACCGGAGAGCTGGTGGGGATAGGCGGCGCTCACCGCATGCGGGAGATCGGCAAGGTCGAGCATCTCGGCCAGCCGGTCCTCGGTGCGTTCCCGCCGCGGCAGCCCGAACAGGATGTTGCCGCGCACGTCGAGGTGCGGGAACAGCGCGCCCTCCTGCGGGACGTAGCCGACCCGCCGCTGCTGCGGCGGGACCTGGGCTGTCGCGGGTCGCGACCGCCTGGCCGTCGACAGCACCTGTCCGCCGGGCGGATCGAGGAAGCCCGCGATGATCCGCAGCATCGTGGTCTTGCCGCAGCCCGACGCGCCCGAGGATCGCCATGATCTCGCCGTCGGCGACCTCGAGGTCGACGCCGTCGAGCACCCGCAGCGTACCGAAGCTCCGGCTCAGCCCGGCGATCGACACGGCGCTCACTGGTGCCGCTGAGTCGTCGCTGGCGGTCCCCGGTCGCCTGGCGGCTGAGCATGTACGTCGCCGGCACGGAGATGAGCACCAGCAGCAGGCCGTACGGCGCCGCCGCGCCGTACTGCACCGACGACGACTTCGACCAGAACTCCGTGGCCAGGGTCGACGTGCCGATCGGGGACAGGAGCAGGGTCGCGGTGAGTTCGGTCGACACAGCCAGGAAGACCAGCGCCGCCCCCGCCGCGGCGCCCGGCCGGATCAGCGGCAGGGTCACCCTGCGCAGCGTGCCCACGGCCCTTGGCCGAGGCTGCGAGCAACGTCCTCGAGCACCGGGGGCGCCTGCTCCAGACTGCTGCGCACGCTCACCACCGCCCGCGGGAGGAACAGGATCGCGTAGCCGAGCAGCAGCAGCGGCAGCGTCTGGTAGAGCGGCCGGACCGCCCGGATCGACACGATGACCAGGGCCAGCGCGACCACGATCCCGGGCAGCGCGTGGGCCGCGAAGGTGCAGCGCTCGACCAGGTTGCCGACGACACCGCGGTGCCGCACCGCCAGCCAGACGACCGGGAGCGCGAGCACGGTGGTCAGGGCCGCGGCTCCCAGCGCCAGGCCGTGGTCGTGACGGTCGCGGACACCAGCTCGTCGATGGGGAACTCCGTCGAGGAGCCGACGAGCAGCCAGTGCGCCAGGCTGAGCATGGGTACGCCGACGGCGATCGCCACGAGCAGCCCGGCGCCCGCCAACGCCAACGGCGTCAGGCGGCCCAGCCGGTCGGGCTCGATGCGGTCGCGCGTTCCCGCTGCCGACCCTCCACAGCGCGACCTCGCCACGCAGTCGCAGCTCGACGAGCAGCAGCAGCAGGCAGCCCAGGAGCAGGACGGCAGCCAGCATGTTGGCCGGTGCACTGTTGAAGCCGAGCGGTACTGGTCGTAGATCGCCGTGGTGAGCGTCGGGAAGCGCAGCATCTGCAGGGCGCCGAACTCGGCGAGCAGTGCAGGCCGACCAGCAGCGCCCCGCCCAGGACGGCCGGCCGCAGCCCCCGAAGCACCACCGAACGAAATGTCGTCCAGCGGCTCTGCCCGAGGGAGTGGGCCACTTCCTCGAGCGCCGGGTCCAACCCACGCAGGGCTGCGACGACCGGCAGGTAGACCAGGGGGAAGTACGAGAGCGTCACGATGAGGACTGCGCCGGCGTAATCCTGGACGTCATGGGTCAGCGACACCCAGCCATAGCTGTTCACGAACGCCGGCACCGCGAGCGGCGCCGACGAACAGGACTCGCCACACCGACCGGAACGGGAGGTCGGTGCGCTCGACCAGCCAGGCGCAGGCCGACCCCGAGCACGGTGCTCGCGGCCACCACCCCGATCAGCAGCTCGACGGTGTTGAGCAGCAGCTCTCCCACCCGCGGCCGGACCAGCAGTCCCAGAGCAGCAGACGGACCGAGCGACACGGCGTACGTGACGACGTACGCCAGCGGCACCAGCGCCAGCGCTGCGATGGCGGCCCCCACGAGGACGAGGAGCAGCGGCGGGAACGGGCGACGGTCCCGCCTCGACGACGTTTCCCGCGGCGAGGCCGCGGGGAGCAGAACCATCAGAGGAAGCCGGCTTCCTCCATGAGATCGACGACCTGGGGCCCGTTCAGCTCGGAGACGTCGACCTGGGGCGGATCGAGGGAGTCGAGGCTGCGGTACGCCTCGTTCGAGATTGACCTCGGGGTTGAGGGTGTACTCGAGCGCGTAGCTGTCCGCGATGACCTGCTGTCCGGCCGCCGGCCAGGTACTCGACGAACTTCTGGGCATCGGCCTCGTCGTCGCTGGAGTCGAGCACGCCGGCTCCCGAGACGCTGATGAAGGCACCGGGGTCCTCCTTGCCGAAGAAGTGCAGCTTCGAGCTGTCGCTGTTCTCGCCGGTCTCCTCCTGGTCGCGGTACCAGTAGTAGTGGTAGATCACTCCGGCCTCGATCTCACCGGCGTTGACCGACTCGAGGACGACGTTGTTGCCGTCGTACACGGTGCCGTTGGCTCTTGAGGCCGGCGAGCCACTCCCGGGTGGCCTCCTCGCCCTGGGTGGCCAGCACGGCGCTGACGATCGCCTGGAAGTCGGCCCCGGTGGGGGAGAACGAGATCGTCCCGCCCACTCGGGCTCGGCCAGGTCCATGATCGAGGTCGGGCAGCTCGTCCTCGGTCAGCTCGTCGGTGTTGTAGACCAGCACGGTCGAGCGGCCGGCGAAGCCGGTCCAGTTGCCGTTGTCGGGCTGGTACTGGTCCGGGATCTGGTCCAGCGTCGTCGGGTCGAGCTTCGTGAACAGGCCCTTGCTGTCGACCAGCGTCATGGCCGGGGAGTTCTCGGTCAGGAACACGTCGGCCGGCGAGCCGTGCCCTCCGCGACGATCTGGTTGGCCAGCTCGAGGTCCGAGCCGTTGCGCAGCTCCACCTCGATGCCGGTGTCCTCGGTGAACTGTGCTTCGACCTCGTCGATGAGCTCTTCGTGCTGGGCGTTGTAGACGACCAGGGACGGGTCCGTCGTCGCCGCACGCACGTGAGACAGGTGAGGCAGGCGAACGCCAGGATGACACCGGCCGATCAGTCGCTTCGAGACGCGCATCAATTTTCCTTCACGAGTTAGGTGAGCCGAACCTTACAGCGAAATTGGGCGTAGGTAAGCCTTGCCTAATACCATGGGACGATGTCCACCATCCCCGATGGTCGCGCCGCGCCGCGCGGCACGACCAGGTCGGGGGCACGTTCGAGCGCCGACCGGCGCCCGGTCTGCTGCCGGACCTCACCGCCGGGCTTGGGTCGTACGGCGACCGGCCCGCGTTCGTGGGACCCGGCGTACCCGGTGGGGTGATGTCGTACGCCGCCCTGGCCGGGCGCGTCGACGAGTTCGCAGCGCGGCTCGGCACCGTCCGGCGACTGACGCTGATCGAGGGTGCGAACACGGTGGACGCCGTGGTGGCCTATCTCGGTGCCCTCGCCGGTCGACATCCGGTGCTGATGGCTGGACCGGGGAGTCTTGCTTCCCTCACCGCCGCCTACGACCCGGACGTGGTGGTCGGGACCCGGCGCGGGTGACCGAGCGCAGGCCGGGCACGGCCCACGACCTCCATCCCGACCTCGCGTTGCTGCTCTCCACCTCGGGGACGACGGGTTCGCCGAAGCTGGTGCGGCTCTCCCACGAGAACCTCGTCGCCAACGCGACCGCGATCGCCGCCTACCTCGACCTCAGGCCGGACGACGTCGCCGCGACGACGCTTCCGCTGCACTACTGCTACGGGCTGTCGGTCGTGAACAGCCACCTCGTCGCCGGGGCTGCCGCTGCTGCTGACCGAGGACTCGGTCCTGGAGCCCGTGCTTCTGGCAGTCGTTCCGCGACCAGCGGTGCAACCTCGTTCGCCGGGTGCCCCACACGTTCGAGCTGCTGGACCGGGTCGGGTTCGCCGACTGGACCTCCCGTCGCTGCGCTACATCACGCAGGCCGGGGGCGGCTCGCGCCGGACGCCGTACGCCGCCACGCCGAGCTCGGCCAGCGCCGCGGCTTCGACTTCTTCGTGATGTACGGCCAGACCGAGGCCACCGCCCGGATGGCCTACCTGCCACCAGACCTCGCCCACGACGGCGCCCGCCGCGATCGGCTCCCGATCCCCGGCGGCTCGTTCACGCTGGATCCCCTGTCCGATCAACCTGGTCAACCCGGTCCGGGCGAGCAGGTGGGCGAGCTGGTCTACCAGCGGACCCAACGTGATGATGGGCTACGCCGAATCGCCGCGCGACCTGGCGCGGGGCAGGACCGTCGACCGTCTGCACACCGGAGACCTGGCCCGCCTGCGCTCCGACGGGCTCTACGAGATCGTCGGGCGCCGAGCCGGGTTGCCAAGGTGTTCGGGCTGCGCGATCGACCTCGACCGGGTCGAGCGGGCGCTGGCTGGCGCGGGGTCTGGTCGCGGTCGGCCGCCGACGGCGGCGACCGGCTCGTCCTCGGCGTGTGCGACCGGTAGCGCGACCGGTCGATCCCGCCGAGGTCGCCACGCTCGTGCGTGAGGAGTTCGGGCTGCCGGCGCTCCGGGCATGTCCTGGTCGAGCTGCGCCGAGATCCCGCGGCTGGCGTCCGGCAAGACCGACTACCGGGTGCTTGCGGAGCTGGCGGAGGCACGTCGGACCAGACGAGGTGCCGGCTCCGACAGGAACTGCCCGGCACGGACGGCTGGTGGCGCTGTACGCCGAGCTGCTGGGCTCGTCCGGACGCGTCAGCCGACCGACTCGTTCGTGTCGCTCGGCGGCGACTCGCTCTCCTACGTCGAGATGTCACTCCGGCTGGAGCGGGCGCTCGGCAGCCTGCCGCCCGGATGGCACATCACGCCCGTCGCGGAACTCGTCGCGGAACCGGTCCGGCGCCGGCGCGGCACCCTGCTCGAGTCCAACGTGCTGCTGCGAGCGCTTGCCATCGTCATGCATCGTCGGGACGCACGCCAACCTGTTCACGCTGCTGGGCGGGCGCCCACCTGCTGCTCGGGATCGCGGGCTTCAACTTCGCCCGGTTCCAGGTGACCGTCGGCTCCGGCGCGGAGCGACTGCGCGGCATGCTCCGCAGCGTGGCGCGGATCGCCGTACCGTCGGCGCTGGTCATCGCGACCGTCAGCCTGTTCGTCGATGGCCTCGGCTGGCGGCAGATCCTCCTGGTCAACGGGCTCACCTCGCGGACCTGGACCGAGCCCGGCTGGCACTACTGGTTCATCGAGGCCCTGGTCCACATCCTGCTGCTGATGGCGCTCCTGCTCGCCGTCCCGGGTGTCGCCCGACTCGAGCGGCGCTGGCCGTTCTGGTTCCCGTTTGCGCTCGCGGTCGCCGGCCTGCTCACCCGGTACGGCGTGGTCGGGCTGGGCGGCGACCGACGAGATCCATCGCGCCCACGTCATCTTCTGGCTCTTCGCCGCTCGGCTGGGCCGCGGCCAAGGCGACCAGCCAGCGACACCGCGCTGCTGCTCACCCTGCTGGTCGTGGCGTCGGTCCCGGGGTTCTTCCAGGGCTTCGACCGCGGAACGCCTACGTCGTGGTCGGCTGCTGATCCTCGTGTGGGTGCCGCTCGGTGCGCGTCCCGCACGTGGTCGCGCGGGTCGCCGGCGTGCTCGCGGGTGCGTCGTTGTGGATCTACCTCGTCCACTGGCAGGTCTACCCCCATCTCGAGTACCGGATCCCCTGGCTGGCCACCGTGCTCGCCCTCGCCGCCGGCGTACTCGCGCTGGCAACTGTGGTCGGCGGCCTGCCGCGCCTGCCCCGGCTCGTTGCGCGCCCGATCGGGAATGAAGTGCGGGCCTCCGCTGGTTGCTGACTCTGGAGGATTACGTACGACGAAAGGTGCCGCTGTGCCCCGAGTGGCGATGATCAGCCTGCACACGTCCCCGCTGGACCAACCCGGCACCGGCGACGCCGGCGGCATGAACGTCTACGTGATCGAGCTCGCCAAGCGCCTGGCCGACCGCGGCATCGGCGTCGACATCTTCACCCGGGCGACCTCGTCCGCACTGCCGCAGACGGTGGAGGTGTCCGATCAGGTCCTCGTCAAGAACATCCACGCCGGCCCGTTCGAGGGCCTCACCAAGGGTGAGCTCCCGGGCCAGCTGTGCGTCTTCGCCCGCGAGGTGCTGCGTTCCGAGGCGGGCCAGCCGGTGGGCCACTACGACGCCGTGCACTCGCACTACTGGCTCTCCGGCCAGGTGGGCGCGCTGGCGCGCGATCGCTGGGGGGTGCCTCTGGTGCACTCCATGCACACGATGGCCAAGGTCAAGAATGCCGCGCTCGCCGAGGGCGACACGCCCGAGCCGGCCGTCCGGCTGATCGGTGAGGAGCAGGTCGTCGAGGCGGCCGACATGCTGATCGCCAACACCGACAGCGAGGCCAAGCAGCTGATCGAGCTGTACGACGCCGACCCGGGGCGGGTCGAGGTGGTCCATCCGGGGGTGGACCTCGCCGTGTTCGCGCCACGCTCGCAGGCCGCCGCGCGCGCCCGCGTCGGCCTGCCGCGTCGACGCTCACGTGCTGGTCTTCGCCGGGCGGATCCAGCCCCTGAAGGCACCCGACGTGCTGCTCCGGGCCGTCGCTCTGCTGCTGGAGGAGTCGCCCGAGCTGCGGTCGCGGCTCGTCGTACCCGTTGTCGGCGGGCCGTCCGGCACCGGCCTGGAGCACCCCGAGTCGCTGGCCCAGCTCGCCACGGCCCTGGGTCTCGACGGGGTGGTCCGGTTCGTGCCCCCGGTGCCCCAGGCGGAGCTGGCCGACTGGTGTGCGGCCGCGACCCTGGTCGCCGTACCTTCCTACAACGAGTCCTTCGGCCTGGTTGCCGCCGAGGCCCAGGCGACCGGCACCCCCGTCCTCGCGGCTGCGGTCGGAGGCCTGACCACGGTGGTCCGCGACGGCGTCAGCGGACTGCTGGTCGACAGCCATTCGGACCGCGACTGGGCCAACGCCATCCGGCGCGTCATCACCGACGACGCCTTTCGGGCGTCCCTGTCCGCCGGCGCCATCGAGCAGTCGCACCAGTTCGCGTGGGAGCGCACCGCCGAGCGCACGATCGAGGTCTATGGTCAGGCCGCGAGGGCGATGCGCGAGGAGCTGGTGGGATGAGTTCGGCTGTCGACAGCGTTCGGGCGTGGTTGGCGGGCAGCGAGATCGAACACAAGGAGATCTCCGACGGCGTCTTCACGCTGAGCCTGCCCGGTGAGAAGAAGCTGTCGACTCCGTGCCGGATCGATGTCGGCCCGCACTCACTCGGCCTGCACGCCTTCGTGTGTCGCAACCCCGACGAGAACCACGAGGGCGTCTACCGGTGGCTGCTCGAACGCAACCTGCGGATGTACGCCGTCGCGTTCGCCGTCGACGCCGCGGGCGACATCTACCTCGACGCCCGACTGCCGCTGTCGTCAGTGGACCCCGACGAGCTCGACCGGCTGGTCGGGTCGGTGCTGTCCTACGCCGACGGCTCGTTCAACACGATCCTCGAGCTCGGCTTCGCCTCGTCGATCCGCAAGGAGTGGGAGTGGCGCAAGCTGCGGGGCGAGTCGACCAGGAACCTCGACGCTTTCCGGGGTTGGCTGGAAACCGATCCGCCGGGATAGTCCGAGACGAAATGGCCCCTCGATCTACGGCGTGTCGAGGGCCATTTCGTCTCGGACTACCGCCTCACGCCGGAACGCGGCGGGGCTTGCGACGCGAAATCAGGACGCCGACCACGCACAGGGCTCCACCGAGGTAGGCAAGGGGCTGCGGGGTCTCGGACAGGACGATCCAGGCAAGCGCGATCGCGATCACGGGGACGAGGAACGTCGTGATCGACAGGCGAGCCGCACCCATCCGCTTCAGCGCGTAGGCCCAGGTGGTGAAGGCGAGCGCGGTGGGGAACACGCCGAGATAGACGATCCATACCCAGGTCGACAGCGATGCGTCGGCGAGGTCGGCGAGGCCGCCGGCGAACGGGAGCGAGCTCACGATGCCGATCAGGCAGGACAGCAGGATCAGCTCGAACGGTGGGATCCGCGCCGTCAGTGGCTTCTGTGCCACGACCCCGATCGCGTAGCCCACCGCCGCCAGCACGGTCAGCACGACTCCCCACGCATCGCCCGAGCCGCCCTCGCCGTTCGCGAGGGAGATGACCGCGACGCCACAGAACGCCACGGCGACCCCCACCACCACGTACGGCGTGAGCCGCTCGCCGAGGAACATCGCCGCCAGCAGTGCGACCAGGAGCGGGCCGACCTGGATCAGCATGGCGGCGGTGCCGGCGTCGATCCGCCGCTCGGCCTCGTTGAGGGCCAGGTTGTAGACGCCGAACCACATCACGCCACAAGCCAGCAGCAGCGGCCAGTCCTGGCGTCGCGGCCAGGTCGGCTTCCTGCGGCTCACGAGGATCCCCAGGACTACTGCCGCGACGCTCAGGCGGCTGATCGTGAGGGCGCCCGGGGTGACCGAGTGGCCGAGGTGCCGGATCGCCACGAAGGCCGATGCCCAGAAGAACAGCGTGCACGCCGCGGCCGCAGCAGGCAGCCAGGTCCGGGTGATGGGAGACGCCTCGGTAACAGTCACGCCTCAACAATAGGTATGACACCTTGCGCGGCACACGCGGTTTTCGGACGTCGTACGACGAGATCCCGCCGCCGGCTGCCGCGTCGGCCGACGCCGAAGCGTCCTT
The DNA here is from genome assembly GCA_963719255.1 of uncultured Actinomycetota bacterium. GTDB lineage: Bacteria > Actinomycetota > Actinomycetes > Propionibacteriales > Nocardioidaceae > Nocardioides. Next base: position 16,109 of record CAVRBN010000057.1, on the reverse strand, counting down.
GTAGCCGACACCCTTGGCAGGGCCGAGAGCTAGAGGTCGAGCTTGTAACCGAGCCCGCGGACCGTGACGAGGTACTTCGGCTCGCTCGGGTCCGGCTCGAGCTTGGCCCGCAGCCGCTTCACGTGGACGTCGAGGGTCTTGGTGTCGCCGACGTAGTCCGACCCCCAGACCCGGTCGATCAGCTGGCCCCGGGTGAGCACCCGACCGGGATTGCGCAGGAACATCTCGAGCAGCTCGAACTCCTTGAGCGGAAGGCGCTGCTCCCGGCCGTCGACGGTGACCACGTGGCGCTCGACGTCCATCCGCACCGGCCCGGCCTCGAGCGTGGCGGGCGCCAGGTCGGGCTCCGCACCACGGCGCAGTACGGCGCGGATCCGGGCCACGAGCTCGCGTGGCGAGTAGGGCTTGGTGACGTAGTCGTCCGCGCCGAGCTCGAGGCCGACGACCTTGTCGACCTCGTCGTCCTTGGCGCTGACCATGATCACCGGCACGTTGGAGGTCGCCCGGATCTGGCGGCAGACCTCGGTACCGGGGATGCCCGGCAGCATCAGGTCGAGCAGCACGATGTCGGCACCGCCGCGGTCGAACTCCGTGATGGCGTCGTTGCCGTTGTTGGCGATCGCCACCTCGAAGCCCTCCTTGCGCAGCATGTAGGCGAGGGCGTCGCTGTAGCTTTCTTCGTCCTCGACGACGAGTACCCGGGTCACACGCGTGCCTCCTGCTCTCTGCGGGGGAGGGTCAAGGTGAACGTAGACCCCTGACCCTCGACTGACCAGACGCGGACCTCGCCGCCGTGGGTGGCCGCGACGTGCTTGACGATGGACAGGCCGAGCCCGGTCCCCCCAGTGGAGCGATGTCGTGCCGGGTCGACGCGGTAGAAGCGCTCGAAGATCCGGTCGATCTCGCCGGGCGGGATGCCGATGCCCTGGTCGGTGACCGAGATGTCCACAGCTGCCGCTCTTCCCGCTCGCCGAGACGAGAACCGACGATCCGCAGGCGGAGTAGGCGACGGCGTTGGCCACCAGGTTTCCGACGGCGACCATGACCTGCTCGGGGTTCCCCAACACCTCCAGACCGCGCTCCCCGGAGGCCACGACGCTGATCTCCTTCGCCGACGCGTCGATCGCGCTGGTGTCGATCGCGGTGGCGATCACGTCGTCGACGCCGAGCGTCTCCGGAGCCTCGAGCGGGTCGTCGCCCTGCAGTCGCGACAGCTCGATGATCTGCTGGACCAGGCGCGACAGCCGGTCGCTCTCCTTGAGCATCCGGCCGGCGAATCGCTCAACCGCCTCGGGGTCGTCGGATGCCTCGTGGACGGCCTCCGACAACAGGCGAATTGCGCCCACGGGCGTCTTGAGCTCGTGACTGACGTTGGCGACGAAGTCCCGGCGGATGGCCTCCACCCGGCGCTCCCGCGTGCGGTCCTCGACGAGGGCGAGCACGAGTCGCGCGCCCAGCGGCGCCACCCGGGCGGTCACGTTGCGTGAGGACAACCCGGCTCCGCGGGTGATCACCAGTTCGGTCTCCCGGATCTGGCCGTCTCGGCGTACCTGCCGCACGATGCTCGCGAGCTCGGCGTCGACCATCTCGTTGCCGCGGACCAGGCTCAGGGCGTACGCGGGCGCGGATGCCTTCAGCACGACATCGTTCTCGTCGACGACCACCGCGCTGCTGCGCAGGACCGAGAGGACGGTCGCGACGCCCGGAGGTACGGCGGGCGCCTCGGCGGCCGGAACCGTGTGTTGCTGACGGTCGCTGATGACCCAGGCGAGGACGGCGCCGCCGCCGACGACCGCCCCAAGAATCGCAGCAAGAAATGCCTGCGTCGTCGGATCCACGGTCCGATCGTACGCAGGGTTTCATCTGCAGTTCGCACACGAATGCCTGCTCAGGGCGTTGTTCACTCCCAGTTCACCGCTTCGCCCCGATTGGTCACCTGGTCCATTTAGGGTCTCGCCCATGCGTGAGGCCTACACCGACCAACTCGATTCCATCTTCTCCGACCTCGTTTCCATCGCCCGGCGGGTCCAGCGCGCCGTGCACGACGCCACCGAGTCGCTGCTCACCGGCAACGTCGGGCTCGCCGAGCAGGTCATCACCCGCGACGCCATCATCGACGTCGCCCGGGAGCGGGTCGAGGACCGCGCGTTCTCCCTGCTCTCGCTGCAACAGCCGGTCGCCGGCGACCTGCGGACGATCGTGGCCGCGCTGCGGATGGTCACCGAGCTCGAACGGATGGGCGACCTCGCCGGCCACGTGGCGAAGGTGGCCCGGCTGCGGGTCCCGGGGATCGCCGTACCCTCCAGCGCGGAGCCGACCATCCGTCGGATGGCCGAGGTCGCCGAGCTGATGGTGGACAAGGCGGCCGGCATCATCGAGAACCGTGACGTCGAGGGCGCGGCCGACCTCCGCAAGGCCGACGAGGAGATGGACGACCTGCGCCGCAACAGCTTCCGGGAACTGCTCGCCAACGACTGGGAGCACGGTGTGGAGGCGGCTGTCGACGTGGCCCTGCTCGGGCGCTACTACGAGCGGATCGCCGACCACGCGGTGTCGACCGCCAACCGGGTGATCTTCGTGGTCACCGGCGAACACCCGCCCAGACGCGCCCACTGACCCGTGACTTGGGCTTGATCGACCGCTGGGCTCGGGTCAACGCGGGACCCGTCAGCGGCCCTGGTTCGCCACGGCCGCGGCCGCTTCGGCTGCGGCCTCGGGGTCGAGGTACTCGCCACCCCTGACGGTCGGCTGCAGCTTGTCGTCGAGTCGGTAGATCAGCGGCATGCCGGTCGGGATGTTCAACCCGGCGATGTCCTCGTCGCTGATCTGGTCGAGATGCTTGACGATGGCCCGGAGGCTGTTGCCGTGGGCGGCGATGAGGACCGTCTTGCCGCTCTCCAGATCGGGCCGGACGTCGGACTCCCAGTGGGGCAGCATCCGCGCGATGACGTCCTTGAGGCACTCGGTGCGGGGCATCTCGGCCCCGAGGTCGGCGTACCGCGGGTCGCCGGACTGGGAGAACTCGTCGTCGTCCGCGATCGGCGGCGGGGGTACGTCGAAGCTGCGTCGCCAGAGCATGAACTGCTCCTCGCCGTACTCCGCCAGGGTCTGCTTCTTGTCCTTCCCCTGGAGGGCGCCGTAGTGGCGCTCGTTGAGCCGCCACGAGCGGCGGACGGGGATCCAGTGCCGGTCGGCCGCGTCGAGAGACAGGTTGGCCGTGTTGATCGCTCGCCGCTGGACGGAGGTGTGGACGACGTCCGGAAGGATGCCGGCCTCCCGCAGCTGCTCGCCACCGCGGATGGCCTCGGCCCGGCCCTTGTCGGTGAGGTCCACGTCGACCCAGCCGGTGAACAGGTTCCTGGCGTTCCAGTCGCTCTCGCCGTGACGGAGGAGGACGAGGGTGTAGGTCATGGTTGCTCCGGAGGCTCGGGCTTGCTGGGACTGCTGGGACTACTCGCTGGGGGACTCGCTGGCGGGCTCACTGGGCGACTCAGTGGGTGACGGTCGGCTCTCGACGGCCGGTCGCCGCTGACGTCGAGGCCTTCGTACTGGTTCGCGGCCGCGACGACGGGCACGCTCATCTCGATGGCGTCGGTGTTGTCGAAGGTGATCTTCAGCTCGACGTACTGACCGGCGGAGAACTCGCCCTGGACCACGATGCTCGGGTCGTCGGCCAGGTTGACGAACCCCCCGGGCTGGGACCTCGACCGGTGTGAAGCCGGAGATCTCGACGGTCGAGCCCTCCGTCGCGTCCTCCGTCGCGTCCTCCGTGCCGGCGGCGATCCCTTCGACGGTTGTCGCGTCCTCGACTCGTTGTTGGAGAACGTGGCGATGAAGGTGCCGCTGCCCTCCTGTGCGGACACGACGACCGCGCTGAGCACGTCGAGCGGACCCTTGCGGTAGTCGACCCCGGCCGACGCCTGGTAGATCTCGTCGGTGGCGTTGCTGAAGCCGCACGCGGACAGCTGCGCCGCGAGCAGCAGCGACCCGGCAGCGAGGGCCAGGGAGCGTCGCTGGAAACGGATGTGGGGCATCGATCAGCCTTCGCGTCAGTGACAGGTGCGTGCGCTGCACATGCTAGCGGTGTCGCGCCGCACGGCGCCCGCAGCAGGCCAAATGTCCGATTCGTGGCCGCGAAAACCCTTGCCCACCACAACAATGCCTTGTCTGTCAAGCCCTGATTGTGCCTCTGACCTGCGCAAACGTGGAAAGGCACGCCCGGGATCCGTGTTAGACTGGTCACCTGGAAAGGGGTTCACTGCATATGACTTTCACCGTCGGCGAAACGGTTGTATACCCAAATCACGGAGCAGCGGTCATCGAGGACATCGAGACCCGAACCATCAAGGGAGAGGACAAGAAGTACCTCGTCCTTCGCATTGTCGCTCAGCAGGACCTTGTGGTCCGCGTCCCGGCCTGCAATCTCGACCTGGTCGGCGTGCGTGATGTCGTCGACAAGGAAGGTCTGGAGCGGGTTTTCGACATCCTGCGGGCCTCCCAGGTCGAGGAGCCGACCAACTGGTCGCGCCGCTACAAGGCAAACCTCGAGAAGCTGCACTCCGGCGATGTCATGAAGGTGTCCGAGGTCGTCCGCGACCTCTGGCGCCGCGAGCGTGATCGTGGCCTGTCGGCCGGCGAGAAGCGGATGCTGGCGAAGGCGCGCCAGATCCTCGTCTCCGAGCTGGCTCTTGCCGAGCACACCAACGAGGACAAGGCCGAGGCCCTTCTCGACGAGGTCCTCGCTTCCTGATCCGTCCGTCGAAGGACCCCCGGGTGACCGGGGGTCCTTTGCATTTCGCCGCATTTCGCGGAAGGTCATACGTTGGGGTCGTGATCACCGCCGATGACTCCGCCGATGACCCTCAGGGCCCGCCTGCTCTGGGGTGTGTGGTCGACCAGGACCGCGGGGCGTTGCCGTATGCGTTGATCCACGGCGAGTCGCTGATCGCCTGTGCCTCCTGGGCGCTCGGGGACGCCGGCGTCACGGCGGTCGACTACGCCACCACCTGGACCGGGATCCGGGCCGCCGGCGAGCCGTTCGTGTTCCACGACGTGCTGTGCCCGATGGCGCCGGCCTCGTTCATCGGCGCGTGCGTCGCCCGCGCGGTGGCCTCCGATGCGGTGGTCGTGGCGTTCCGGCCGGTCACCGACACCGTCAAGGTCGTTGCCGACGGATTCGTCGGCGAGACCGTCGACCGAACCAACGTGAAGGCAGTGGCCTCGCCCATCGTGCTCCCCGCCTCGGCGGTCGCCGCGTTGGCCGAGTTCCCGTCGTACGACTTCGTGGAGCTGGTCGAGGCATTGTCCGGACGGTTCACCGTCGAGTACGTCGAGGCGCCCACCGAGGCCGCCGGATCTCCTCCGAGGCCGACCTCGCGGTGCTCGAACTGTTGACGGCGGGATAGATAGTCCGAGACGAAATGGCCCCTCCTCACGGCGTGTCGGGGGCCATTTCGTCTCGGACTATCGCGGCGGAGCGAGGCGGACTGCGAGGTCGAGATCCTCGGCGAAGGTGATCTTGAGGTTGGCTGGGGTCGAGGGTACGGCGGCGATCGGGAGGTCGGTGTAGCGCTCGACGCAGGAAGCGGTGTCGGTGCCTTCGAAGCGGTCGCGGGCGGCGGCTCGATGGGCGGCCAGTAGCTCGGGCGCCCGGAACGCCTGCGGAGTCTGGACGCCGACCAGCGGGGTACGGCAGGCCAGACCGTCGGTGGTGACGAGTCCGGTCAGCGGTACGACGGGGATGGCTCCGCCATGCATCCGGGCGGCGGCGATCGTCGACTCGAAGAGCGGCCGGCCGGCGAGGGGCCGGGCGCCGTCATGGATCGCGACGACGTCGATCGTGCCGGACTCGATGTCGGAGGCCAGCACCGACAGGGCGTTCCACTCCGACCTGTGCCGGGTCTCGCCGCCGTCGAGCACCGTGACCTCGTGGTCGCCCAGGTGCGGAGCCACCGCGTCGGACACCACGCCGGCCTCACCGGGCTTCACGACCAGCACCACGCGGCGTACGTCGGGCAGCGCGAGCGCGTCGCGGATCGACCAGACCAGCACCGGTGCGTCGAGCAACGTGAGCAGCACCTTGTTGACCGACGCCCCGGACCGGGTGCCGGAGCCGGCAGCGAGGATCACGACGGCAGCGGACATGGAGCGAGGCTAACGCCCGCCTCAGAGCACGACGGCCAGCACCACCAGCACGACCGCTCCGACCGCGGCCACGGCGGCGAGCACGCCGTACAGGCGCGCATCGTGGCTGGCGTCCTTCAGCAGGTCCGTCTCGGACTTCGTGGAGATGAACAGATCGCCCTTCCCTCCGGCTTCGCGACCTGAAGTGCTCCATCGCGGTCAGACGCCTCGCCCTGCACGAAGATCGCGGTGTCGGGCGGCAGGACCCACTCCTCGTACTCGTAGCCGAGGGTGTCGCCGTCGCCGCTCCCGGAGAAGCTGAACGAGAACGAGCCGATCTTCACCTCGGTGCGGTCCTGGTTCTCCTCGCGGAACTCGCTGAGGGTCTTGCGGGCGCCGTCGACCTCGCCGCTGGGGACGATCGTGATCTCCCCGTGGCCGTCGCGGAGCACGAAGGCGTCCGGAGTGACGTTCTCGGTCATCACCTCCTCCCGCGTGGAGGTCCGGCGGTTGCCCTTGCTGTCGCGGCTGACCTCGCGGTACTTGCGGGTCACCCGGTGGCGGTGCCATACGCACGGCGCCTTCGCCATCTCGGACGTGAGCAGTCCGGAAGGTCCGGCCACGGTCCGGCCGGCAAGCTCGACCTGCTGCCGGAACGCGCCTGCTCCAGCAGCCGACGTGGCCGCCTCCTGCAGCGATCGCAGAGTGCTCGTGGTCGTGGTCTCGGTGAGATACATGCTGCGATGCCGCGCCTGCGCGCGCCGGGACAGGTAGAGCATGCCGCCCGCCAGGAGCGCCGCCACCCCGGCGCCGACCAGGTACCAGATCATCTGTCCCCCTTCGTCGGCTCCCGATGCTAGTGCCAGCGCGTGCGGTTGTGAGGCCGTGAGCACAAGTTGACACCTGCGTGAAACAAACGCGCACGAACGCGAAACCTCGGTTGCGCACAGTGGTCATCTCGACAGGCTCGATACAACGCTCGACAGCGCGACGACCGAAGCGAGGACCCGTGACCACCACCACCTCAGCAGCCCCGCAGGGCGCCGTGGCAGCCAAGGGCGGCACCACCATCGACGACTGGCGTCCCGAGGACGAAGCGTTCTGGGCCAGCGGCGGCAAGAGAATCGCCCGACGAAACCTGATCTGGTCGATCTTCTCCGAACACCTGGGCTTCTCGGTCTGGCTGCTCTGGAGCGTGAGCTCGGCGATGCTGCTCAAGGTCGGCTTCGACTACACGCCGCAGCAGCTGTTCGTGCTGGTAGCCGTCCCGAACCTGGTCGGAGCGCTGATCCGGCTGCCCTACACGTTCGCGGTGCCGAAGTTCGGCGGCCGCAACTGGACGATCATCAGCGCGCTGCTGCTGCTCGTCCCGACTCTGCTGTTCGCCTACTTCGTGCAGCGCCCCGAGACGCCGTACTGGGTGTTCCTCCTGATCTCGGCGACGGCCGGCCTGGGTGGCGGCAACTTCGCGTCCTCGATGGCCAACATCAACTTCTTCTACCCGACCGCCAAGAAGGGCACCGCGCTCGGCCTCAACGCGGCCGGCGGCAACGTCGGCGTCGCGTTCATCCAGTTCTTCCTCCCGGTGATCGTGGGCGCCGCGGGTGTCTTCGGCATCGTCGGCGCGAGCACGGGCGGGCTGCACCTCGAGCGTGCCGGCTACCTGTACGCCGCCCTCGCCCTGCTCGCCGCCGTTTGCGCGTACTTCTTCATGAACAACCTCAGCGCCGCCAAGTCGAGCCCGCGTGAGCAGCTCGTCGTGGTCAGGAAGAAGCACACGTGGGTGATGTCGTTCCTCTACATCGGCACGTTCGGATCGTTCATCGGCTACTCCGCCGCCATGCCGCTGCTGATCAAGCTCAACTTCTGGGTGCCCACGCCCGACAACCCACTCGGTCCCGGGACCGGCATCAACTTCGCCTACTACGCCTTCCTCGGCGCCCTTGTCGGCTCGATCGCACGGCCGTTCGGTGGCTGGCTCGCCGACAAGTACGGCGGTGCGCGGGTCACCTTCTGGACGTTCGCAGCGATGATCGCCGGCACCCTCACGGTGCTGTGGACGCTCTCCCAGCTGACCCCCAACCCGGCCAAGGACGCGGCGATCGCGACCGACAACCAGTCCTGGTTCCCGTGGTTCCTGCTGGCCTTCCTGTTCGTCTTCGCCGCCACCGGCATCGGCAACGGCTCGACCTACCGGATGATCCCGCTGATCGTGCGGTCCGAGGCCGGCAGGGCCGCCACGCCCGGCACCCCGGCGTACGACGAGGCGATGAGCAAGGCAACGAAGGAGTCCAGCGCGGTCATCGGCATCGCCGGCGCTGTCGGTGCGCTCGGCGGCTTCCTGATCCCGCTGACGTTCGCGGCGCCGTGGGTCGACGACCCGGTCGACGCGGTGAAGGGTGCGTTCCTGGTGTTCACGACCTTCTACGTCGTGTGCCTGACCGTCACCTGGTTCGTCTACACGCGGCGTACGTTCCTGGTGGCCCGGCTGCCCAGCCTCGCCGAGGCGGGCGTCTGACTCGTGGTCTCGACAAGCTCGACCACCGAAACCGGCGTGGACACGCACTGCCCGTACTGCTCGCTGCAGTGCGGCATGCGGGTGGTCGGGACGCGACGCCCGGAGGTCGAGCCGTGGCCCGAGTTCCCGGTCAACGAGGGCGGACTGTGCCGCAAGGGCTGGACCGCGACCGAGCTGCTCCGCCACCGTGAACGGCTGACCACCCCGCTGGTCCGGCGCGACGGAGAGCTCCAACCGGCGACCTGGGACGAGGCGCTCGACCACATCGCGACGCAAGCTGGCCGCGCTGCGCGCCGAGCACGGACCGGACTCGGTCGGCGTCTTCGGTGGCGGTGGCCTGACCAACGAGAAGGCCTACTCGCTGGGCAAGTTCGCACGCGTCGCCCTCGGCACTAGTCAGATCGACTACAACGGCCGGTGGTGCATGTCGTCGGCGGCGTCCGCGGCCCTGCGGGCGTTCGGGGTCGATCGCGGTCTGCCGTTCCCGCTCGCGGACGTCGAGCAGACCGACGTGCTGGTGCTGGTCGGCTCGAACCTCGCCGAGACCATGCCTCCGGCGGCCCGGCACCTGACGGCGATCCGCGCGCGCGGCGGCAAGGTCGTGGTGATCGACCCGCGGCGGACCGCGACCGCCGACCGGGCCGACGTGTTCGTCCAGCCGGTGCCCGGCACCGATCTCGCCCTCGCCCTGGGGCTGCTGCACCTCGTCGTCGCGGCCGGCCAGGTCGACGAGGAGTACGTCGCCGAGCGCACGACCGGTTTCGAGGACGTACGGCGCTCGGTGGCCGCATGGTGGCCCGAACGCGTCGAGCGGACGACCGGCGTGCCGGCCTCGGAGCTCCGCGAGCTCGCCACCCTGCTCGGGACCGCCGGCAAGGTGACGATCCTGACCGCCCGGGGTGCCGAGCAGCACGCGCAGGGCACCGACACGGTGCTCGCCTGGATCAACCTGGCGCTGGCCCTCGGCCAGTGCGGGCGGCCGTACGCCGGCTACGGCTGCCTCACCGGGCAGGGCAACGGCCAGGGCGGCCGCGAGCACGGTCAGAAGGCCGACCAGCTGCCCGGCTACCGGATGATCGACGACCCGGCGGCCCGTGAGCACGTGGCCGGGGTGTGGGGCGTGCCTGCCGAGTCGCTGCCGGGGAAGGGCAGGTCGGCGTACGAGCTGCTGATGGCCCTGGGACAGGCCGACGGCCCCAAGGCGCTGCTGGTCTTCGGGTCCAACATCGTGGTCTCCGCTCCGAACGTCAGCCGGGTCAGCGAGCGACTCGACGCGCTCGACCTGCTGGTCGTGGCCGACTTCGTGCTGTCCGAGACCGCGGCCCGGGCCGACGTCGTACTCCCGGTCACGCAGTGGGCCGAGGAGACCGGCACCATGACCAACCTCGAGGGCCGGGTGATCCTGCGGCAGCGCGCGATCACGCCTCCGGCCGGCGTCCGCAGCGACCTCGACATCCTGGCCTCGCTCGCCGATCGGCTCGACTCGCCGGTCCCGTTCGCGACCGAGCCGGAGGACGTCTTCGAGGAGCTCGGGCGCGCTTCGGCGGGCGGCAAGGCCGACTACAGCGAGATCACCTACGACCGGATCCGCGACGAGCACGGTGTCTTCTGGGGTTCGCCGAGGATGTTCGCCGACTCCTTCGCCCATCCCGACGGCCGGGCCCGCTTCCACGTCGTCGACCACCGAGGCCCGGTCGAGCAGCCGTGTGCGGAGTATCCGGTCCACCTGACGACCGGGCGGGTGCTGGCGCAGTACCAGTCCGGCGCCCAGACCCGCCGGATCCGCTCCCTGACCGACGAGGGGGCCTTCGTCGAGATGCACCCGATGCTCGCCCGGCGGATCGGAGCGGTGGACGGCGACCTGGTGCTGGTCCGGACCCGGCGCGGCGAGCTCAAGGCACCGGCACGCGTGGTCTCCACGATCCGGGAGGACACCGTCTTCGTCCCGTTCCACTGGGTCGGCGCGAACCGGCTCACCAACGACGCGCTCGACCCGGCCAGCCGGATGCCCGAGTTCAAGGCGTGTGCCGCGGCGGTGTCGACATGAGCCAGCGGATCGTGGTGGTGGGCAACGGGATGGCGCCACGCGGTTCGTCGAGGAGCTGGTGGGGTGTGGTCTCGACAAGCTCGACCACCGAACCCAGCTCGACCACCGAACCCAGCTCGACCACCGAACTGCAGGTCACGGTCCTGGGCGACGAACCAACCCCGTCGTACAACCGGATCCTGCTGTCGGCGGTGCTGGAGGGCAGTCACCGGGCCGACGCCCTGATGCTCAAGCACCCGAGTTGGTACGACGACCACGGCGTCGACCTCCGCCTGGGCGCACGGGTGCTCGAGATCGACCGCGACCGGCACGAGGTGGTGCTCGTCGACGGCACCCGGATCGGCTACGACCGGCTGGTGCTGGCGACCGGCAGCATCCCGACCCTGCCGCCGATCCGGGGTCTGGTGCAGATGGACGGACAGCTGCACCCGAAGGTGCATGCCTTCCGCAGCCTGGCGGACTGCCACCGGCTGGTCGAGGCACTGGCTCGCAGCGGTCGAGAGCGGGCTGTCGTGGTCGGTGGCGGGCTGCTCGGGCTCCAGGTCGCCCGGGCCCTCGGCGTCCGCGGCGTCGAGACCGAGCTGGTCGAGGGCGCCGAGCACCTGCTCCACCATCAGGTTGGTGAGGGAGCGGGACGCGTCCTCGAACGTGACCTCCGGAAGCTCGGGACGCACGTCTACACCGGCGCGCGTGCGGTGCGGCTGACCGACGCCGGGCTCCGGCTCGACAACGGCTACACGCTCGACACCGACCTCGTCGTACTCACCGCCGGCGGTCGGCCGTCGACGGCCCTGGCCCGGCGCGCGGGCCTGATGGTGCGTCGCGGAGTCGTGGTGAACAGCCACCTCCAGAGCGTGACCGACGACGACATCTTCGCGATCGGCGACTGCGCCGAGTACCGCGGCCGCACGACCGGCTTCGTGCCGCCCGCCTGGGAACAGGCGGGAGTGCTGGCCCGCCACCTCGCCGGCGAGCAGGCGTCGTACGACGGGTCGCGCAGAGTCGCCCGGCTGCGAGCCACCGGGCTGGAGGTGGCCGTGCTCGGCGACCCCGAACGCACCGACGGCGACGTGGTCGAGCTGACCAACCCGATCATCGGCTCGCACCGCCGATTGGTCGTCAGGGACGGTGTGCTGGTGGCCGCCGTGCTGATCGGTGACCTCTCCCGGATCGGCCTGATCACCCAGCTCTACGACCGGCGCACCGTGCTCGGTCCCTTCGAGCCGGGCGAGCTGCTGCTTCCCGAACGGCCCGACGAGCACGCCGTCCTCGCCGACGAGTCGGAGGTCTGTGCCTGCGCGGGCGTGAGCGCCGGCCGGATCCGGGCCTGCGACAGCTTCGAGGACGTCCGCGCGACGACCCGCGCGACGACCGGGTTGCGGTGGCTGCGCGCCGACGGTCCGCGAGCTGCTCGCCGACCAGGACCGTGAACAAGCGTTATCACGCGCGTAACAAACGTAAAACCGCCCCAACACATCCGGCACCTACCTTCAGGGCATCCCGAAAGGACCACCCGATGACCCACCTCCGCAAGACGCTGGTCGTGGCCGGCAACGGCATGGTCGGTCACCGGTTCGTGCAGGCAGCGGTCGAACGCGGGCTCACCGAGCGCTACGACATCGTCGTGGTGGGTGAGGAGCCGCGCCCGGCGTACGACCGGGTGGCCCTCACCAGCTTCTTCTCCGTCGAGAGCGCGGATGAGCTCTCGCTGCTGCCGTCCGGCCGGTACGACGACCCACGCGTGCGGCTGCTGCTGGGGACCCGGGTCGATGCGCTGGACCGCGGGTCTCGCAAGGTCACGCTGTCGGACGGCGACGTGATCGCGTACGACGTGCTGGTGCTGGCGACGGGTGCCGCGCCGTTCGTGCCTCCCGTGCCGGGGCGCGACCTGGCCGGGTGCTTCGTCTACCGGACGATCGAGGACCTCGAGGCGATCCGGGCCGCCGCGGCCACGGCCACCCGCGGAGCGGTCATCGGCGGCGGGCTGCTCGGTCTCGAGGCCGCGAACGCTCTGGTCCAGCTGGGGCTGGAGACACACGTCGTGGAGATGGCGCCGCGGCTGATGCCGGTGCAGCTCGACGACGCCGGTGGCACGACCCTGGTCCGCCACATCGAGAAGCTAGGCGTGTCCGTGCACGCCGGAGCCGCTACCGCGTCGGTCGTGGGGGCCGACGGGCAGGTGACCGGGCTGGAGCTGGCCGGCGGGGCCACGATCGAGACCGAGATCGTGGTGTTCTCCGCAGGCATCCGTCCGCGCGACCAGCTCGCCCGGGACGCCGGCCTCGAGGTGGCGGAGCGGGGCGGCGTACTCGTCGACGAGCAGTGCCGAACGACCGACCCTTCCGTCTTCGCGATCGGCGAGTGCGCGGCTCCTGGCGGGCGGATGTACGGCCTGGTCGCTCCCGGCTACGCGATGGCCGAGGTCGTCGTCGACGCCCTTCTCGACGGCGCCGCGACGTTCACCGGCGCCGACATGTCGACCAAGCTCAAGCTCCTCGGCGTGGACGTCGCGTCGTTCGGGGACGCGTTCGCCACGACCGCGGACTCGCTCGAACTCGTGTACGCCGACGCGGTGACCGGGGTCTACAAGAAGCTGGTCGTCTCGTCCGACGCGACCAGGCTGCTCGGCGGGATCCTGGTCGGCGACGCGTCGGCGTACGGCGTGCTCCGACCCATGGTGGGCAGCGGCATCGCGCTCCCGGACAACCCGGAGGAGCTGATCCTGCCCGCGTCTCGGACCTCCACCGGCGCGGGGCACGGTGTCCGGGCGATGCCGGACGAGGCCGTCGTCTGCTCGTGCAACAACGTGAGCAAGGGCTCGATCCTCGGCCGCTCTGGGCCTCACGACGACCATGCCTGCGAGGACGTCAAGTGTGTGAAGGCCTGCACCAAGGCGGGCAGCACCTGCGGCAGCTGCGTGCCGGTGGTGAAGAACCTGATCGAGGGGCACTTCGCCGTCGGTCGGCAAGGTCGTGAGCAGGGGCATCTGCGAGCACTTCGACGTGAGTCGCCAGGAGCTCTTCGACCTCGTGACCGTGCACGAGTACAAGCGGTTCGACGACATCGTCGAGGCGCACGGCCGCGGTCGCGGCTGCGACATCTGCAAGCCGGCGATCGCCTCGATCCTGGCCAGCCAGTTCAACGAGCACGTGCTCGGCGACGAGACCCGCGAGCTCCAGGACACCAACGACGCCTACCTCGCCAACATCCAGCGCAACGGCACCTACAGCGTCGTACCCCGCATCCCCGGCGGCGAGATCACGCCCGAGAAGCTGATCGCGATCGGGGAGGTCGCCCGCGACTTCGGGCTCTACACCAAGATCACCGGCGGTCAGCGGATCGACCTGTTCGGCGCGCGGATGGAGGAGCTGCCGCTGATCTGGACGCGGCTCGTCGACGCGGGGTTCGAGTCCGGCCACGCCTACGGCAAGGCGTTGCGCACCGTGAAGTCGTGTGTCGGGTCGACCTGGTGCCGCTACGGCGTCCAGGACTCGGTGCAGCTGGCGATCGACCTCGAGCTGCGCTACCGCGGGCTGCGTTCGCCGCACAAGCTGAAGGGCGGCGTCAGCGGCTGCGCCCGGGAGTGCGCCGAGGCCCGCGGCAAGGACTTCGGCGTGATCGCGACCGAGAAGGGCTGGAACCTGTACGTCGGTGGCAACGGCGGTGCGAACCCCGCGCACGCCCAGCTGCTGGCGTCGGACCTGTCGACCGAGGATCTGGTCCGCTACCTCGACCGGTTCCTCATGTACTACATCCGTACGGCGGACCGGCTCCAACGCACCGCCGCCTGGGTGGACTCGCTCGACGGCGGCCTCGACCGGGTCCGCGAGGTCGTGGTCGAGGACTCTCTCGGTCTGGGTGCCGAGCTCGAGGCCGCGATGGCCCGGCATGTCGGGTCGTACTTCGACGAGTGGAAGGCGACCCTCGAGGACCCCGACGAAGCTGGCCAGGTTCGTCTCGTTCGTCAACGCCCCCGGCACGCCCGACCCGAACATCTCCTTCTCGACCGAACGCGGCCAGATCCGGCCCGCCGTCGCCGACGGGCCGGTCGATCTCGGAAGCACCATCGCGGTAGGAGTTCCATGAGCCCAGTTGAGGAATGGCAGCAGGTCTGCCGGATGGCCGAGCTCGAGGTCGAACGAGGAGCGACGGCGCTCGTGCACGGACAGGCGCTGGCGATCTTCCGGACGCACGGCGATGAGGTCTTCGCGCTCGGCAACTACGACCCGTTCGCGAAGGCATCGGTCCTGGCGCGGGGGATCGTCGGCTCCCGGGGCGACATCCCGTTCGTGGCCTCGCCCATGCACAAGCACGGCTTCGACCTGCGGACCGGACAGTGTCTGGACGACCCGGGCGTGCACGTGCCGGTGTACGCGGTGAAGATCGTCGATGGTGTCGTGCTCGTGGGTCATCGCAAGGCCGCCACGGCGGACGCATGACCGCTCCCGAAGAGCCATTGGCCGGCTACCGGGTCGGGGTGACCGCTGCTCGGAAGGCCGACGAGCAGACGGCGCTGCTGAAGCGGCGTGGCGCCTTTGTCGAGTGGGCCCCGGCGCTGTCGGTCGAACCCAACCAGATCAACGAGGTGGCCCTGCACGCCGCGACCGTCGCCGTGCTCGCCGAGCCGGTCGACATCTTCATCGCCACGACCGGCATCGGGATGAAGTCCTGGTTCGCGGCCGCCGAGTCGTGGGGGCTGTTCGAGAATCTCCAGGCCCATCTGGGTTCCGCCGAGATCCTGGCGCGCGGGCCCAAGTCCGTGGGTGCTCTGCGCCGCCGGGGCCTCCGCGAGCTCTGGTCGCCGGAGTCCGAGTGCTTCGAGGATGTCCTCGCGCACCTGCGTGGTCGCGACCTGACCGACCGGAGGATCGTCGTACAAGAGCATGGGCAGTCGCTGTCGGTCGTCGCGCATGCGCTGCGGCGCCAGGGCGCGAACGTCCGGGTCGTCACGGTCTACCGCGTCGAGGGGGCGTTGGACCCGGCCCCGCTGTTCCGGATGATCGACCTGATCGCGGAGCGCAGGCTGGACGCGGTGACGTTCACGTCCGCCCCGGCCGTGGCCGCGCTGATGGAGCTCGCCGCGGCGGTCGGTCGGCGCGACGAGGTGATCGCGGCCTTTCAGGCCGACGTGGTCGCCACCTGTGTCGGACCGGTGACCGCGGCCGCGTTCGAGCTGTGGGGTGTCCCGACGATCCAGCCCGAGCGGTCGCGGCTGGCGGCCATGGTCAAGGTGCTGGAGACCGAGCTACCGCTGCGCCGATCCGGTACGACGGTGTCGGTGATCGGCCATACCCTGACCCTGCACGGCGAGGTCGTCCTGCTCGACGGCGTTCCGGTGCCACTCTCGGCCGCGCCCCTCGCCGTACTCCAGGCGCTGGCGGTCAACCCCGGCCACGTGGTCTCCCGGCGCGACCTGTTGAC
>CAVRBN010000056.1:0-145734 GCA_963719255.1 uncultured Actinomycetota bacterium | reverse complement strand
CTCGGCGACATGGCCCGACGCGATCAGGTCACTCACCAGGCTGGACACCGTGGTCCGGGACAACCCGGTGCCGCGGGCGAGATCGGCCCGGCTGAGCGGGCCGGACCCCAGCAGGTTCGTCACCGCACGCCGATTGGACGCTCGCAGCTGCTCCAGGGAGTGGCCTGCCATGGAACGAGCGTAGACCTATTCCTCCCGGAACGAACTAAAAAGCGCCGAGGTGTCCGTTGTTTCGCATTGACTCGACCAAAACCCCATTTCGAGGTTCAACGGGATCCGCGTCGTGCCTACCGGGAGGCCCGAACATGTCCAATCGAAGCCGCGGCCGCCGGGCCGCCGTACTCATCGGGGCGCTCGCGGCCATCTCGGCGGCCGTGGTCCCGATCCAGACCTCGAGCGCGGATGCGCCCGCGGCTCCCGCGGCCGAGCGGCTGCCCTACCGCAATGCCTCGCTGCCGACCGCCCAACGCGTGCAGGACCTGCTGGGCCGCATGACCCTCGAGGAGAAGGTCGGCCAGATGACTCAGGCTGAGCGTACTGGACGTGGCAGCCGACCCGTCACTCGTGGCCACCTGGCAACTCGGCAGCGTGCTGCTCGGGCGGCGGCTCCGTGCCGGCCGACTAACACTCCAACCGGCGTGGGCGGACATGGTCGACTCACTGCAGGCAGCGGCGCTCCACACCCGTCTCGGGCATCCCGCTGCTGTACGGCGTGGACTCGGTGCACGGCCACGGCAACCTGAACGGCGCCACCGTGTTCCCGCACAACATCGGCCTCGGCGCCACCCGCGATCCCGCCGTTGGTCCGCAGATCGGGCACATCACGGCCGAGGAGACCCGGGCCAGCGGCCCCCGCAGTGGTCCTTCGCGCCGTGCGTCTGCGTCGCGCGTGACGACCGGTGGGGACGCACCTACGAGAGCTTCGGCGAGAAACCGAGGCTGGTGATTAGGATGGAGACCATCATCGACGGGCTTGCAGGGCCGGCCGGACATCTCGACGACGCCGACCGCGTCCTCGCGACCGCCAAGCACTACGCGGGCGACGGCCTCACGACGTACGTCCCGAAGACCGACGGCAGCTACCCGATCGACCAGGGCGTCGACGAGGTGAGCCGTCGTACCTTCGCGAAGCTCGCACTGGCGCCCTATCCGCCAGCCATTGACCGTCATCACGTCGGCTCGGTCATGCCGTCGTTCTCGAGCGTCGATTGGACCGAGAACGGTCTCGGCGACCCGGTGAAGATGCACGGCAACCGGGAGCTCATCACCGACGTCCTCAAGGGAGACCTGGGCTTCGACGGCCTCGTGATCTCGGACTGGCAGGGGATCCGCCAGCTGCCCGGCGACTACGCCGGCGCAGGTGGAGGCCGGGGTCAACGCAGGCATCGACATGTTCATGGAGCCCTTCTCCGGGAGTCCGACCGGCGCCCCGCAGTTCATCTCGACGCTGACCCAGCTCGTCGAGGACGGCGACGTGCCGATGGCCCGGATCAACGACGCGGTGTCACGGATCCTGGCGGCGAAGTTCGAGCTTGGGCTGTTCGAGCACCCCTACACCGATCGCAGCAACCTCGACCAGATCGGCAGCACGGCGCACCGGCGGGTCGCCCGGCAGGCGGTCGCGGAGTCGCAGGTGCTGCTGAAGAACGCTCGGCACACGCTGCCGCTGGCGAAGAGCCGCCCCGTGTACGTCGCGGGCAGCAACGCCGACAACATCGGCAACCAGGCCGGTGGTTGGACGCTGACCTGGCAAGGCGGCTCGACCAATGTGATCCCCGGCGACACGATCCTCGACGGGATCGAGGACGCGAATGCCGACGTGACCTACAGCGAGGACGCGTCGGCGCCAGTCCCGCACGGTGCGGTCGGGGTGGTCGTGGTCGGCGAGACGCCGTACGCCGAAGGCTTCGGCGACGTGGGCGGACCGCTGTGGGCCTACGACCCGGGCGACAACGGCGTCCCCCGGCCGGCCAAGACCATGCTGCTCTCGGACGCCGACCAGGCCGCGGTGCGCACGGTGTGCGCGGCCACGGCCAAGTGCGTGGTGCTCGTCGTCTCGGGGCGGCCGATGATCATCGAGCCGGCGCTGCTGTCGAAGATCGATGCCCTGGTCGCCTCGTGGCTGCCCGGCAGCGAGGGCGCCGGCGTGGCGGACGTGCTGTTCGGCAGGCGCGGGTTCACCGGGAAGCTGTCGGTGACCTGGCCGCGTTCGGTGGCCCAGGAGCCGATCAACGTCGGTGACCGTCACTACGACCCGCTGTACCCGTACGGCTGGGGCCTGCGTACCGCACCGCTGAGCCCCAGTGAGCGCCGAGCCGCCGGTCACCCGTTCGATCGGGCGACCGGCGGCTCAGCTCCTGCTCAGCGCAGCGAGACCCGGACGACGCCACCGTCGTTGGGGCAGACGCTGCACGTCGTGATGAACGCGTGGCCGCGGCGAATCGCCACGCCGTACGGCGCGGGAAGGTCGTCGACAACGGTCTTCGTGGTGCCGTTGCGCCTGATCTTGACGAGAGAGCCCATCGGCAGCTCGCCTTCGGGAACGGCGAGCAGACCGGCGTCGCCGGCGATCTGGACGGCGTAGAGGTTGCCGTGCCACCAGGCGAGATCGGTGACGTTGGTCAGACCGCGGGCGACAATCCTGGGTGCGTGCCCCGGAACGACCCGTAGATCCGGGCCGCGTTCGGCGGGAACGGGAACCCCGTCAGCTGGCTGACGTACCAGGCGCCGTGACCGCCGCGGACGACTGAGGTCGGCACAGCATCCATGTCGATGGTGTCCGGTGGCGGGAAGGGGAACGGGACCGTCCGGGTCGGGAACACCGCGAGCACCTTGACCCTGCCGTGGCGGCCGACCCGGAGCAGGTCGTTGCCCCCGGCATCGGTCACGACGTACGAGCCATGACGAGCCCGCTCGAGTCCGGTCGGGTTGCTGTCCGGAACCCCACCGTCGGGGTTGTGGTTCGCCTCGTAGGTCGCGAGGTTCCGCAGGACGTGCGGGCGCGAACCGACCTTCCCGCGAAGCAGCGCGCCGAACAGCCGACCCGCACGGGGCAGGTCCCTGCGGACGTTGGGGTTGTTGCCGAGCCCCATGGTGACGGCGAACCGCCCGGCACGGACGCTCACGTCGGCGGGCCCGATGGCGAAGAAGCCACCCTCCCCCGCCAATGAGGGCAGCCGGCGGAGAATCCGGTGCTGGTTCCCGTGCCAGATCCGGGTGACGGCGCCGGAGCGGCCGAAGCAGGCCTCGCCGCCTTCAGGCGCCGAGATGCAGGGACCGTTTCCGCCCTTCCCTGCCTCGGCGACATAGATCGCGCCGTTAGGCGAGAACGAGATGAGGCGGGGATTGTCGAGTCCTCGCGCTACGACGTGCTGCGATGGAGCGTGAGTCTTGGGGGCGGCGGAACTTGCGGAGGTCGTGGGGGTGCCCATCAGACCGGTGGCCGCGAGCACCAGGGATCCGGTGGCTGCGACGAACGAGCGGTGCTTTCTGCTGAGTCGGGACATGGAAGCTCCAAAGGGGCTTGGGGGTGTTAGCCACCCACCTTTCCCACCAACTCGAAGGTGCGTCCATGACCCGATCAGACCAATACGCAAACCGGGGTCGGCCGGGTGAACCCCAGTCCGAAGACGCACTATCGTCCGGAACATGGCGCTTAAGTTCTCCGGTCCCGTGCTCCCCGACGGCGCGGCCCGTGACCTCTATGTGGTGGGCGACAGAATCACCTACGAGAAGCAGGCGGGAGCCGAGTCCGCGGGCACGGGCTGGATCGTGCCCGGTCTCGTCGACGCGCACTGCCACATCGGTCTCGGTCCGCACGGCGCCGTCGAGGACGCGGAGACCGAGCGCCAGGCGATCGCCGACCGCGACTCCGGTGCGCTGCTCCTGCGCGACTGCGGATCGGCCAGCGACACCCGGTGGGTGCAGCAACGCGACGATCTGCCCCGCCTGATCCGGGCCGGCCGGCACCTTGCGCGCACGCGGCGCTACATCCGCGGCTACGCCCACGAGGTCGAGCCCGACCAGCTCGGGGCGTACGTCGTGCAGGAGGCGCAGCGCGGCGACGGCTGGGTCAAGCTGGTCGGCGACTGGATCTCCCGCGACGCCGGTGATCTGGCTCCGAGCTGGGACGCAGACGCCGTCGGCAACGCGATCGCGACCGCACACGAGTACAACGCCCGGGTCACGGCCCACGTCTTCGGAGAGGCCGCGTTGCCGGCCCTGATCAACGCCGGCATCGACTGCATCGAGCACGGCACCGGCCTGTCGACCGATCTCATCGACACGATGGTGGCTCACGGGACCGCGCTCGTGCCGACGGCCAAGCAGCTCGACAACTTCCCCGATTTCGCCGCGCCGGCGGCCGAGAAGTACCCGGCGTACGCCGCACACATGCTCGACCTGCACGCCCGGCGGCGGGACACGATCATGGCGGCGTACGACGCGGGCGTCGCCCTGTACGCCGGCACCGACGCCGGCGGCGTACTCCCGCACGGCGGGATTGCCGACGAGGTGCTCGAGCTCGCCTCCTACGGCATGAGCCCCCACTACGCGCTCGGCGCGGCCAGCTGGCGCGCCCGTGAGTGGCTGGGCTGGAACGCCACGCTCGAGGAGGGCGCTCCCGCCGACTTCGTGGTGTTCGACCGCGACCCGCTCGAGGACCTGACCGTGCTGAAGACGCCGGCCCGGGTGGTGCTGCGAGGAGTGGTCTTCGGGTGACCCGACGAGCGATTCGCCTCCGAATTTCGTGCTCGAGTCCACGGCAAGTCGACTTGACTTTTCTACATTTCTGTCACTTGAGCCCCAAATGCCCCTAGACTCCCGATCATGCGCCGCCTCGTGCCTGCCGCCGCTCTGCTCTCGTGCCTCCCCCTGGTCATCGGGCTGGGCCTTCAAGGGGTGAGTGGCCGTTGACGGGGAACCGGTGGGTGGCTCCTGTGGCTCCGTGGCTGTGGGGTGGTCTGAAGAAGGCCGCTGCCAAGTCCGCGGCGTACACGGTGCTCTGCACCGGCTACGTCGGCTGCGGCGAAGAGGGCAAGTGGAACGGCGGCTACGCGCGATGTGAGCGACACCATGTTCTGGCGGATGTACGCCGGCCACAACTGCACGAACTACGCGGCGTACCGGATGGTCCGCAGCGGCATGCCGAACGTGCGGCCCTGGTCGGGCCCCGGCAACGCCGAATACTGGGGAACCTCCGTCCCGGACCTGACCGACTCCGTTCCGAGAGTGGGTGCGATCGCCTGGTGGCGGGCGAACGCCGGCCCGGCAGGCTCATCGGGCCACGTGGCGTACATCCAGCGCGTGGTCTCCGAGAACGAGATCGTGGTCTCCCAGGACAGCTGGGGCGGAGACTTCTCCTGGGCGACGATCACCCGACTCCGACGGGTACTGGCCCAGCGGCTTCATCCACTTCAACGACGTGAAGTTGAGGAACGTCGCGAGGCCGACCGTTTCGGGGACGCGCAAGGTCGGTACGACGCTGACGGCGTGGCCGGGGACCTGGAGACCAAGGGGTCTCAACTTCGACTTCCGCTACCAGTGGCGGGCGAACGGAGCGCGCATCGTCGGCGCCAAGTCAAAGACCTTCCGGCTCACCGCCGCCCAGAAGGGCAAGCGGATCTCGGTGACGACGAGAGCGTCGAAGCTCGGCTATCCGAACGCCTTCAAGAGATCGGCCGATACGCCACCGATCGCTCCGGCTCGGGAGCGAGCCACCGCTGGCAGGTAGCCGTCGTCGACCTCCCCATCTTCGGACGACTTGTCAGTCGACCTGTCAGGCGACGATGTCGATGATCCTGTCCTCGTCGGGCGCGTACTTCACGAGGGCGCAGTTCTGCTTCAGCAACTCCTCGTGGACCACGTTGCCGGTGCGCTTGGAGATGGCCGAGCGCCAGATCTCGTTCTTGCGGTAGATCCGTCCCTGGTACCGCAGGAACATCTCCTCGCGAGCGTGCACCCGATAGGACAGCTCGGTGCCGACGTCGGCCCGGATCTCGCCCCTCAGGTGTCGCTCCTCCAGCCAGGTCCGCAGCTGGAAGGTGGTGTCGGTGTCGTTGCGGACGACGAGGTCGACGTAGTTGTAGACGATCGAGCAGCCGACTCCCCAGGGCAGCACCCGATCCTTGTCGGGGAACGGGTCGAAGCTGTGCTCGGACCGTTCGACGACGGTGAGCGGGGTGTGCAGGAACATCCAGTGCAGCAGGTTGGCGAGCTGGCAGATGCCTCCGCCGACGCCGGAGACGGCGTCCCCGTTGGAGAGCCGCATGCCGTCGACGTAGCCCTTGCGGCGGGTGCAGTTGCCGACCACCTTGTTGAAGGAGAAGGTCTCGCCGGGCCGGATCAGGATCGTGTCGACCCGGTTCGCCGCCAGGCGCAGGTTGATGACCTTGTTGTGCTGGAGGACCATCTCGTCCGCGGACAGCTCGCGAAGCAGCAGCGACCCGTGCTTCGTGACCCGCATCGCGAGCGCCGTCGGCTCCTTCGTGCTCGCCCAGACCGCGTCGGAGCGCAGCCACCTCAAGTGTCGGCGGACCTGGTGGACCCGGACCGCCAGTGGGTAGAGCGCGGGCAGTCGTTCGCTCAGTCGCGGCGCCGCGGTCAGCCTCGCCGGAATGCTGAATCCGTGCGCTGCGGCTTCGGTCAGCCTGATCGTGCCCGCACCCTCGATGGTGCTCATCGGTTCCCCGTTTCGTGCGCCTTGATCGTCGATCTGTCACCGAGTACGACGCACGCGGCTGGCCGTTGGTTGGGCTCCGAACTCAGGCGGCGTCAGGTGACCGCAATGGCCGACAGCACGGCGTAGGCGACCTCGGTTCCGGCGACGTCGCCATGGTTGCTGATGAACTCGTCGGCGAGCAGGTTGTGCACGCGACCGGGCTGAAGGTCGTACGGCGCGGCGCCCGCTGGCAGCAGCCTGCCGCTCGTCGCCTCTGGTGTCTTCAGCGCACCGTTGCGGCCGAGGCCGCCGTACTTGTCGCCCGCGTCGCCAACACCCTGCGCGACCTGGCCGGCCACCCGGGAGGCGATGGCGTAGGCGACGCCGACGGCCCGGTCGTTCCGGGTGTGGGTGACCACGATCGGGCCGCTGACCCGCTGCGTGGCCAGGACCGAGCGGAACAGCCCGTCCTTCCCGGGCTCCCAGTTGTCCGCGAAGCTGAAATGCGAGAAGGCGGCCTGGAGCAGGGACACGGAGGCGACGGGCAGCGCCTTGTCTCCGGCGCGAGCGGCCGCACTCACGGTGCGGGCGCCGAAGCTGTGTCCGGCCAGATGAATCCGCAGATCGGGGTTCGCGGCGCGAAGGTCGGACAGCAGGTCGGCGACCCCGGTCGAGCCCACGTCGCCCGCGCGTCCCTTCATCTCGTAGTAGGTGCCGAGGTTGAGGAGGTTGCGGGCGGCGCGGAAGGCCTTGCCGGCGATGTCCCCGAGGCCGGCGGCCCCTCCGGTGGTGAGCGAACCAGGTGGCCGCCGTCCGATGAACACCGGTCGCGCGAGTCGCTCCATGAGCTCCTCGCCGTCCTGGTCGAAGAAGGCGTCCGAGGCGTCGTCGGCGTCGGCATCGGCCCTGGCCAGTGCCGTCCGGACGAGCTTTGCGAACTCTCGTCGCGCGTCCGGGTCCGTCTCGAGGTCGTCCACCAGGTCCTTCGCGGCGGACAGGGCAACGGTTGCGTCATCCCGGTCCAGGAACGCGATCAGCCCGTCGATCTCGTCGCGGACGTCACCTGCTCCTGCGCCGCCACCGACCGACGCCGCACCACCGGGGATGAGGTCGGACTCGGCGAACCGCTTCGACGGCCAGAGCACGCCCAGGATCGCGAGCTTCCGGTCGCCGTACCCCTCCGGTGGATGGGACCTGAGCACGCTGCGCAGGCTGTCCGCCAGGCTGGCGTACAGTCGGCGGGCTTCGGCCATGTCGTTGTTCCAGCCGTGCGACACGACCAGGACGTCGGTGACGCCGGTGTTGTCGGCGGGATTGGCCAGGTCGAGCGCAGCCCGGCGCTCACCGGCGTCGACAGCCGATCCGCGGACGTCGAATCGCACGTCGGCGTAGGGAAAGCCGGACAGTTCCTTCATCGGACGCTCCTTCTCGTGTGTTCGTTCATGTGCCGCGCGTCTCCTGGCTCAGACCGACTGCAGCGCGCGGAGCAGGTCGACGAGTCCGTTTCCCTGGAAGTCCCGGACCCGCTTCAGGTCGACGGCCGACCCGACGAAGATCTCCTTGACCCGGTCCGGTTTGCCGATGAACTCGTTGCGGACGGACAGGAACGCGGCGATCGCACCCGAGACGTGCGGTGCCGCCATGCTGGTTCCGCTGTCCTCCAGGTAGTCCCAGCCCTGTCCGTTCGCTGGGCTGGCCGCTCGCCTTGGCGCGGAGGCGTCCCGCGGCCGGCGCCAGGATCCGTTCTCCCGGCGCCACGAGGTCCGGCTTCAGCCGTCCGTCTCCGGTCGGCCCCTTTGACGAGAAGAACGAGACGCCGTACTGGTGCGGCGAGTCCCGGTGGGTGGCGCCGACCGTGACCGCTCGGTCCGCGTTGCCGGGGTCGTTGATCGTCACGTCGAGGCCGGCCGCGGTGGTGCTCTCGCCGGAGAAGTCCTGGTTCCACCCGTAGCCCGTGTTGCCGGCCGACACGACGACGACGACCCCGGTGGCGACGAGCTGGTTGACCTCGTTGCACAACGGGCTGTGCCCGCACGCGAACCACTCGGGGTCGAACGGGTAGCCCACGCTGAGGTTGACCCCGTGGATCTTGATGTCGCGGCCGTTGTCGTTGATGCGTGAGATCTCCTGCAACGCCGAGATGATCGTGCTGGTCTCACCGTCACCGTTCTGCGTCGAGGACCTTGAAGCTGACGACCTTGCACCGCGGCGCCATGCCGGAGATCTCGGTGATCGCCACCGGGTCGTAGATGGTCTGGCCGGACTCGTCCCGCGATCTGCGGGCGCCGCTCGAGCGGCACGGACCGCGAGTGCTTGGCGTAGCCCGCGAGAATCCCCGCCACGTGCGTGCCGTGCCCGAACTCGTCGGTCAACGGCGAGTTGCCACCGGTGAAGTCGCGGTGCTCCAGCGGCGACTGCAGATCCAGGTTCTTGTACTTCTTGAAGTGCGGGTGCTTGCCGTCGATCCCCGAGTCCAGCACGGCCCAGACGATGCCCTCGCCCCACGCCGCGAACGTCGTACGGGCGGCATCGACCTTCACTGTGGCGATCGACCGGGTCGTGTGCGGCCGGACCTTGAAGTCCGGCCAGATGCGGTAGATGGCCTGGGCGCTGCGTGACTCCTGCCCGGCCTCGCGGTCGGTCTCGGCGACGTGACGGATCACGGCCGGTTCCAGTCGCGCGATGACGTACTGGCCACCGCGTCGGGTGCGTTCCTCGACGACGCCCTGAGCCGCATCCGAGCCGACCGCCTTCGATGGCCTCGCCGATGAGGTGCCGGACGCGCTCGGCGGCGGCGTCGGTGCCGCCCTTGAAGTCGAAGTTGAGGTCGATGACCACCGAAACGGGAGCGGGTGTACGGCAGTCCCTTCTCGGGTCCGGGTGTGGGACCGTCGAGGCGGTTCAGCAGCGGCGCGGTGATCAGGGACCGATCGAGCAGGTCGCGCAGACGCTCCCGTTCGTCGCGTGAACGGCGCTGACCCGCCATGGCTGTCCCTTCCGGCTCGACTCATGGTAGCGACGCACCGTTCGATCCTGCGCGCGTGCCTCTGCTCCGTCCATCTGATCCTCAAGGAGCCACCTTGCTCGCTCCTGATACTGGTGTCGCCCGGGCGGCGCGGACGTCAGAGCCGGCCGATTTTCCGACCCTCGCCGGGGTCTGGCACAATGTGCGGCTGAGTCCTGCGTGCCCGGCCCCTCTCATCCGGACACACAGCGCCCATCGAGGAACTCCGGCCTGGTCCCCACCTGGTCCCGGCGCCTCACCACCACACAATTTCGAGGAGACACCACAAACGTGGCCGTCAAGATCCGTTTGAAGCGCCTGGGCAAGGTCCGGGTGCCGCAGTACCGCATCGTCGTCGTCGACGCGCGCAAG
Source organism: uncultured Actinomycetota bacterium (assembly GCA_963719255.1). Classification (GTDB taxonomy): domain Bacteria; phylum Actinomycetota; class Actinomycetes; order Propionibacteriales; family Nocardioidaceae; genus Nocardioides. The sequence goes on along the minus strand of CAVRBN010000056.1, from coordinate 135,700 downwards.
AAGCGCGACGGCAGGGTGATCGAGGAGATCGGCAAGTACCACCCCAAGGAGGACCCGTCGTACATCGACGTCGTCTCCGAGCGGGCCCAGTACTGGCTGGGCGTCGGCGCGCAGCCGACGGAGGCCGTCGAGGCCATCCTCAAGGTCACCGGTGACTGGCAGACCTTCAAGGGCCTTCCGGGAACCGAGGGCACCTTGAAGGTGGCCACTCCCAAGCGCGACAAGCTCGAGATCTTCAACGAGGCGCTCAAGGAAGCCAGCAGCGAGCCCAAGGGCGGCGCGGTGACCAAGAAGGCGTCCAAGAAGACCGAGAAGGCTGAGAAGGCCGAGAAGGTCGAGGAAAAGCCCGCGAAGAAGGCTGCCGAGGCGCCCGCTGCCGAGGCGCCCGCCGAGGTAGTTGCCGCCGACAAGCCTGCCGAGGTTCCCGCCTCGGAGACGCCCGAGGGAGCGGCTGCCGAGGCCGAGATCGCCGAGACCGCCACGGTCGACGCCGAGAAGGCTGACGACAAGGCAGGAGCCTGACCATGCTGGCCGACGCGCTCGAGCACCTGGTCCGCGGCGTAGTCGACAACCCCGACGACGTGACGGTCCGAGACAAGCAGCTACGTCGTGGCTCGATGCTCGAGGTCCGGGTCAACCCCGATGATCTCGGCAAGGTGATCGGGCGCAACGGCCGTACGGCGACCGCGTTCCGCACCGTGATCTCGGCGCTCGCCGGTCGCGGCGGAGCCCGCATCGACTTCGTCGACGTCGACCGCCGACGCTGACTCAGCTCAGCACGATTGAATGGGTGTCGCCCCCGGGGCGGCGCCCATTCGGCATTTGAGGAGAAGGTATTGGTCTCGACAAGCTCGACCGACGGAGGGACAAGCTCGACCGGCGGAGGGACAAGCTCGACCGGCGGAGGACAGCTCGACCGGCCGACGACACGATCGAGGTTGTCGTGGGCCGGATCGGCAAGCCGCACGGCCTCCGCGGCGACGTGACGGTCGACGTCCGCACGGATGAGCCGGAGCGCCGGTTCGCGCCCGGCGCCGTACTCCGGGCCACGCCGCCGCAGGGCAGCGCCAGCATCCTGACTGCGCTGACGGTCGACACGGCGCGCTGGCACTCGTCGACGCTGCTGGTGACGTTCGCGGAGATCCCGGACCGCAATGCGGCGGAGGCGGCGCGGGGGATCGTGCTGTCCGCCGACGTGGACGCCGCCGAGACGCCCGAGGACCCGGACGAGTTCTACGACCACCAGCTGATCGGGCTCGCGGCGTACGACGAAGAGGGCCAGCCACCTCGGCGAGGTCACCTCGGTCGTCCACGGCGGCGCCCAGGACCTGCTGGCCATCCGTACCCCGGATGGCCGGGACACGCTGGTGCCGTTCGTGAAGGCCTTGGTGCCCGAGGTCGACCTCGCCGGCGTCGCATCGTCGTTGCCGACCGGCCCGGCCTGGTCACGCCACTTCCCGAGGACCTGCCCAGGACCCGACCCAGGACCCGGCATGAGGATCGACATCGTCTCGATCTTCCCGGCCTACCTCGACCCGCTCGAGCTCTCCCTGCCCGGCAAGGCCCGGGACAACGGCCTGCTGGACGTCCGGGTCCACGACCTCCGGACCTGGGCTCACGACCGGCACCGCACCGTGGACGACACCCCGTACGGCGGCGGCGCCGGCATGGTGATGAAACCCGAGCCCTGGGGCGAGGCGCTGACGGAAGTCAGCTCGACGGGCTCGACCCCCACGATCATCTTCCCGACGCCCAGCGGGAAGCCGTTCAGCCAGGCCATGGCCCGAGAGCTGGCGAGCGTCGAGCACCTGGTGTTCGCCTGTGGGCGCTACGAAGGCATCGACCAGCGGGTCATCGACCATGCGGCGACCCTCGGCGAGGTCCGCGAGATCTCCCTCGGGGACTACGTCCTCAACGGGGGAGAGGTGGCCGCGCTGGCGATCACCGAGGCCGTCGTCCGACTGCTGCCCGGCTTCATGGGGAACGCCGAGTCCCTGGCCGAGGAGTCCCATGAGGACGGGCTGTTGGAGTACCCCGTCTACACCAAGCCGGCGTCCTGGCGCGGACTCGACGTACCCGGCGTGCTCCTGAGCGGCGACCACGCCGCCATTGCCGAGTGGCGCCACGATCAGGCCGTACGACGGACCGCCGACCGCCGTCCCGACCTGTTCCGCCCGGCTTCGGTCCTCGACCTGGGCGACCTCGCAGCGCGGATCGAGCCGGCCACGGCGGGCGACGCGGGCGAGCTGCTCACCCTGCAGCGGGCCTGCTGGGTCCAGGAGCAGCAGGCGAACCCGGGCGTCGAGATCCCGCCCCTCCACGAGAGTCTCGACGACGTCCGGCACTGGCTCACCACCTGGGCGACCTTTGTGGTCCGCATCGACGGCCGGCTGGTCGGGGCGGTCCGCGGTCGCCGCGAGGGTGAGACCTGGGACATCGGGCGGATCATGGTCGCCCCCGACCTCCAGGGCCGCGGCTTGGGCCGCTTCCTCCTCGAGTACATCGAGCAGGCAGCCCCGCCGGACGTCGCGTCGTACGTTCTGTTCACGGGAGCCGAGCAGTGTCGACAACCTGCGGATGTACCAGAAGGCCGGCTTCCGTCTCTCGGGTTCACCCGAGCCCGGCGTCGTGAGCCTGTCCAAGCGGCGGCCGCGATAGTCCGAGGTCGAAAGCACCAAATCGTGGCGCCGACAGGGTGCCGTCGACCTCGGAGTATCCCGGATTTCCTCCGGCTGCCTGGCCTGTGGCAAACTTGCTCGTCGGCCCAGTCGGCCGAAAGGACCGCCCCGAGGATCACACGGGGGATCCGCGTCAGTCTCCTGCCACAGGGGGAGCGGGCGCCGCCGGCCATCCAGACCGGGCCACCAGGATCGAACTTCGATTCCGCGGCTGACCTGTGGCAATCGTGAGGAGCAGCAAATGACCAACGTCATCTCCGAGCTGGGCAAGAGCATCCAGCGCGACGACGTCCCCGCCTTCCGTGCGGGCGACAACATCAAGGTCCACGTGAAGGTCGTCGAGGGCAACCGTTCGCGGGTCCAGATCTTCCAGGGCGTCGTGATCCGCATCCATGGCGCCGGGATCGGCCGCACGTTCACCGTCCGCAAGGTTTCCTTCGGCGTGGGTGTCGAGCGGACCTTCCCCATCAACTCCCCGATCTTCGAGAAGATCGAGATCGTGACCCGCGGTGACGTTCGCCGGGCGAAGCTCTACTACCTGCGCAACCTCCGCGGCAAGGCCGCAAAGATCAAAGAGCGTCGCGAGGCCTGATTCACCAGACTCTGGTTAGGCTTCGCCGCGTGACCACCGACGACCGCGACACCGTCTCCGAAGACGAGGGCAACCTCGACGATTCCGGACGGGCGTCGCGGTCCTCTGTTTCCGGCCAGTTCCGGTCCGGTTCCAGTCGGCTTCCGGCCCGGTCCCAGCCAAGGGCTCCGAGCCGGGATCGCGCAAGAAACACCTGCCGGTGTGGCAGGAGTCGATCCTGCTGCTGGGCATCGCGCTGGTGCTCGCCATCGTGATCAAGGCCTTCTTCGTCCAGGCCTTCTACATCCCCTCGGAGTCGATGGAACCCGGTCTGGTCAAGGACGACCGGATCCTGGTCGAGAAGTGGTCCTACTGGGGCGGAGCAGACCCGGAGCGTGGCGACGTCGTGGTCTTCGAGGACCCGGGCAACTGGCTCGGGGCCGACGCGTCCGCGCAGAGCCCGGGCACGGTCAAGTCACTTCTGGAGAAGATCGGTCTCTACCCGGCGGGCGGACATCTCGTGAAGCGGGTCATCGGCATCGCCGGCGACACCATCAAGTGCTGCGACGACCAGGGCCGGATCAGCGTCAACGGCGTGCCTCTCAACGAGCCGTACCTCAAGAACGCGGCGCGGTGCAACGGGCCGATGATCGGCTGCCACTGGACCGCGGGTCCGGTGCCGACGGGCCACATCTTCGTGATGGGCGACCACCGCGACAACTCGGCGGACTCGTCGTACCACATGTGCAGACCGGTACAGACCGACTGCGTCCCGGGGGACGAGTACGTCCCGACGGACCTCGTCGTCGGCAAGGTGTTCGTGCTCGTGTGGCCGCGTGACCACTTCGGCTGGATCAAGCGGCCCGCGACCTTCGAGGACGTTCCGGACGCCGTGAGCGAGTGAGCCGACTGTGAGCAGACTGTGAGCGACCTGCCCCGCGGTGTGACCCTGCGACGCGACGCCGGGCTCTACGGTTTCGAGCGTGCCCTGCGCCGCAACGGGCTGGACCCGATCGCCGGTGTGGACGAGGCGGGCCGGGGCGCGTGCGCCGGCCCGCTCGTGGCCGGAGCGGCGATCCTTGCCGAGGGCAAGGCCGGGGTGATCCCTGAGCTCGCGGACTCGAAGCTGCTGACCGAGAAGGCGCGCGAGCGGGTCTACGCCCACATCGTCAAGCGCGCGCGTCGCCTGGTCCGTGGTCGTCATCGAGTCCGACGAGTGTGACCGGCTCGGCATGCATGTCGCCAACGTCGAGGCACTGCGACGGGCCGTGGCGCTGCTGTCGGTGAAGCCCGGTTACGTGCTGACCGACGGGTTCCCTGTCGACGGGCTCGACGTGCCGGGGCTGGCGGTGTGGAAGGGAGACCAGGTGGCCGCCTGCATCGCCGCCGGATCGGTGCTGGCCAAGGTCACCCGCGACCGGATCATGGTGGGGCTCGACGCGGAGTACCCGTCGTACGATTTCAAGACGCACAAGGGCTACATCACCGACCTGCACACCGCAAAGCTCACCGAGCACGGACCGTGCGCGATCCACCGCATGCGCTTCGTCAACGTACGGCGGGCCGCCGGCCTCGAGACCCTGCCCGACGTGCAGAATGGGGAGACCGGCGACGAAGAACCATCCGTCGGTCGAGCTTGTCGAGACCAGATGGACGAGGAGTACCCATGAGTGCCGAGGATCTCGAGAAGTACGAGACCGAGATGGAGCTCAACCTCTACCGCGAGTACCGCGACGTGGTCGCCATCTTCAAGTACGTCGTCGAGACCGACCGCAGGTTCTATCTCTGCAACCAGGTCGACGTGAAGGCCCGCACCGAGGCCGGCGACGTGTTCTTCGAGGTCTCGATGACCGACGCGTGGGTGTGGGACATGTACCGGCCTGCGCGGTTCGCGAAGAACGTCAAGGTGTTGACCTTCAAGGACGTCAACGTCGAGGAGCTCAGCCCGCAGGACATCGACCCGCCGAAGGCCTGAGCGCGCCCGGTCAAGCCTTCGAGCGTCGACGTCGGCGCTCGGACCTCGCGTGCAGCGGCCCGACCAGCCGGGGCCCGGCCAGCTTGCTCTCCAGTCGCCGTGCCTCGCGCTTGAGCGGCTGGGCGACGTACTCACCGAGGAACACGCCCGACGAGAGTGCGATCGCGATCGCGACTGCGTTCACCATCGGCAGCATGCCTGCGGCCCCGCCTTCGGCGAGCAGTGAGAGCCCGCGGTAGATCGACAGACCGGGCAGCATCGGCACGATCGCCGAGACGACGACGATCAGTGCCGGCACCCGGGCCCGCCCGGCCACGGAATAGCTGACCAGGCCGACCAGCAGTGCGCCTGCCGCAGACGCCCAGGCGACACCCAGGTCCCGCTCGGACACGAGGCCGAAGATGGCCATGGCTGCGGCAGCGATGAGGGCGATCGGCAGCAGGGCGCGATAGGGCGTGTACGACGAGAAGGCGTACGCCGCGGCCGTGATGCCACCTCCGAGAGCCATCATCGGCAGGTCGGACAGGACCACGGCGCCGGGGTTCAGTCGCCCGAACTCGACCCCGAGCACACTGGCGAGGCTGAGCCCTCCGCTCACTCCGGCGATCACACCGGCGGTCGCCAGGATCGCCTCCAGGATCCGTGCCCCGGCCGTCAGTGGGAAGCCCGTCAGCGCGTCCTGGATCGCGCCCATGAAGTTCACCCCGGCGAGCAGCAGGATGATGCTCGCCGTGACGACCTGGCTGGGTTTCGTGGAGACGTCGATGGCGGCCACTCCCGCGGCCAGCAGCGTGGCGACCAGGCCGCCGGCCACCTGCTGGTAGAACGCCGGCAGTCGCCGACGGGTCAGCTGCCGCTGGGTGAAGTCGATCGCCACGGCGGCGACAAAGGCGACCACGGTCACGACCCAGTCCCCGCCGAGCATCAGGCCGACGCCCGAGCCCATGACGCCGTAACCCAAAGTCACTGCCCAGCGTGGCCGCGCGTGACCGGAGGAGACGATCCGGGCCAGCTGGATCCTGGCTTCGTCGCGCTCGATGTCGCCGCTCACGAGATCGCGGATCAGGTGATCGACCATGGTGAGGTCGCCGTAGTCGACCGCGCGGTGGCGGACCTGGCGCAGCTGGATCATGGACGGCTCGTCGTACTGAGGCTGATGGCTCATCGCGAGCTCCGTGAAGGTGACGTCCGCGGTGACCCTGCGCAGCCCGCAGGCATGCGCCACGTTGAGCATCTGCGCGGCCACGTCGGCGGCTCCGGCGCCCGAGGACAACAGCAGCTCGCCCACGCGCAGCGACAGGTCCAGGGTCTTGTAGGTCTCGTTGGTCTCGGCCATCGCCGACAAGTGTGAACCCCTGGTCCGGGCCGACACCAACCGGTCCACTTTCCTTCCACACCCTCCTTCCCGACGCCCGTTTCCCACAGGCCCAGCGGCTGGCCGGCTCCGTTGTCCCCGCCTCCGGGGACGCTCTCGGCAGGAGGTTTTCGATGGCGACTCAAGCGGGGACAGCGGCCCGGCGACGGGCCCTGGGACAGTACGGCGAGGGTGTGGCCGAGCGGCACCTGGGTGAGCTGGGCATGGTCGTGCTCGACCGCAACTGGAGGTGTCCGGCCGGCGAGATCGATCTGGTGCTGCGCGATGGGCTGGCGCTGGTGATCTGCGAGGTCAAGACCAGGAGCTCGGTCGCGTGCGGCACGCCGTTCGAGGCGGTGACGCCCATCAAGGTCGAGCGACTGCGACGGCTGGCCGCTCACTGGCTCCAGGCTCATCCGGTGCGTCCCCTGGAGGTCCGGATCGACATGGTCGGGATCCTCCGGCCGCGGCGCGGTCCGGCGCAGGTCGAGCACGTCAGAGGGGTCGGCTGATGCCCGTCGCCACCGCCCGCACGATCACCCTCCAGGGCGCCCTCGGGCATCTCATCGACGTCCAGGTCGACGTCTCCCAGGGGATGGTCGGCACCACCCTGGTCGGGCGACCCGACGCCGCGATCAACGAGGGCCGCGACCGGTGCCGGATGGCCGTCCAGAACAGCCATTTCGACTGGCCGGCGACCCGGCGGGTCACGATCCTGTTGTCCCCGGCCGACGTACCCAAGACGGGGCCGCACTTCGATCTCGCGATGGCGGTGGCAGTTCTCGGTGCGTCGGGCGGCGTCGCTCCGGCCGCACTGGAGCGCACGGTCTTCATCGGTGAGCTCACCCTCGACGGTCGGCTGCGGCCGGTCCCTGGCGTGCTGCCGATGACGATCGCCGCGGTCGCGCGGGGCATCGACCGGGTGTTCGTGCCGGAGCCGCAGGCGCGCGAGGCGGCCATGGTCCCGGGCGTGACCGTCTTCGGCATGCGCTCCCTTGCGCAGGTGGTCGCAGAGCTGACGGGCGATCCGGTTCCGTCGGCTCCACCCGTCGAGGCGATGTCGGGCAGCCCGCTGCTGTCGTGGCGCGGCGACAGTCGGATCGACGAGGTCGACCTGGCGGAGGTCCAGGGCATGGCCGATGCTCGCTACGCGGTCGAGGTGGCAGCGGCAGGCGGCCACCATCTGATGCTGAGCGGGCCCAAGGGTGCCGGGAAGACCACCCTGGCGGAGCGGATCCCCGGGATCATGCCCGACCTCACCGTCGAGGAAGCGCTCGAGCTCGCCGCGATCCACTCGCTTGCCGGCGTCCTCGAACCTGGCGAGGATCTGCGTTCGCGACCGCCGTTCTCGGCGCCGCATTCCTCATCGACGCGCGCGAGCCTGCTCGGTGGCGGCACCGGCAAGGTGCGCCCCGGCGACATCAGCCGGGCCCACTGCGGGGTGTTGTTCATGGACGAGTTCCCGCTGTTCAACAGTGACATCGTCGAGGCTCTGCGGCAGCCACTCGAGAGTGGCGAGATCACGATCGGCCGCGGTGACGAGACCGCGACCTACCCGGCCCGTGGCATGTTCGTCTTCGCCTGCAACCCGTGCCCCTGCGGCAAGTACCATCCCTCCGCCGCGCTGAGCGACTGTGAGTGCCCAGAGGTCCGCAGACGCGACTATCGACGCAAGCTCAACGGTCCGATCACTGACCGGATCGACATCACCCGTCACGTGGAGCCGTTGACCGTCAAGGATCTGCGCGACCCGGTGGCGCCGCCCCCCGAGACCAGCGCCGTGGTCCGGGCCCGGGTCGAGGCTGCTCGCGAGCGTCAGCGGTTGCGCTACTGCGACGATCCGTGGCGGACCAACGCCCAGGCACCCGGGCCCCTGCTGACCGAACGCTGGCCACTCACGGACCCGGCCGCACGGCGACTCGACACCGAGCTCTACGCCGGCCGACTCACCCGTCGCGGCGTGACCAGGGTCCATCGCCTGGCCTGGACAGTCGCCGACCTCCAGGGCGTGGACAGCCCGGGAGTCCCACAGCTCGATGTCGCGCTGAGGCTGAGAACGGGTCTGCCGCTCTTGCTGTCGTCCTTGGAGAGGCGCGAGGCCGGATGAGTCGAGACGAGGAGCGGCTGGCGAGAGTCGCGCTGTGCCGGCTGGCCGAGCCCGGCGACCCGCGGCTGGCCGCCCTGGTCGACGAGCTGGGGGCGGTCCGGGTGCACCGCCACCTCGCCGCCGAACGGGACGTCGGCGGGATGCTCACCGATGTGGCCGCCCGCCTGGCCGGGCTGGAACCCGAGGCGGAGCTGGCCTCGGCCGCGAAGGCCGGGATCCGCTACGTCATCCCGGGAGACGCCGAGTGGCCGACCCAGCTTGACGACCTGGCCCGGGCCCCGGCGGTCCAGGACAGGGGAGGGGTCCCGCTCGGCCTGTGGGTGCGGGGGCCACAGAAGCTCAATGAGCTGGGCGAGTCCGTCGCGGTGGTGGGGGCCCGCTCGGCCACCTCCTACGGCGGCGACGTTTCCGGAGGTGTGGGGGCGACCCTGGCCGAGGCGGGCATCTGTGTGGTCTCGGGTGCGGCGTTCGGGATCGACCAGGCAGCCCATCGCGGGGCGCTGGCCGGCGGTGGCGCCACCGTGGCGGTGTTGGCGTGTGGCGCCGACCGCGTCTATCCGGCCGCCCACAAGCAGCTGATCGATCACATCGGTGAGACCGGCGTGATCGTGTCGGAGCTGGCTCCCGGATGCGCCCCGATGCGGGTCCGATTCCTGAGTCGCAACCGGATCATCGCCGCCCTGTCCCGGGCGACGGTCGTCGTCGAGGCCGCGCTCCGAAGCGGCGCCCTCAACACCGCCAACTGGGCTGACGGTCTCAACCGTCCCGTGCTGGGCGTACCCGGGCCGGTCACCAGCGCCCAGTCCCAGGGCGTCCACCAGTTGATCCGCACCGGCAGAGCCATGCTGGTCACGTCGGGAGCCGACGTCCTCGAGGTGGTCGGTCGATCCGGTGAACACCTTCTGGTGGAGCCGCGGGGCGAGACGCGGGCCCGCGACCGGCTCAGTCAGCGCGAGGCCCGGATTCTCGACGCCGTACCAGTCGCCCGTTCGGCCAGCACCGACTCGATCGCCCGCACCGCCGGTGTCGGCCTGGTCGAGGTCGGCTCCACGCTGCAGCGCCTGCACAAGGGCGACCTGGTCGCGAAGACCGCAGGAGGCTGGATCCTCGGCGAGGCCGCACAACCGTGACGCGCTCGAGAGCGTGCTGGGTCGCGCGCGCACCGCCCAACCGGATCGAGCCGCGGCGAGTCCGAGCAATCCCGGGCCGACCCTTCGTAGACTCGGGGCATGCCACCCGACGTCGAACCGGACCGGTTCGTGTCCGAGTCGATGTCGCGGACGTTGGCTGACTACGAGCGGCACCTGTCCTCCGAACGGGACCTCTCGGCGCACACGGTTCGCGCCTACCTCGGCGACATCACGGGTCTGCTCGAGCACGCGACGCTGCTGGGCCACGTCGACGTGAGTTCCCTCGACCTGCGCACCCTGCGCAGCTGGCTTGCCAAGCAACAAACCCTGGGCAGGTCGCGGACGACCATGGGGAGACGGGGCACCGCCGCCCGGGTGTTCACCGCGTGGCTCGTCCGAACGGGCCGGCTCGAACGCGACGCGGGCGCGCTGCTGGCCTCGCCGAAGGCGCACAAGCCGTTGCCGGCGGTGCTGAACGGTGAGGAGGCCCGCCTGTTGATCGATGTGGCGTCCCAACTGGCCGACGACGGAAGCCCGGTCGGCCTCCGCGACGTCGCCATGCTCGAGCTGCTCTACGCAACCGGGATCCGGGTCGGCGAGCTGTGCGGCCTCGACGTCGACGACGTCGATCGCGAGCGCAACGTGATCCGCGTCCTCGGCAAGGGCCGCAAGGAACGAACCGTCCCGTTCGGCATCCCGGCCGCTCGGGCCCTGCGGCGCTGGCAGGTCCAGGGCCGACCGCAGGTCTGGGCCGAGCCGGGCGGAGCGGCACTCTTCCTCGGCGCGCGTGGCCAGAGGATCGACCCGAGAGCAGTCCGGCGCCTGGTGCACCGGCGCATCGCCGACGTGCCGGGCGCTCCCGACATCGGACCGCACGGGCTTCGACACACCGCCGCCACCCACCTCCTCGAGGGCGGCGCAGACCTGCGCAGCGTCCAGGAGCTGCTGGGCCACGCCTCGCTGGCGACGACCCAGCTCTACACACATGTGACGACGGACCGGTTGCGCAAGGCCTACCAGCAGGCCCATCCGCGGGCGTAGGCGAGGGTCAGGCCCGGACCAGCAGGTCTTCGAGCTGGTGCGGCCGGGAGACATAGACCGACACCGCCGCGAGTGGCGCCAGCAGCACCAGCAGGCAGACCAGCGGAACGGTCCAGCCGCCCGTGTGCTCGTAGAGGTAGCCCATCCCGAACGGGCCGACCGCCGAGAACAGGTAGCCGACGGACTGGGTGAATCCCGACAGGGCGGCAGTGCCGCCCTCGGTGCGGGCCCGCAGGCCGATCAGCGTCAGGACTACCGGGAACACCCCGGTGCCGATGCCGACCAGGGCGGCCCACAGCCACGCGCCGGCCGCCGGCGCGACGAGCAACCCGACGTAACCGACGGCGTAGGACGCCAACAGGCCCATGAACAGCCATGCCTGGTTGGCCATCCGCGCGGCCAGCGCCGGGCACGACGAACGCCACCGGGATCGAGATCCCGCTGATGACCCCGAGCAGCAGCCCAGCCGTCGCGCTGGAGAACCCGGCGTCGCGGTAGAGCTGCGCGAACCAGCCGAACACCGCGTATGCCTGAAGCGACTGGAGCCCGAAGCACAGTGCCATCGCCCAGCCGAGCCGGGTGCGGGCGACGTCACCGAGCGTCACGGTGCGAGGTGTCTCGTCCAGCACCTGGTCGTGGCTGCAGCAAGCCCAGCCACGGCAGCGCCGCGATCAGCGGCGGTCACCGCCCAGGCCAGAAGTCCCCAGCGCCACGACCCGAACGCGTCGGACAACGGCACGGTGAGAATCAAGGCGAGGGTGAGGCCCACCGCGAGCGCAGTCGTGTAGATCGAGGTCAGCAACCCGATCCGGTCCGGGAAATGCAGCTTGATCAAGGACGGCAGCAGCACGTTTGCGGTTGCCATCCCGCCGAGCGCCAGCACCGAGAGCAACAGGAACACTGGCACCGAGTTGGTCAGCGACCTCAAGGCGAGCCCGACGACCACCGCGAGCAGGGCCACGAAGGAGGTGCGGTGCGCGCCGAGGGTCCGGGCGATCCGGGGAGCCAGTGCGCCGAAGACGGCAAACGCGAGCACGGGCAGCGACGTGAGCACGCCGGCGGATGTCGGTGTCATGTCCAGCGCAGACGAGATGTCGTGGAGGACCGGCCCGACGCTGACCGCTGCCGGTCGCAGGTTGAAGGCCAGGACCACGATCCCGACCAGCAGCATGATCCTGGTCGCGCGGGTCTGGGGTGCGGGCACGGGCTTCATCCTCCCGGACGAGGTCAGGGCGACCGGGCACGGGTTGCCGGGTCATCCGCGGCCCGGAACAGATCGAGCAGAGGACGCCAGCCGGCGTATGCGGGGAGCACTGAGCGGAAGTCTGCCGTCCTGGTCGGCGGAGATGCGGAGTAGAGCGGCAGCAGGCGAACGCGCTGGTGGCCCACGAGGTCGAGTGGGTTGAGATATTCATCGCCTCGCAGCCAGCCCCAGTGCAGACAGGCGGCCGGGAAGCAGTGCGATCCGGCGAGCTCGAGGGTCCCGATCCGGTCGCCCTGCGCCACAGCGTCGCCGACACGGACCACAGCCGCCACCGGTTCGTAGGTGGTGCGGGTGGGGCCGTGGTTGACCACGATCACGCCACGTCCGGCCAACAGCCCCGCATAGGTCACGGTCCCTGCAAGCGCGCTGTGCACCGGCTGCCCGACAGCCCCCGACAGGTCGACCCCTCGATGGCCGGCGCCGAAGGGGTCCGATGGTGGGTCGAAGCCGCGCACCACCTCCGGCTCGGGTCGCAGCGGCCACACGCCCACGGGATCGGCGTCGACTGGTGGCCCGCCTGCCGCGTCGACGGCAAGGAGCGCTGGGGCGAAACCAGCCAGGATGGTCACGGCGATCCGAACGAGACCGGCCCGGACGGCCTTTCTGGAGAACATGGATCCCAGCGTCTTGCCGACCAGGGACAAAGCGACCCGACGCACTGCGTGTGCTGTGGAAAGGTCCCTGGGACGGGTCCCTGTGGAAGGCAAGTGGTGTCCCGACGGTCGATTGGTCCCCGGGCGGACGGGTCGAGTAGGCTGAGCCCAGCAATCCACCCGGATTGACTACGCACGTTCGCAGACCGCGACGGACTCACCCTGGTGAGTCCGACCACCCGTGGGCGACGTTCCTCAGTCCCGACCGAAGGTCGGGTCGGCACGCGCGCGGCGTCAGGACAGCAGGCACCCGCCCGCTGTGCAACTGAAAACTACATGGCCGGCACGCCGGTCCGCCTCTCCCGAGGGAGCAAAGGCGGGCGCAACCGCGTGCGGCCAGGAACCAGGAAGAAGTCACCATGGCAGTCGTGACCATGCGCCAGCTCCTCGAGAGCGGCGTCCACTTCGGGCACCAGACCCGGCGCTGGAACCCGAAGATGAAGCGCTTCATCATGACCGAGCGCAACGGCATCTACATCATCGACCTGCAGCAGTCGCTGGCCTACATCGACCGCTCGTACGCCTTCATCAAGGAAACCGTCGCCAAGGGCGGCACCGTGATGTTCGTCGGCACCAAGAAGCAGGCCCAGGAAGCGATCGCCGAGCAGGCGACCCGCGTCGGCATGCCCTACGTCAACCAGCGTTGGCTGGGCGGCATGCTCACCAACTTCCAGACGGTGCACCAGCGGATCAACCGCCTCAAGGAACTCGACGAGATCGACTTCGACGATGTCGCCGGCAGCGGTCGCACCAAGAAGGAACTGCTCCACATGAAGCGCGAGCAGATCAAGCTCGACAGGACCCTGGGCGGGATCCGTGAGATGACCCGGACGCCCTCGGCCGTGTGGATCGTCGACACCAACAAGGAGCACCTCGCCGTCGAAGAGGCGCGCAAGCTCCGGATCCCGATCATCGGCATCCTCGACTCCAACTGCGACCCCGACCTGGTCGACTTCCCGATCCCGGGCAACGACGACGCCATCCGCGCGGTCGGCCTGCTGACCCGCGTGGTGGCCGACGCCGTCGCCGAGGGTCTGATCGCCCGTTCGGGCGTCAAGACCGAGGGCGCCGAGGCCGGCGCCGAGGAGCCTCTGGCCGAATGGGAGCGCGAGCTCCTCGAGACCAAGAACGCCCCGACCGACACCCCGGCCGCTCCAGCCGCCCCGGCTGCCCCGGCCGCCCCGGCCGCCCCGGCTGCCCCGGCTGCCGCCGAGACCACCGTCGAGGCTCCGGTCAAGCCTGAGGCTCCGGCTGCGGTCGAGACGGCGGTCGAGGCTCCCGCTGAGGCTCCCGCTGAGCCTGCGGTGGAGGCAGCCGTGGAGGCAGCCGTGGAGGCGGTGGCCGAGGCTTCGCCTGAGGCCGTCGACGAGACCCCTGCCACGGCTCCGGCCGACGCCGTGACGGAAGTTCCGGCGGACGCTGTCGCGGAGACCGCGGTCGAGGCACCCGTCGAGGCACCGGTCGAGGCACCGGTGGAGGCGCCGGTCGAGGTCAAGCCGCTGGCTGGCGAGGTCACCGAGGCTCCTGCCGAGACGCCGGCCCAAACGCCAGCAGAGCCGCCGTACGGCGCCGACTCGGCCGCACCGCTCGAGGACGGTTCGACTCCCGAGGGCTTCGAGATCAAGGGGAACGCGAGCTCGATGAAGTTCCACGAGCCCACCAGCCCGTGGTACGCCCGCACCAAGGCCGAGGTCTGGTTCCGCAGCGTCGAGGCCGCCGAGGCCGCCGGGTTCGACAACGCCGAGCACAAGGCCGAGGACAAGGCCGAGCGACAAGGCCGACGACAAGGCCGACGACAAGGCCGACGACAAGGCCTGACGACCGGCCCACCCGAGGCCGATCCCAGGAACTACCAACACACTTCACTTCGAGGAAGAAGGACAATGGCGAACTTCTCCGCCGCCGACGTCAAGAAGCTCCGTGAGCTGACCAGCGCCGGCATGATGGACTGCAAGAAGGCGCTCGAGGAGGCCGACGGCGACCTCGAAAAGGCCGTCGAGATCCTGCGGATCAAGCTCGGCAAGAAGGCTGGCGAGCGCGCCGAGAGCCGTCAGGCGACGGCCGGTCTGGTCGCCACCTCGGGCGGCGCCCTGGTCGAGCTCAACAGCGAGACCGACTTCGTGGCCAAGAACGACGACTTCGTCTCGACCGCGCAGCGGATCGCCGACGCGGCAGCCGACGCCAGGGCAACCGACGCCGACAGCCTCAAGTCCGTACCGCTCGGGGACTCGACGGTCGGTGAGGTCGTTGCCAACCTCGCCATGACCATCGGCGAGAAGATCGAGCTCGGTCGGGTGGCCTACTTCGACGGCCCGAGCGTGGTCTACCTGCACAAGCGTGCCGCCGACCTGCCGCCCGCAGTGGGCGTCCTGGTCGAGTACGACGGGGACAACGCCGAGGCTGCTCGTTCGGCTGCCATGCAGGTGGCCGCGATGCGCCCGAAGTACCTCACCCGTGAGGAGGTGCCCGCCGACGTCGTCGCCAAGGAGCGCGAGATCGCCGAGGCGTCCGCTCGCGACGAGGGCAAGCCGGAGCAGGCGATCAGCAAGATCATCGAGGGCCGGGTGAACAGCTTCTACAAGGACACCGTCCTGCTGGAGCAGCCGTCGGTCACCGAGCACAAGAAGACCGTCAAGGCCGTCCTCGACGCGGCCGGCGTGACGGTCAAGCGTTTCGCCCGTTTCGAGGTAGGCGCCTGACCCGCTAGGTTGGCGCCTACGTCAGAAGGAGGCCGGCTCGATGACCCAGACCACGATCATCGAACCGGCCTTCTTTCATGCCTGAACAGTTCTGCCTGCCGAAGGGATTCCTCCTCCGTGATCGCCTACAAGCGTGTCCTGCTCAAGCTCTCCGGTGAGGTCATCGGTGGCGGCAAGGTCGGCGTCGACCCCGACGTCGTACAGAAGATCGCCAAGGAGATCGCCGCCGTCGCCCGCGCCGGCGTCCAGGTGGCGATCGTCCTCGGCGGCGGCAACTTCTTCCGCGGAGCCGAGCTCCAGCAGCGCGGCATGGACCGTGCTCGCGCCGACTACATGGGCATGCTCGGCATCGTCATGAACTGCCTGGCCCTCCAGGACTTTCTCGAGAAGGAAGGCATCGAGACCCGGGTCCAGACCGCGATCACGATGGGGCAGGTCGCCGAGCCCTACATCCCACGCCGAGCGATCCGGCACCTCGAGAAGGGCCGCGTCGTGATCTTCGGCGCCGGCGCCGGCATGCCGTTCTTCTCCACCGACACCGTCGCGGCCCAACGCGCCCTCGAGACCAAGTGCGAGGTCGTGCTGATGGGCAAGAACGGCGTCGACGGTGTCTACAGCGCCGACCCGCGAACCGACCCGACCGCCGTCAAGCTCGACGAGCTGTCCTTCCTCGACGCCCTCCAGCGAGGACTGAGGGTCGCCGACGCCACCGCGTTCGCCCTCTGCATGGAGAACAAGTTGCCGCTGATCGTGTTCGGCATGCAGGAGGAGGGTGCAGTCCTGCGGATCGTTCAAGGTGAGAAGATTGGCACGCTGGTGAGCGCCTGAGTACGACGCTCGCCCGTCAAGATCAGCCACGACCAAGGAGCAGCAGTGATCAACGAGACCCTCCACGAGGCCGACCAGAAGATGAAGAAGTCGGTCGAGGCGACCCGCGAGGAGTTCGCTGCGATCCGGGCCGGCCGAGCAACTCCGAGCATGTTCAGCAAGATCACCGCCGACTACTACGGCACGCCGACGCCCCTGCAGCAGCTCGCGTCGTTCACCGCACCCGAGGCCCGGATCATTCTCATCTCGCCGTACGACCAGAGTGCGATGGCGGCGATCGAGAAGTCCATCCGTGACTCCGACCTCGGGGTGAACCCGGCCAACGACGGCAAGGTGCTGCGCTGCGTGTTCCCGGAGCTGACCGAGGAGCGCCGCAAGGAGTACATCAAGATCGCCAGGAGCAAGTCCGAGGACGGCCGGGTCTCGGTCCGCAACGTGCGACGGACGGCCAAGCAGGGCCTGGAGAAGTTCGAGAAGGACGGCGAGGTCGGCAAGGACGACGTGACCGGAGCCGAGAAGCGTCTCGATGCGATGACCAAGAAGTACACCGACGCCATCGACGAGATGCTGAAGAACAAGGAAGCCGAGCTGCTCGAGGTCTGAGCAACCAACCCCATGACCTCCACCTCACCCGCCGCAGCGCCGCAGAAGGACCACGGCCGGGCGGGGCGGAACCTGCCCGCTGCCATCGCGTCCGGCGTCGTGCTGCTGGCGGCGATCGCGGCTTCGCTGTTCTTCTGGAAGACGGCGTTCATGTTCATCGTGGCGGCGGCGGTCGTGGTGGCGGTGTGGGAGCTGCACCGGGGCTTCCAGGCCAAGGCGATCAACCTGCCCGAGCAGCCGCTGATGGCCGGTGGCGTCGTGATGGTCGTCGTCGCCTACTTCTGGGGCGCGCCTGCGCTCGTGACCGCGACCGCCGTCACCGCGCTCGTGACGATGCTGTGGCTGTTGCGACGGGGAATCGACGGCTACGTCATGAACGCCACCGCGTCGGTGTTCACGCTGATCTACGTCCCGTTCCTGGGTTCCTTCGTGGCGCTGCTGCTCGCCGAGGGTGGGGCCACGGACTTCGATCGCTGGGACGAAGGCGCCAAGGGCATCGTCGTGTTCATCCTGGTCACGATCGCCTCCGACATCGGTGGCTACATCGCCGGCGTGCTGTTCGGCAAGCACCCGATGGCCCCGGTCATCTCCCCGAAGAAGTCCTGGGAGGGCTTCGCCGGATCGCTCGCCTTCTGCGTCGCCGTCGGCTACGGGCTGGTGGTCTATCTCCTCGACGGCGACTGGTGGGTCGGCGTCATCCTCGGCCTCATCGCGGTCGTGATGGCCACGCTCGGAGACCTGTGCGAGTCGGTCATCAAACGCGACCTCGGCATCAAGGACATGTCCCAGGTGATCCCCGGACACGGCGGCCTGATGGACCGGCTGGACTCGATCCTGGCGACGATTGCGCCGATCTGGCTGCTGCTGCACTACCTGGTGTACTGACCTGAGTCCCTCGTCCGACTGAGAACGCGCCTCGACCGAGCGTCAGCATCCGGGCCCGCTAGGCGGCGTACGGACTCGGGGACGGGCAGGTCGACCGACCAGGGCGCCGGGACAGGGGAGTCGAAGGCAGTCCGGACCGGCACCAGGCCGCTCCAGACGTCGTCGGCCGCACCGGCCTGCTCGGGCGTGGCGGGCCACTCGTCGGCCACCTTCAGGAGCCAGTTGTCGTCGGCGATCGGCAGTGCCATGGCCAGCGTGGCCGCCAGCTCCTTGCGGCTCGACGGCCGGACCTCCGTCGTACGGCCGGGGATCAGCGTCTCGGCCAACCGGTCGAGCATCCGCGTCTTCTCCGGGTCGGTCGCCGACTCCAGTCGGCCGCGGATCATTGCCGATCGGTAGTTCACGGAGGACTCGAACGTCGTGGGAGCGACCACCAACGAGTCCAGCGCGAAGACGATGAAGACCGCGGGCGAGCCGGCCGCGACCCGACGCAGCACCCCGGCACCGGTGGAGCCGTGGATCAGCACCCGGTCGCCGTCCCGGGCAAAGAGCATCGGGACCGCCCAGGGCTCGCCGTCGACGACCGTGGCAAGCGTGCCCACCCACTGGGAGTCGAGCAGCTGGTCGAGGGCCTGCCGGTCGGTCACGCCGAGCTCGGGGACCCGGGTGAGCCGGTCCATCACCACCAGCCCTGGCGGTGCGCCCAGCGCAGCAAGGTCAGGCTGATCGCCAGCATCACGGCCAGCGCGACGTCCAGCTGGATGTAGTGGGTCTCGTCGTTGACGATCACGTTCATGCCGTAGACGGACGCGATCGCGGTGATCGGGAGCGTGACGGCGGCGATGACCGCCAGCCGCTCCATCGCGACGGTCATCTTCGTGTTGACCTTGGTCTGGTAGAGCTCGATCACGCCGAACAGGAACTGCGCCTCGCCGTCGGCCAGCGAGCGCACCCGGTCGAACTGGTCGGCCAGGTCCCGGATCGATGGCGCGTGCTCGTCGTCGATGAGCGCGGCCGATGCTGGCCATCCGCATCCAGACTTCGTGGCACTGGGCGGCCGTCGTACGTGCCGTGATCAGCTCGTGCCGGATCAGGAACATCGTCTCCAACAACACCTCGGGGTCGCGCAGCTGCGAGGACATCACGTGCGCCTCCAACCCGGGCAGCTTCTCGGCGACCTGCGCGATCACGCCCCGTTGTCGGCGAGCCACTCCCGAGGTGATCGCGTAGGACAGTTCCACCGGCGACTTGGGCCGGAACCGGCCGCCCTCGATCCGGTGCAGGGCGGCATCGGTCTCGACCTGGGCCTGAGCGGGATCCACGTCGGGATTGAGCGGCCCGTGCACGGTGACCAGGAAGTGCTGGCCGATGATCTGGTCGAGCTCGAGCAGGTGTACGTGGCCGGCGGATCCCAGCATCGGCGACTGGGTCGTGATGAACACGTGGTCGTCGTAGGCGTGCACCGTGGGGATGTAGTTGCGTCGGGCGCAGGCCTCCAGCACCATCGCGTGGCAACCGAGCCCGGTGAGGACTGCTGCGCTGTTGTCGTCCCACGTCGGGACGTCGATCCAGAAGAACCCGTCGTCATGGGCGAACAGCTCGAGGACGTCGTCGTGGTCGCGCAGGTGTATCCCGGACGCGTCGACGAAACGGACCTCCATGTGCCCAGAGTGGCCGTCCGAGCCGGGGGCGACAAGGCCCGTGGTCCCGCGGCGTGGGTCCGCCGGCAGGCGACCGCGCTCGTGTGAGGATGGACGAGGATACGAGGAGCCCACCATGAGTCACCCGCAGCAGTCAGTCTCGGTGCACCCGCGGCACCTGCCGAGCACAACGAGCGCTACGTCGATCGCAGGACCGGCGCAGCGCCAGACCCGGGCCCTCGCTGGGCGGCTTCTTCGGCGGCGCCGCATGGCTCGTCGTCGTCCCGGTGCTGCTGCTGAGTCTCGTGCACCCCATGGCCCCGGATCACGACTCGGTGATTCTCCTCGCTGGCTGGCGTGGCCACCTTCGCGGTCCCGCTGGTGATGCTGGTCCCGGACCGCACCCACCGGTTCGCCGCCTTCATGCTGGCCGGAATGGCGGTCACGGTCATCGTGGTCACCGCCGTGATCTCGACCTTCGTCATGCTGGTGGCGTCCGGCCAGGTTTCCTGAGTTCGTCGTACGGCGCGCCGCCGGGCGATAATCGGATCTCCATGACTGAGCCGATCAAGACCCTGCCCCTCGTCTTCGACCCACCGAAGCGCCGCGCGAAGCCGCCACCCCACCTTGCCGACCTCAACGAGGCCGAACGCAGGGCGTTGCTGGAGTCGAACGGTCTGCCCGGCTTCCGGGCGAAGCAGCTCTCCACCCACTACTTCTCCCGGCTGGTGGACGACCCGGCCCAGATGACCGATCTGCCGGCGGCACAACGCGAGAGCCTCGTCTCGACCTTGTTGCCCACGCTGATGACGCCGCTGCGGACCCTCGAGGCCGACAAGGGCACCACCCGCAAGACCCTGTGGAAGCTGTTCGACGGCGCGCTCGTCGAGTCGGTGCTGATGCGCTACCCGGATCGGGCGACTGTCTGCGTCTCGTCCCAAGCGGGCTGTGGCATGGCGTGCCCGTTCTGCGCCACCGGCCAGGGCGGTCTTCAGCGCAACATGTCGACGGCCGAGATCGTGGAGCAGGTCGTCGCCGGAGCCCGCACCCTCGCCCGTGGCGAAGTGCCCGGCGGTCCCGGCCGGGTCTCCAACGTCGTCTTCATGGGCATGGGCGAGCCCATGGCCAACTACAAGGCCGTGATCGGCGCCGTACACCGGCTCACCGACCCCGCACCCGCCGGTCTCGGCATGTCGGCGCGCGGGGTGACCGTTTCCACCGTGGGCCTCGTGCCGCGGATCAAGCAGCTGACCGAGGAGGGCATCCCGGTGACGCTGGCGCTCTCCCTGCACGCTCCTGACGACGAGCTGCGCAACGAGCTGGTGCCGATCAACACCCGCTACTCGGTCGCCGAGACCGTCCAGGCCGCCTGGGACTACGCCCGGGTGACCAAGCGCCGGGTGTCGATCGAATACGCCATGATGCGCGGCATCAACGACCAGGCGTGGCGGGCCGACCTGCTCGGCGACGTCCTCAACTCCTACGGCGACTGGGGCTGGGTGCATGTCAACCTGATCCCGCTCAACCCGACGCCGGGCTCCAAGTGGACCGCCTCGGACCCCGCCGACGAGCGCGAGTTCGTCCGCCGGCTCGAGGCCAAGGGCATCTCGACCACGGTCCGCGACACCCGCGGCCGCGAGATCGACGGTGCCTGCGGTCAGCTCGCCGCGCACGAGTGACCGGACCGAAGGTGGGTATCGCCGACTCGTTGGAAATTGACCGGAGGAGCGAAGCGGGGGAGGGCGGCTTGCGACGTGTCGGCGCACGCGGGCAGGGCCTGCAGTCGTACGCCGACCGCAACCACAGCGGGTTGGTCTGAACCGCAACCACGCCGGATGGGCGAACCGCAACCGACGCCATGAGCCCACGTGCCACTGCACAAACTCGCCCTCTGCACGACTTTGGACATCGAGTTCAGCGATTCACTCGTTACAACTGCCGCTCATGCACCGTTGTGACGACCACCGCGCTAGTGACCTCAAGCAGACGCCCGGTGTCGGCGGGGTGAACTGACCGACCGGACCGATGTGCCGGGTTCACGTGTCGTCCACGCAGGCATCGCGCGCCCGTTCCTGAGGGTCGCCTAGCGTCCGGAGCATGCGAAAGCACCAGTTCGACAATCTGGTCCAGCTGAAGCCGAGCAGTTCCGCCGCGTTGCGGGTGCTCGTCGTGTCCGAGTCGTTCCTTCCGCAGGTCAACGGCGTCACCAACTCCGTACGTCGGGTGCTGGAGCACCTGGCCGACAACGGTCACGCGGCGGAGCTCGTCGCACCAACCGGTCCGGCGACGTACGCCGGCTTCCCGGTGACCCATGCCCGTGGAGCCCGGTTGCCGTTCTACCGCGACTTCCGGATCGGCCTGGAGACCCGGCGCCGGCTGCGCGCGGTGATGTTGCGGTTCCAGCCGGACGTCGTGCACATCGCGAGCCCGGCCACCTTGGGCTACCAGGCCGCGAAGGCGGCAGCGGAGCTCGGCATCCCGACCGTGGCGATCTACCAGACGGATCTGGTCGGCTTCGCCGAGCGCTACGACGTCCCAGGTGGACGCCAGGCGATGACCGCGCTGACGAGAAGGATCCACCACCAGGTCGACCGCACGCTGGTGCCCTCGACCGCGAGCCTGGCCCAGCTCGAGGAGATGGGGATCCCGGGACTCGCGCGGTGGCCGCGCGGCGTCGACCTCGAGATGTTCGCGCCGAGATGGCGCAGCCCCGACCTCCGCGCGCGGCTCGCGCCCCACGGGCAGCTCCTCGTCGGCTACGTCGGTCGGCTCGCGCACGAGAAGGAGCTCGAGCTCCTGGCCCACCTCGACCGGATCGACGGCATCCGGCTGGTGATTGCCGGCGGCGGACCAGACGAAGCCCGGCTGCGGCGGCTGCTGCCCGACGCGGCGTTCCTCGGGGTGCTGCACGGTGCCGACCTCGGCGCGGCGTACGCCTCGCTCGACGTGTTCGTGCACACCGGGCGTCACGAGACCTACTGCCAGGCCGCCCAGGAGGCGCTGGCGAGTGGCGTGCCCGTCGTCGCTCCGCGAGCCGGAGGCCCGATCGACGTCGTCGACGACGGCGTGGCGGGCTTCCTCTACCGGCCGGGCGACGGCGACGACCTGGCGACGTACGTCGAGAAGCTGTGCCGCGAACCCCTGCTCCGACGGCGGATGGCGATCGCCGCTCGGCGCAGCGTCGAGGGGCGATCGTGGGCGTCGGTCAACGCCGCCCTGGTGGGGCACTACCGCGACGTGGTGGACCCGGGAGTCGGCCGACGGGGGATCGCCTGATGGTCAGCAGTTCCCCGGACCGCCGTAGCGGAACGAGTTCGACGACGTGATCTTCAGCCGGTAGTGGTTGCGGCGGTCCGTGTGGCCGGGGGACAGCCTGACCGCGGGGCCGCCGACGTACGCGACGTCGGTGACCTTCGCGCTCCGGGGGTTGCTCGGCAGCCTGCCGTTGCCCATGTCCTCGCACAGGCGCCCGCCGCCGTCGGCGACCTCACCGAAGACCTGGAACCACTTGGTGCCCGTGAAGGTGCCGCGCCACAGCCGGTCGGGGTAGAAGCCGGACTGCCTGCCGTTGACGAACAGGAACCACTTGGCGTCGCGGTGTTTCCACGCCAGCCGGATCTTGCTACCGGGCTGCAGCACCGATCCCGGCCGCAGGCCCCTGCCCCGGTCGACGAACCCGCAGCCGAAGTTGTAGCAGTGCGGCGTGCCGTTGCGCCACCAGAAGACGAACAACCGGGTCTTTCTCCCGGGGTCGACGATCCAGCCGGCCTCGACGTAGCGAGCGGGTCGCGGCGTTCGGGGCGACCGCCAGCTCGACCAGCGAGTGGGAGCCGCTCCGGACCTGCTTCGGGTGGTGCACCGTGAACGTGGCCGACCGCGCCGGTTCGCTTGGTCCTGAGCCGGCTGCGGCGTGGCCTCGGCGTAGTGGTAGGTGGCCGCCGCCGCCCGCCCCGACGTCGGTGCCGCGGGCGGTGCCGGCGGCACCGGCCCCGCGGCGAGAGGTACGGCGGGCGCGCCCGCCAGCAGTGTCAAAGTTGCGACCAGGCCGGCGATCCCGGCTGCTGTCCCCGTGCGTCTCATGGCGATCAGGCTAGGTGGTGCGCGCGGATCCTGCCACGCCGGTGCCACGACCCACGCCCTCAGAACGCGCTGGCCAGCAGCTCGCCGTACAGCTCATGCTCGTCGACGTCGAGCCCCCTGGACCTGAACCAGTTGCACACGTTCGTGCAGTCGCGCATCAGGAAGTCCATTCCGGCGAGGTTGCCCACGATGTCGACGGCCTGCGGCAGGTCGATGATCACGAGTCGCTCGCCGGCCGCCAGGATGTTGTACGCCGACAGGTCGCCGTGGGCGATCCCGTGTCGGGCGAGCACCGCCATCGCCTCGCGCAGCTGGTCGAAGTACGACTCCAGCAACTCGGGGGAGGGCCGCGTCTGCGCCAGCCGCGGGGCGGCTTCGCCGTCGACCGAGATGAACTCCATCAGGATCTCGGTGCCGTCGATCTGGACCGGGTAGGGGACCGGGACGCCGGCGGACCAGAACCGCTTGAGCGCCTCCCACTCGGCGTTGGCCCATTGGCCGGCGGCGAGCTCCCGGCCGAAGGTCGACTTGTTCTTGACGGCTCGCGCGTCACGGGAGCGTTTCGTGCTCCAGCCTTCGGTGTACGCCGCGCTGCGGTGGAAGGACCGGTGCTCGCGGCCCCGGTACCGCTTGGCCGCCATCACGCAGCCCTGGGACGGTTCGTTGGGGTCGGCACGTTCGACGAGGAAGACCTCGGCCTCCTTGCCGGTCTTGAGGACGCCGAGCTCGGTGTCGATGGCGCCCTGCGAGGTCACGACCCAGTCGGGTCGCGGCTCCGGTCCACGGCACAGCGGCTCGACGGAGAGCCAGGTGGACCAGCGTTGGGCGGCGTCGTCGGGTTCGTCGTACGCCTTGAAGTCAAAGGTGAAGCGGGGATCGATCCCCTGCATTTTGTCGTGCTGAGTGTCCGATGTCATCGGTGGTGGTGCTCCAGTTCAGAGAGAAGTGACGGGCTGCTGGGCAGGCCGACAGGACGGTCGTGGACATGTCACGACTCCTCTCGAACGGTGGGCACTACGATCACCATGCTGCGCGATCGTGGCCACGAGCACGCAACCGAATTACGGGAGTACGACGTGCAGCTGAGCTGGTTTCGCAAACCTGGCCCGGGCGAACCCGGCTCGCTGAACCTCTGCTACAACGCCCTCGACCGGCACGTCATCCGGGGTCGGGCGACCGACGCAGCGCTGATCACCGCGGACTCCACCCGAGACTTCGCCACCCTTCTCCAGCAGGTCGCCGAACTCGCCGGCGCGTTGGCCGCACTCGGCGTGAAGGCGGGGGACCAGGTCGCGACCAGGCTCGCCGACCCGGCCGATGCCCTCCTCGCGATGCTCGCGTGTGACCGTCTCGGCGCTGTCCACGGCGAGGTCGGGACACCCATGGTGCTGGTCACCTCCAGCGACGAGGACGACCCGGCCGCGCGGGTGCGGGTGCTGCGCGGTGTGGAGCCGGCCGACCCGGACCGCGACGTGACCTGGGAGGTCGCGGTGAAGGCCGGACGTGCGCACCCGGCGCCGTGTCGAGCCGGTGAGCCCGGAGGCCGTGGCCTTCGTCGTCGGCGGCGAGGAGATCCTGGTCCGGGACGCGATCGGCCACGACTCGGCAGCCGGCCGGATCCTCGCCCGACCTCTGCTCGGGCAGCGCTGTCGATCTCACGGGGAGCAGCTGAGTCAGCCGACCAGCCGCCCGACCAGCTTGGCGACCTGGCTCGGTCGTCTGGTCGCCCGCTCCTCGGCGTCGGCCAGGGCCGCCGCGCGCAGGCCGGCGTTGATGCCCAGCCAGCGCAGGGGCTCGGGTTCCCAGCGCCGGGAGTGGTGGCCGACCCAGGGCAGGCCTGTGAGGTCGGACTCGAGCCCCAGCACCAGGTCGCGGAGGGTGCGGCCGGCGAGGTTCGTCGTACTCACTCCGTCGCCGACGTAGCCGCCCGCCCAGCCGACGCCCGTCGAGCGGTCGACGCCCACGGAGGCGCACCAGTCCCTCGGGATGCCGAGCGCACCGCCCCAGGCGTGCGTGATCCGGGTGGTCGCGAGCGCCGGGAACAGGTCGACCAGCGTCGTGCGCAGCTTGGCGAAGACTCGGTCGTTGCGGTCGAACGAGGGCCCGGTGCGCGAGCCGAAGTGGTACGGCGCCCCCCGGCCACCGAACACGATCCGGTCGTCGGCGGTGCGCTGTCCGTAGATGATCAGGTGCCGTTGGTCGGCGAAGGTCTCGCGTCGCCGCAGGCCGATCTGTTCCCAGGTCGACGCGGGCAGCGGCTCGGTGGCGATGACCAGCGAATGGATGGGGGCGAGATCGCGGCGCTGGCCCCGCAGCGTGTGGGTGTAGCCCTCCGTCGCCCGGATCACGTGCCCCGCAGTGACCACTCCCCGCGTCGAGTCGACCCGGCCGGGACCGATGGACAGCGCCCGGGTCCGCTCGAAGATGCTGACCCCGTGCCGTTCGCACGCCTCGGCCAGACCGTGCACGAGTCTCGCCGGATGGAGTGGCCGCGCAGTCCTCTGTGTACGTCGCCCCCAGGGTGCGGGTCGCGTCGAGGATCGCGGTCGCGGCCGGAGCGCTGAGCAGCGACAGGTCGGTCCGACCCCAGGCTTCGGCCTCGGCCACCTCGGCGCGGGCTCGGACGAGCTGGGCAGGTGAGCGGGCCAGGGGATCGTCCCGCCGCGGGCGTAGGAACAGTCGATGTCCTCGAGCGCCGCGACCCGGCCCACCTCGCGGACCGAGCCGCGCATCGCCTCGTGCTGGGCCAGTGCTCTCGATCGGGACGACCCGGGGAGCGCGGCGAGCGAAGCAAGGGAGGCGGGGAACAAGGCCGAGCACCAGCCGCCGTTTCGACCGGACGCGCCGAAGCCGACGTGCTCCGCCTCGAGGACGGCGATCCGGAGCGACGAGCTCGTGGCCAGGTAGTAGGCGGTCCACAGTCCGGTGAAGCCGCCGCCGACGATCGCCACGTCGAACGACCGGTCACCCGGGAGGGCAGCCCGTGGCGTGGGGGAGACCTGCTGCGGCCCACAACGAGCCCGACGCTGCCGACGAGGGGCTCAGCGGACGCCCCATGAGTAGGTCTGCTTGCGGAGGTGGAGGTACATGAACGTCTCGGTCGACTCGACCCCGGGGATGGACCGGATCGACTGCGAGATCAGGTCGAGCAGCGCGTCGTCGCTCTCGCACACGGCCTCGGCGAGCAGATCGTAGGAACCGGCGGTGACGACCACGTAGTCGACCTCGTCCAGGGCCGCGAGCGCGTCGGCGACAGGCTCCAGCGGCCCTCGCACCCGGATCCCGATCATGGCCTGGCGGGCGAACCCGAGCTGGATCGGATCGGTCACCGCCACGACCTGGATCACGCCGCTCTCGATCAGCCGCTGCACCCGCTGCCGTACGGCGGCCTCCGACAGGCCGACCACCTTGCCGATGGTGGCGTACGGCCGTCGTCCGTCCTGCTGGAGCTGTTCGATGATGGCCTTGGAGACGTCGTCGAGCTGGGTTCCGGACTTCTTCACCCGGGCATCGTGGCACTCGACGCGCAGGAAATCAAAGGATTTCGTCGTTTCGGGGCTTACAATCCACTGAATCCCTTGTCGCGGGCAGTCGGAAATGCGAGGCTGCCCCTGCCGGGGGCGGCGGAGGAGGGCAACAGTGGGTCGGTTCGAGAGTCTGCACAGCCGCAGGACCTTGCTCAAGGGGGCCGGGGCCGCGGCGTTCGGTGTCGGCAGCGTGCTGGCACTTCCGTTGCTTCGGCGTGCCCAGTGCGAAGCAGGACCCGCGCAACTGCATGGCCAAGGACCTGTCGGCCAGTCAGACAAGGAGCTGATCGTCTCGAACTGGCCGGCCTACATCGACCCGATCAAGAAGAAGACCTCGACGCTCAACGTCTTCGAGCAGCAGACCGGCATCAGCGTCAGCTACACCGACGACGTCAGCGACAACGCCGAGTTCTTCGCGAAGGTGCGCAACCAGCTGGGTGCGTGCGAGCCGGTCAAGCGCGACCTGATGGTGTTGACCGACTGGATGGCTGCCCGGATGGTCGGCCTGGGCTGGGTCCAACCGCTGGATGCGGCGAAAGCTGCCCAACCTGCACAAGAACCTGATCAAGCCCCTGCAGGGCCGGCAGTGGGACAAGGATCTGACCTATCACGCGCCGTGGCAGAGCGGCCTGACCGGCATCGCCTACAACGCGGCGAAGACCGACGAGGTCAAGAGCTTCTCCGAGCTGCTCACCCGTCCCGACCTCAAGGGCAAGATCACGCTCCTGTCCGAGATGCGCGACACGATGGCGTTCATGCTGAGGGTGGTCGGTGCCGACCCCGACGACTTCACCGAGACGCAGTGGGGCGCAGGCGATCGACAACCTGCAGGGCGTCGTGAAGGCGGGGCAGGTCAGGGCGTTCACGGGCAACGAGTACATCCAGGACCTGACCGCCGGCAACATCGTGGCCTGCGAGGCCTGGTCGGGCGACGTGATCCAGGCCGAGTTCGAGAATCCCGACATCAAGTTCGTCACTCCCGAGGAAGGCCTGTCGCTCTGGAGCGACAACATGCTGGTGCCGAACCAGGCCACCCATCAGGACAACGCCGAGGAATGGATCAACTACTACTACGACCCCGAGGTCGCCGCGAAGCTCGCGGCCTGGGTCAACTACATCTGCCCGGTCGAAGGCGCCCGGGAAGCCATGGAGAAGATCGACCCTTCGCTCGTCGACAACAAGCTGATCTTCCCGGACGAGGCGACGCTCGCCGAGACGTTCGACTTCATGCCGCTGGACGAGCGCCAGCAGAAACAGTACGAAGGAGACTTGTCCGATGTCACAGGTGGCTGATCGTCTGCAGAAGTCGTCCGGGGGTGATGAGGCGTTCACCGGGCTGCGACTGCGCGAGGTCACGAAGGAGTTCGCCACCTTCACCGCGGTGGACTCGCTGGACCTCGACGTACCGACCGGTTCGTTCTTCGCGCTGCTGGGACCATCCGGCTGCGGCAAGACCACGACCCTGCGGATGGTCGCCGGGCTGGAGACGCCGACCTCGGGTCGGATCATGCTCGGCGACAACGACATCACCTACACGAAGCCCTACCGTCGCCCGGTCAACACCGTGTTCCAGAGCTATGCGCTCTTTCCGCACCTGGACATCTTCGAGAACGTGGCCTTTGGCCTGCGGCGGCGCAAGACCCAGCAGATCGAGGCCAAGGTCAAGGAGATGCTCGACCTCGTCGAGCTGACCAGTCAGGCTCGCAAGAAGCCTGCTCAGCTGTCCGGCGGCCAGCAGCAGCGCGTGGCGTTGGCTCGGGCGCTGATCAACCAGCCGGAGGTGCTGCTGCTCGACGAGCCGCTGGGCGCCCTCGACCTCAAGCTGCGCCGGTCGATGCAGATCGAGCTCAAGCGCATCCAGACCGAGGTCGGGTTGACGTTCGTGCACGTCACCCACGACCAGGAGGAGGCCATGACCATGGCCGACACCATCGCGGTGATGAACCGCGGGATCATCGAGCAGATGGGCGCGCCGTCCGACCTCTACGAGAACCCGAAGACGACGTTCGTCGCCAACTTCCTGGGCCAGTCCAACCTCATCGAGGGCACGGTCCAGAAGCCGGGCCGCCGACTTGGTCACGGTCGACATGCACGGCACGCCGGTCTCGATCCCGACCGACCGCACGCACGCGGATGGCGACAAGGGCTGGATCGGGATCCGGCCCGAGAAGGTGCTGATCGGCGAGGTCGGCGAGGCGCTCGACGCCCCCGGCAACACCGTGCCCGGCGGCGTCGTGACCGACGTCAGCTTCGTCGGGGTCAGCACGCAGTACCTCGTCCGGATGCCGTGGGGCCAGGAACTCCAGGTCTTCGAGCAGAACACCGGCAGACGTCGCCTGTTCCGGACCGGTGACGAGGTCGAGCTGTCCTGGCGACCCGAGTACGCCTTCCTCCTCGACTACAGCCAGGACGCCGCGGCGGGCGCGGGCGAGGACTCCACGTCGTGAGCGAGATGACCCGCAAGCGGGGGCGGACCGGTTACCTCCTGCTCCTGCCGGCGGTCATCTGGCTCGCCCTGTTCTTCGTCATCCCGTTCTACACACTCGTCGCCACCAGCCTCTACGACAAGTTCGGCTCGGTCGAGGGCGGCTACGACATGACCTGGGCGTTCGGCAACTACGCCGACGCTCTCCGCGACTACTCGAGCCCGCTGGTGCGGTCGCTCGCTGTACGGCGGGATCGCGACCCTGTTGTGCCTGATTCTCGGCTACGTGCTCGCGTATGCGATCGCGTTCAAGTCGGGCCGCTGGAAGAACCTGATGCTGGTGCTGGTGATCGCGCCGTTCTTCACCAGCTTCCTGGTCCGCACCCTGTCCTGGAAGCTGATCCTGGCCGACGACGGCTTCATCGTGAACTCCCTGCAGTTCCTGCGCATCCTGGGGGACGACGACCGCCTGCTCGCGACCCCGGTGGCGGTGATCGCGGGTCTGACCTACAACTTCCTGCCGTTCATGGTGCTGCCGCTGTACGCCAGCATCGACAAGATCGACCACCGGCTGATCGAGGCCGCCAACGACCTGTACGCCTCCCCCATGAAGGGGTTCTTCAAGGTGACCTGGCCGCTCTCGCTTCCAGGGGTGGTCTCGGGCACGTTGCTGACGTTCATCCCCGCGGTCGGTGACTACATCAACGCACAGCTGCTCGGCAGCCCCAACCAGCGCATGATCGGCAACGTCATCCAGAACCTCTTCACCGACGCCAACGACTATCCCGCGGCCGGGGCGCTGTCGATGATCCTGATGCTCCTGATCGTGGTGATGGTGCTGGTCTACGTACGCCGCGCAGGGACGGAGGAGCTGCTGTGAACGGGCTGCGACGCTGGCTGGGCCAGCGGCTGATCCTGATCCTCGGGCTGCTCGTGCTCGCCTACACGTTCGTGCCGATCGCGATCGTCGTACTGATGAGCTTCAACAAGCCGAAGAGCAAGCTGATCTACCGGTTCGACTCGTTCACCCTCGACAACTGGCTGCACCCCTGCGACGACCCCAGCATGTGCGACGCGGTGCAGCTGAGCGTCGGCATCGGCCTGCTCGCCACCCTCGGGGCCACCGTCCTCGGCACGTTGGCGGCGTTCGCCCTGGTCCGCCACGACTTCGCGGGGCGCTCGACGATGAACCTGCTGATCTTCCTGCCCATGGCCTCGCCGGAGATCGTGATGGGGTCCTCGCTGCTGGCGCTGTTCGTCGCCGGCGGCTTCGGCGGCCAGCTCGGTTTCTGGACGATCCTGATCGCGCACATCATGTTCTGCCTGTCCTTCGTGGTCGTGACCGTGCGGGCCCGACTGGCCGGCCTCGACGACACCCTCGAGCAGGCGGCGATGGATCTCTACGCCACACCGGGGCAGACGTTCTGGCGGATCACCTTCCCGTTGGTGTTCCCCGGCATTCTCGGTGCGGCGCTGCTGAGCTTCTCCCTGTCCTTCGACGACTTCATCATCACGAACCTCAACGCCGGCACCACGACGACGTTCCCGATGTACGTGTGGGGCGTGGCCCAGCGCGGTGTCCCGATGCAGGTCAACGTCGTTGGCACGTTGATGTTCGTGGTGTCGATCGCGATCGTGCTCAGTGCCGAGCTGAACCGCCGGCGCCAGGCGAAGGCGCTTGCCTCGACGTGAGGCCGAGCGTGACCGTTGAACGCGCGCTGGCGGACGCAGAACCGTCGGTCTTCTGGCTGGCCGACCCTGCGCGCCCTGCGGCACTCCCGTCGCTGACCGGCCGCAGCACGGCGGATCTCGTCGTGGTCGGCGGCGGCTACACGGGGCTGTGGACGGCGCTGCGCTCGATCGAGCGGTACCCGGGTTCGTCGGTGGTGGTGCTCGACGGCGGCCGGTGCGGCGACCAGGCCAGCGGACGCAACGGCGGGTTCACCTCGGCCAGCCTGACCCACGGCTTCGGCAACGGGCTGGCGCGCTGGCCGTCCGAGCTGGCCGAGCTCGACCGGCTGGGCGCGGAGAACCTCGCTGCGATCGGCGCCACGATCGACCGCTACGGGATCGACTGCAACTGGGAGCAGACCGGCGAGCTGTCCGTGGCGCTGGCCGCGCACCAGCTCGACGAGCTCACGTCGATGGCGGCCGAGATGGTCGCTCACGGTCACGTCGTCGAGCTGCTCGACGCGGCCGCTGTCCGCAAGCTCGTCGACTCTCCGGCGTACGTCGGCGGGCTGCTCGATCGCACCGGGAACGCCCTGGTCGAGCCGGCCCGGCTGGCGTGGGGGCTGCGGCAGGCCTGCCTGGACCGCGGGGTCGTGATCCACGAGGGGTCCCCGGTCACCCGGCTGTCGGAGGACGGCGCGGCGAGCGTCGTACACACGTCGCACGGGTCCGTGCGCGCCGCCCGGGTCGCCCTGGCCACCAACGCCTTCCCGCCGCTGCTACGTCGACTGCGGCTGATGACGGTGCCTGTCTACGACTACGTGCTGATGACCGAGCCGCTGTCGTCCGCCCAGCTCGCGTCGATCGGCTGGGCCGGCCGCGAGGGCGTCGGTGACGCAGCGAACCAGTTCCACTACTACCGGCTGACCCGCGACAACCGGATCCTGTGGGGTGGCTACGACGCGGTCTACTTCCTCGGGTCGCAGATCTCTCATGCCCGAGAGCAGTCCCCGGTGACGCACCGGCTGCTGGCGGCGCAGTTCTTCGAGACGTTCCCGCAGCTGTCCGGGCTGCGGTTCACGCATCGTTGGGGCGGGGTCATCGACACCTGCACGCGGTTCACTGCCTTCTTCGGTACGGCGCACCGCGGCCGGGTCGCCTATGCCCTGGGCTACACCGGGCTCGGCGTCTCCGCCACCCGCTTCGGTGCCGACGTGATGCTGGACCTGTTGCACGGCGAGTCGTCCGAGCGCACCGCGTTGTCGATGGTGCACTCCAAGCCGCTGCCGTTCCCGCCGGAGCCGTTCCGCTATGCCGGCATCTCGCTGACCCGGTGGTCGCTCGACCAGGCCGACCGGCACGCCGGCCGTCGGAACCTGTGGTTGCGCACGCTCGACCGCTTCGGGCTGGGCTTCGACTCCTGAGCGGTGTCCCCCGCGTAGGCCTTCGGTCGAGTCCCGCACGCATCAGGTGCGTGCGGAACTCGACCTAGCGGTCGTGTGGCCGCATCCGTGAACCATGGCAACCAAAGGTTGCATGTCAGGTCGTGATCGGCTAGCGTGACGTGCAACCAAACGTTGCAGAAAGAGGAGTCAGACATGGAGTACGGAAGCATCGAGCGCGAGATCCACATCGATGCCTCGCCCGACGTCGTGTTCGACGTCATCAGCAGCCCCGAGCACATCCGGGAGTGGTGGGGCGGAGTCGAGGCAGATGTCGAGCCGACGGCCGGTGCCACCGGTGAGCTGGTGTGGGGGGACCGGGCGACGGGAGAGGCGATGGTCGTCCCGATCACCGTGGTGGACGCCGTAGCCTCCCCGGCTCTTCTCGTTCCGCTGGGTCCATCCCAGCGGGCGAGGTCGCGGACGCCGACCAACTCGCTGCTGGTGACCTTCGAGCTCGTCCCGTCGGGCGCGGGCACGGTGCTCCGGCTCACCGAGACCGGGTTCCGGGAGATGGGTTGGGAGGTCGCTGTCCTCGAGGAGGCCGTACCAGGAGCACGTCGCCGGCTGGGACACCTACGTTCCGCGCATCGGCGAGTACGTCATCCGGCTGGCGTCCACGCCATGACCGTCGCGGTCGACGACGACCTCTGGTCGGCGATCGGGGACCCGACCCGGCGTCGGATGCTCGACCTGCTCCTGGCGGATGGCGGCGGAACGGCCACCACGCTGAGCGACCGACTGCCCGTGACGCGTCAGGCCGTCGCGAAGCATCTCGGCGTCCTCGACCGCGTCGGCCTGGTCCACGTCACGCCGGCCGGACGGGAGATGCGCTACCGGGTGGACGATGCGCAACTCGCCCGCGCGGTGCGCAGCTCGCAGACGTCGGGGCGACCTGGGACGCCCGGCTACGGCGCATCAAGCGGATCGCCGAGGCCATCCAGCGCAGCAAAGAACAGTGAATCCAGAACAGCATCCAGAACACGAGAGAAGGGAATCAACAATGGTGGACATCCTGCACAGAATCGGGGTCAAGTCGTCCCCGGACGACGTCTACGAGGCACTGACCACGACCGAGGGTCTCGTCCGGCTGGTGGACGACCGACACGCAAGGCAACGGCAACGTCGGCGGAGTGCTCCAGTTCCGCTTCGGTGCCGGCGGGTTCGACATGAACGTCCTCGAGCTCGACCCCGGCAAGCGCGTGCTCTGGGAGGTGGTCGACGGGCCCGACGAGTGGATCGGCACGCACGTGAGCTGGGACCTCAAGCAGGAGGACGACCAGACCACGTCCTGTTCAAGCATCAGGGCTGGAAGGAACCGGTGGAGTTCATGCACCACTGCAGCACCAAGTGGGCGGTGTTCCTGATGAGCCTGAAGTCGCTGCTCGAAACCGGGACAGGGGCACCCGACCCGCACGACGTCAAGATCGACAACTGGAACTGACGCCGCGCTTGACCGGGTCTATTGACGCTGAACCCGCCGCGTGCGCCGCACTCGGCGCCAACGACACCGCGTCAGAACGTCGGGGGCACCGCTCGCATCGCCAAGAGGGCGATGTCGTCGAGGACCTGGTTCTGCTCGAGTAGGGACGACAAGAGGCGGTCGCACAGCTCCTCGAGGTCGGACGTCCCATTTGCGGCTGCCTCGAGGCTCAGACGATCGAGGCCATCCTGGATGGACACTCCCCGGCGCTCCACGAGCCCGTCGGTGTACAGCAGCAAGGTCGCCCCTGACGCGAGCTCCAGGCTGACCTCCGTGTACTCGGCGTACGCCGTCACCCCGACCGGCGGCGCCAGGCCGTCCTCCAGATAGGCGCACGTCCCGTTGTCGATGACCAGGGCCGGAGGATGTCCGGCATTTGTGAAGCGCAACATTCGGGTCACCGGATCGAAGACCAGGTACATCAGAGTCACCATCTCGGCCATCGGAAGCTGCGACATGAGCTGATGGACTCCGCTCATCACCGACACCGGCGACGGGTCCTGCAACGCGTAGGCCCGAAGCGCCATCCTGAGCTGGCCCATCGTGGCCGCGGCCGGGAGCCCGTGGCCGGCGACGTCGCCGATGGCCAGCCCGATGAGTCCGCCGGGGAGCTGTACGACGTCGTACCAGTCGCCCCCCACCTGCATGTCGGCCGTCGCCGGAACGTAGCGCGCGGCCAGGGCCACGTCTGGTATCTCCGGCAGTCGGTCCGGGAGCAGGCTTCGTTGCAACGTCTCGGCGATCTCGTGATCCCTTTGGGCCCGAGCTTCCTCATGACTGAGTTGTTCCTCTGCCGCTGACCGCTCCCGAATCTCCAACGACAGTCGCGCGTTCGCCGCGGACAACTCGGCTGTCCGCAGCAGGACGCGCTCCTCGAGCTCGGCGGCCGCGGCCTCCAGAGCATCGGCGGCGCGCATCCGATCGCTCACGAGAGCGGCGAGGAAGAAGGAGGTGAGGGCCACGCACGCGTTGAACGCCTGGAGGGTGAGCATCTTCTCGAAGAGAGAACCTCGCTCGAACAGCCCGAGGTCGCCAGCGGCTGACCACGTCACCACCAGCGACGCGATCAGCGCCGCGGGCGCCGCACCTCGAAGCTGAAGGCGCCAGGAGGCCCACCCCAGCACCGGCAGCGCCAGGAACAGCAGGTGGAGGCCGGAGTACGCCGCCACCGAGGTCACCGCCGCGACCACGACCAGGATCGTGCCGGCCTCGACCCAGCGTGTCCACGGCCAGGTCCTCAGCTCCCAGAACAACGGAAGACACAACAAGAACGGGGCGACCACCAGGACCCCCATCGCATCCCCGGTCCACCACACCGCCCACGCCACGAGCAGCGGTCCGCCGGAATCGCCCCGGACACGAAGAGCGTCAGCGCGCCGATCGTGGCACTGATCAGCATGCTCGCCAGAGCGCCCAGAAACACGATGGCCAAGGCGTCCCGCTGGCGGTCCAGCTGTCGCCGGAAACCCACCCGGCCCAGAAGGGCCACGGCAACCAGGGGAGCCAGGACGTTCCCGACCGCCGTCACCGCGGCCGGCAGGGGCCCTTCGCTGATCGGCAGGTTCACCGCGAAGGCGGCCAGCCCGACGCGGGCCACATCTTCCTGCCCCACAGCAGGAAGGCGGCCACCGCGATCCCGGTCGGCGGCCACAGCGGCGTCACGTTGTCCCGGACCAGAGACAGGCTCAAGCCCAGCCGGGCGCCGAGGTAGTAGGCGGCGCCGACGAGGACAAGCGCGCCGACGTGGCCTGGCAGATGCGGTTGGAGGCGCGGGGGTGCGTCACCCGAGGTTTTCGCCATCCCTCCGCGACGTGTCATCGCTCCTTCCGCGCTCGCCGTCGACACAAACTGCCTGAGAGCGTAGAGCATGGCCGACGCTTCGACCCCAACCGAAAACGGCTGGCAGTTCGCCGGTCCAACCGTCGCGAACCACCAGCCGTCTCGAGCCCCCAGCACTTCCCGAGGCGCGTTCAGAGCAACGTGTGGGCCTTGTCGAGCACGACCCGCAGGATCTGCTCGATCTCGTCGAAGTGCGACTGGTCGCAGATGAGCGGAGGAGCGAGCTGGACGACTGGGTCTCCCCGGTCGTCGGCCCGGCAGTAGAGGCCCTCGTCAAAGAGCGCCCGGGACAGGAAGCCACGCAGCAGCTTCTCGGCCTCGGCGTCGTTGAAGGTCTCCTTGGTGTCCTTGTCCTTGACCAGCTCGATGCCGTAGAAGTAGCCGTCGCCGCGCACGTCGCCGACGATCGGCAGGTCCTTCAGCTTCTCGAGCGTCGCCCGGAAAGCGTCCTCGTTGTCGAGCACGTGCTGGTTGATGTTCTCGTTCTCGAAGATGTCCAGGTTGGCCATCGCGACCGCGGTCGAGACCGGGTGGCCGCCGAAGGTGTAGCCGTGGGCGAACGAGTTGGTGCCCTGGAGGAACGGCTCCATCAGCCGGTCGGAGGCGATCATCGCGCCCAGTGGCGCGTAGCCCGACGTGATGCCCTTCGCGCAGGTGATCATGTCCGGCTGGTAGCCGTAGCGGGAGGCCCCGAACATGTGGCCGAGCCGCCCGAACGCGCAGATCACCTCGTCGGAGACCAGGAGTACGTCGTACTCGTCGCAGATCTCGCGGACCCGGTCGAAGTAGCCGGGCGGCGGCGGGAAGCAGCCACCGGCGTTCTGCACGGGCTCGAGGAACACCGCGGCGACCGTCTCGGGTCCCTCGTTCTCGATCGCCACCGCGATCTGGTCGGCGGCCCACCGACCGAAGGCCTCGAGGTCGTCGCCGTGTTGGGGCGCGCGGTAGAAGTTCGTGTTCGGCACCCGGAACGTGGAGGGCACCAGCGGCTCGAACACCGCCTTGAGGCCGGGCAGGCCCGTGATCGAGAGGGCGCCCTGGGTGGTGCCGTGGTAGGCGATCGTGCGGCTGATCACCTTGTGCTTCATCGGCTTCCCGACGAGCTTGAAGTAGTTCTTGGCCAGCTTCCACGCGGTCTCGACCGACTCGCCGCCACCGCTGCTGAAGAACACCCGGTTGAGGTCGCCCGGCGCGTAGCCCGCCACCCGCTCCGCGAGCTGGATCGCCGTCGGGTGCGCGTAGGACCACAGCGGCATGAACGCCAGCTCGCGCGCCTGCTTCGCGGCCGCGTCGGCCAGCTCTGTGCGGCCGTGTCCCAGCTGGCTCACGAACAGGCCAGCGAGCGCGTCGAGGTACCTCCTGCCCTTCGCGTCGTAGATGTAGGCACCTTCGCCCTTCACGATCACCGGCACGTCGGCGTTGTCGAACGTCGAGTGCCGGGTGAAGTGCATCCAGAGGTGGTCTTTCGCAGCGCGCTGCAGGTCGTCGTACGCCGGGTGCTGGTCCATACCGACCATCGTGCAGGTTTCCCACTGCTTGTTCAAGCGAAATCGTGGTGAACCTGACCCGAATATGCGGATTTCGTCGTTGCCGGCCCGTGTCAGGTCCAACTGGTAGGAATTCCTCATGCTCACGGTCTTCCGGAACGGATCGGTCTTCGACGGGCACCGGCATCTCCCGGGCCGGGCCCTCGTCGTCGAGGACGGGGTGATCCGCGCGGTAGTCCCGGAGAGTGGTCTCGACAAGCTCGACCACCGATGGAACAAGCTCGACCACCGATGGAACAAGCTCGACCAGCGTGGCGACCGCGTCGTGGACCTGGCCGGGGGGCTGCTCGCGCCCGGCTTCGTCGATGCGCACGTGCACGCCGTCCAGGGTGGGCTCGAGCGGATCCGTTGCGACCTGTCCGGGGTGCACACGCGCGAGGACTACCTGGCCGCGATCGCGGCGTACGCCCTCGCCAACCCCGAGCGGCCGTGGATCCTGGGCGGTGGCTGGGCGATGGGCGCCTTTCCAGGAAGTACGGCGACCGCCGCCGATCTGGACGCGATCGTGCCGGACCGACCGGTCTTCCTGGTCAACCGCGACCATCACGGCGCCTGGGTCAACAGCCGGGCCCTCGAGCTGGCGGGGATCGGCGAGCTCACCCCCGACCCCGCCGACGGCCATCTCGACCGCGATGACGACGGTCGCCCGACCGGGACCCTGCACGAGGGCGCGATGGGGCTGGTGAGCCAGCACCTGCCCGAGACCGACCCCGCGGAGTACGACGCCGGCTTCCTGGAGGGGCAGCGCTACCTGCACTCGATGGGCGTGACCGGCTGGCAGGACGCCATCCTCGGCGCCTACGGCGGGATGGACGATCCGTCGTCCACGTACCTGCGCGCAGCGCGGTCCGGAGACCTGACGGCCACTGTTGTGGGTGCGCTCTGGTGGGATCGGGACCGCGGGGTGGAGCAGGTGGCCGAGCTCGTCGAGCGCCGCGCCGAGTTCACCCATGGCCGACTCCGGGCCACGAGCGTGAAGATCATGCAGGACGGCATCGCCGAGAACGGCACGGCCGCGCTGACCGCGCCGTACCTCGACAGGTGCGGACACGCCACCACCAACACCGGCCATTCGTTCGTCGACGGCGAGGCGCTCAAGGAGTACGTCGCCGCGCTCGACGCCGAGGGCTTCCAGGTGCACGTGCACGCCATCGGCGACCGTGGGGTGCGCGAGGCGCTGGACGCGTTCGAGGGTGCGGTCGGCCGGCGAGACCGGCGACACCACATCGCCCACGTCCAGCTGATCCACCCCGACGACGTGCCCCGCTTCGGCAGGCTCGGCGTGGCGGCCAACCTGCAGGCGCTCTGGGCCTGCCTCGACGACCAGATGGTCACGCTGACGTTGCCGTTCCTCGGTGCGGAGCGGGCAAGGTGGCAGTACCCGTTCGCGCGACCTGGAACGGACCGGGGCACCTCTGGCGATGGGCTCCGACTGGCCGGTGACCACGCCCGACCCGCTGGCCGCGATCCATGTCGCGGTGAACCGGACGGCGTACGGCGCCAGCGGCCCGGAGGGCGAGGAGCAGTTCCTGCCTGAGCAGGCACTCGGGCTCGCCACAGCGTTCGCCGCCTACACGAGCGGTTCGGCCCGGATCAACCACCGCGACGAGTCGGGAGTCCTCGACGAAGGCACCGTCGCCGACCTCGTGGTGCTCGACCGGGACCCGTTCACCGGGCCGGTCGAGGAGATCGGCGCGACCCGGGTCGTCTCCACGTGGGTCGACGGAGAGCCGGTCCACCAGGCGTAGTCGCCAGATCAGCTGACTTCCTCAGGATCCCCGAGCTCGTCCTCGGGATGCTTCTCGAGGTAGCGGCCCATGCGGTCGTCGGTGACGGCCTGCCACATCTCCTTGGCCCGCGTCTCGTCGATGATGTTCACCGACCCGGCACCCTCCACCGTCTCGTAGTGATCCAGGGGCAGGGTGACGAACCTGACGTGGTCGGAGTTGAGGTTGCGCATGCCCAGGGCCAACCCGCGGAGGTCGCCGCTCGACCAGCTCTGGTCCACGGTCAGATGGTTCGTGATCGCGTCGAGGGTGTTGGTGAACTTCACCGGGTTTCCGATCGTGCCGTCCTCGAGCACCTTGCCCATCAAGGCGCGCAGGAAGTTCTGCTGCCGGTCGATCCGGCCGAAGTCACCCTCGGCGAGGCCGTGCCGCTGCCGGACGTACTTCAGCGCGAGGTTTCCTTCGATGTGGTTCCAGCCCTTGGGCCAGGTCTGGTCCTGGGCGCTGTCGTGGACCTCCTCCGGCACGTAGACGTCCACGCCACCGACCGCGGAGGTCAGGTCACGGAACCCCTCGTAGTCGATGACCGCCATGTGGTCCATGCGCAGCCCGGACAGGTTCTCCACGGTCCGCAGGGTCCCGAACGGACCATACGAGGAGAACGCGGCGTTGATCTTGTTCGAGCCGTGCTGGTCGCCACTTGCGTCGTAGATCGGCACATAGGAGTCGCGCGGGATCGACACGATGTACGCGCGCTTCCGGTCCTCCGGGATGTGCAGCACCATGATCGTGTCGCTGCGGTACGCACCCGGATCCCACTCGCCGTCGGCAAGCAGCTCGGAGATGGTGGGCTTGTCGACCAGCTGGTTGGGGTTGTCGGCCCCCATCAGCACGACGTTGATGGCCTTGGTCTCCGCCTTGTCGGGCCGCTCGCCCTCCTTGAGTACGCTGTCGTCGACACGCGGGATGTTGTCCAGCTTCTTGTTGAGGTTCCAGCCGTAGAAGCCCGACGGTGCCGGCCGTCGCGAGCGCACCGACCAGCAGCAGCGCGGCCCACTTCGGGTGACCGTGGCGCCCTTCCCAGGCTGCGGTCCCGAACATGCCGAGCACCGCGATGACCAGCAGCCAGGCAGTCAGCTCGAGGTACCCGTGCAGCATCAGCCAGTAGAGACCGGCAATGGTCAGCGGGACCGCGAGCAGTCCCACCGCAGTAGACCGCCGCATCCGTTGCTCCCTCAAATTCGTCAGTCTGATGTCGTCAGTCTGCCTGAGACCATCATGTCCTACGGGCGGTGACCGCGATATCCCCAGGATGCAGACCGGAATCCCGTGGATTCCTTCGAAATCGGCTCAAACCCCTACAGAATCCGTTGACCCGTCGTTAGGCTCGCTTCCCAAGCTGGACGTCGACCGAACGGGATCCGATGGCAGACACGAGTGAGCCCATGCGGATCCTGCTCGTCGGTGCCGGCGGGGTCGGCGGGGCCTTCGGCGCCATCGCCGCCCGGCGGGACTTCTTCGAGCAGATCGTGATCGCCGATTTCGACGAGAGCCGGGCAGTGCGCGCGGCGGCAGCGGATCCCCGGTTCTCGGCGGCGCGGGTGGACGCCTCGTCGGCCGAGTCGGTGGCCGCACTGTGTCGCGAGCACCGGATCACCCACGTGATGAATGCCGTGGACCCGCGCTTCGTGATGCCGATCTTCGACGGTGCGCACGCCGCGGGCGTGGACTACCTCGACATGGCGATGTCGCTGTCCCGGCCGCACCCGGACGCGCCGTACGAGAAGTGCGGGGTCAAGCTCGGCGACGAGCAGTTCGCGAAGGCGGGTGACTGGGAGTCGTCCGGTGGGCTCGCCCTCGTCGGCATCGGCGTCGAGCCCGGGCTGTCCGACGTCTTCGCGCGGTACGCCGCCGACCACCTGTTCTCCGAGATCGACGAGCTCGGCACTCGCGACGGATCCAGCCTGGTCGTCGAGGGGTATGACTTCGCGCCGTCCTTCTCGATCTGGACCACGATCGAGGAGTGCCTGAACCCGCCGGTGATCTGGGAGAACGGCGAGTGGTTCACGACGCCACCGTTCAGCGAACCCGAGATCTTCGACTTCCCGGAGGGCATCGGCCCGGTCGAGTGCGTCAACGTCGAGCACGAGGAAGTCCTCCTGATGCCACGCTGGGTCGACTGCAGACGCGCGACGTTCAAGTACGGCCTCGGCGAGGAGTTCATCGACGTGCTCAAGACCCTGCACAAGCTCGGCCTCGACAAGACCGACAAGGTGAAGGTGCCCGGGGGAGAGGTGTCACCCCGCGACGTCGTCGCCGCCGGTCTGCCGAACCCGGCCGAGCTGGGGCCGCAGATGAAGGGCAAGACCTGCGCCGGGCTCTGGGTCACGGGCACGGGCAAGGACGGCTCCCCACGGTCGACGTACCTCTATCACGTGGTCGACAACGAGTGGTGCATGGCGGAGTACGGCCATCAGTGCGTGGTCTGGCAGACCGCGATCAACCCGGTCGTCGCCCTCGAGCTGCTCGCGCGCGGCACCTGGTCCGGCACCGGCGTCCTCGGCCCGGAGGCGTTCGACGCGGTGCCGTTCCTCGACCTGCTGACCGAGTACGGATCGCCGTGGGGGATGACCGAGCTCACTCCCTGACTCCGTGGTCGAACTGTCGTTTTCGACCAATTGGCGCGAAATGACGCCTCGTGCTGCTGTTCGCGCTGTCGTTGGCGACCAATTGGCGCGAAGTGACGAGGTGCCGTGGTCGAACTGTCGTTTTCGACCAATTGGCGCGAAATGACGCCTCGTGCTGCTGTTCGCGCTGTCGTTTTCGACCAATTGGCGCAAAGCGACGCGACCGCCCAACCCCAGCGAGGCAGCCACCGAGCTCACTGGGTAGCGGCGAACGCCTCCGCGATCACGTCGAAGGCCTCGTGCAAGAGCTCGTCGGAGGTCGCGAGCGGCGGCAGGAAGCGGAACACGTTGCCCCAGGTCCCGCAGGTCAGGGTCACCACGCCGGCCTTGTGGCAGGCCGCGTTGACCGCTGCCGCGCGCACCGAGTCGGGCTTCGTCGTCCCCGGCTCACACAGCTCGATCGCCATCATCGCTCCGCGACCGCGGACGTCGCCGATCACGGCGTACGTCGACGCGAGGTCGGTCAGCCGCGCCTGCATCAGCGCGCCGATCGCCCGTGCCCGGCCGGCCAGGTCGTGGGTCCGCATCTCCTCGAGCGAGCCGAGGGCTGCCGCGCACGCGACCGGGTTGCCGCCGTAGGTGCCGCCGAGGCCGGCGACGTGCACGGAGTCCATGATCTCGGCGCGGCCGGTGACGCCGGCCAGCGGGAGCCCGCCGGCGATGCCCTTCGCGGTCGTGACCAGGTCGGGCACGACGCCCTCGTCGTCACTGGCGAACCAGTCGCCGGTGCGGCAGAAGCCGGTCTGGATCTCGTCCGCGACGAACACGATCCCGTTTGCGGTGCACCATTCCGAGAGCGCGGGCAGGAAGCCGGGTGCGGGGACCACGAAGCCGCCCTCGCCCTGGACCGGTTCGATGACCAGGCAGGCGAGGTTGGCCGCACCCACCTGCTTGTCGAGGACGTCGATGGCGCGGGCGGCCGCGTCGGGGCCGGAGAGCCCGTCGCGGAACGGGTAGGACATCGGCGCCCGGTAGACCTCGCCGGCGAACGGTCCGAAGCGGTGCTTGTAGGGCATGTTCTTGGCGGTCATCGCCATCGTCAGGTTGGTCCGGCCGTGGTAGGCGTGGTCGAAGACCGCCACCGCGTCCCGGCCAGTGAAGG
Source organism: uncultured Actinomycetota bacterium (assembly GCA_963719255.1). Classification (GTDB taxonomy): domain Bacteria; phylum Actinomycetota; class Actinomycetes; order Propionibacteriales; family Nocardioidaceae; genus Nocardioides. The sequence goes on along the minus strand of CAVRBN010000056.1, from coordinate 92,742 downwards.
ACCGGGCGATCTTGACGGCGTTCTCGACGGCCTCGGCCCCGGAGTTGAAAAGGGCCGTCTTCTTGGCGTGGTCGCCCGGCGTGAGCTCGCCGAGGGCCGCGCAGACGTCCACATACCCCTCGTACGGCGTGACCATGAAGCAGGTGTGGGTGAACGAGGCCACCTGCTCGGTCACCCGGCGTACGACCGAGGGTGCGGCGTTGCCCACGCTCACGACGGCGATGCCGGAGGCCATGTCGATCAGCGTGTTGCCGTCGATGTCGACGATGACGCCACCCCCTGCAGCCGCGACGAACACGGGCAGGGTGGTGCCGACGCCGTCGGCGACATGCTGCTTCTTGCGATCCAGCGCGGCGGCGGACAACGGGCCCGGGATCTGGGTCACCAACGTGCGTTTCTGGGGGAGGTCGGGGCCTCCGGAGACGGGTGCGGTCATGGGCTCACCCTAGAGCCCCGCTCGGCGGGATGCTAATGATCTCGCCCGTTGAGAGCCGCTTCCACGGTCCAGATCCGACGCCGCACGCCCGGAAACGGCCGATTTCGGTGGTGACTACCGCGCAAAGAGGTGCATCAGCGCCGCCGGCAGAGTCCAGGAGAATGTCCTCGTCGGGGTCGAAGTCCGGTCGCGAGTCCTCCGGGAACACCAGGAACGCGTCCGCGCCGGCGCCGCCGAACAGGACGTCGCTGCCGTAGCCCCCGACGAGCAGGTCGCCGCCGGAACCGGCGTGGACCTGGTCGTCGCCGTTGCCGGCGTGCAGGATGTCTCTGCCGCCGCCGCTCCAGATCCTGTCATCACCCACGCAGACCCAGGATCACGTCGATGCCAGGTGTCCCGACCAGGCGGTCCGCGCCGAGCGTGCCGACGGTGAACCGGAGTGGGATCCGGCGGACGATGCCGTCGAAGTCCGCGGTGAGGACGACATCGCTCCATCCCGAGACGTCCGGGTTGCCGGACATCGTGATGCGGCGCTCGGCGCCGCTGCCCGTCATCGTGATCTGCGAGACCGGCAGCAGCAGCCTCGTTCGAGGAGGTCGCCGAGAAGACGATCGGCCCGGGGCCGGACACGCTGGTCGGGATCGTCAGGCCGTTGCCCCACCGGGTGGCCGGCTGCTGGAGGAAGGCGAACGTGATGTTCGGGTTCCAGGATGCCTGCGCGACGACGCGAGCGCTCGGATTGGTCGCCAGGTCGTTGGTCGCCGCCAGCGGGAAGGGTGACCGTGACCTGGCCGCCAGCGGTCATGCCGCTCACGTTGATCCTCCACCGTGTCGCCGGGCCTGCCCTTGGCACGGGCCGGCGCCAGGGGCTCCAGGGTTGCGGTTGCGGGATTCGCGCTGCCACCGAGACGAACGTCAGCGATGTCCAGCCCGACCACGGGCTCGCTCGACTCGAGTGATGAACACCACGGGGATGCCGATGGTCGGGTGCGCAGGCGGGGTCAGCGTCAGCACGGGCGCCGTCCGGTCCGACGTGATGTCGAGCGTGGCACCGAACGCGAGGTTGTTCGCGTTGCTGGCGGCCGAGTTCTCCGGGATCTCCACGCTGACCGGACCGTCGCCAGCCGGGGTCAGGGTGAACGTCCAGGTCCGTGGGTCAACCTGCGCGAAGCTGCTGACCGCGCCGCCGTTGGCGATGAGGTCGGTCTTCGGCGAACCCGTGGACGGGCTTGCTGAACTCCACGCTGACCGGGATCGTTGCTCGGTTCGTCGGATTTCCAGCGTCGTGGTGATCGCCACGGTCGGCCGGGAGCTGTCGAACTCGCGGGTCAGCAGGTTGCTCGCGACGGAGCCGTTGCCGACCGCGTCGTCGCCGGCCGAATCCGGGACCTTCACGGTCACGTCACCCTCGCTCGCCGGCACGATGTCGACGGTGTACGACGCACCCGCGCCGCTGAAGCTCATCGGAGTGCCGTTGGTGACCTCGAGGTCACCGACGACGAACCCGGTGACGGGTTCGGAGAACGTGACCGACACCGCGATCGGCGAGGTGCCGGTTGCGGCCGGTGACGGGGAGTCGACCACGACGGTCGGCCGGGTCGCGTCGTATCTGGTGATCGCCGGCCCGGCGGCCTGGCTGCTGTTGCCCGCCGAGTCGTACGCCGTTCCGGTCGGGAGCGACACCGAGACCAGTCGCGTCGGCAGACGGAGTGACGGTGAACCCCCACTCGTCGTCGGAGCCGGTGAGGTCGCTCGCCGTGCCACCGGCCACCACGACCGTGTCGAGGTCGAAGCCGAGCACGTCTTCGGAGAACTCCACCTGGACGTCGTACGGCTGGTTCGCCGAGTCGGGAGCGGTCAGTTCCGTCACCGTCGGGGCCGAACCGTCGTACGTCGCGCCGCGCTCGGCCGACGCCGTGTTCGGGTTGCCTGCGGGGTCGGTGAACGCTCCGGCCTTGAGCTTGACCGAGAAGGGTCCGTCGGCCGTGGGGGTCACCAGGACTGTGTAGTCGCGGGCCCCACAGGCTCGACCGTTGCCATTCGTCGCGGACAGGCGATGCACCGAGGTCCAGTCGGAGACCTGGACCGAGACCGTCGCGTTCGTGGTCTCGAAGTCGCCCGCTGTCACAACGGCATCGTCGGAGAGATGCAGCGCCATCGAGACTGCTGCGTTGACGTTCGTCGGGCCGGTGTAGGTCAGGTCCGCTGTCGGCGAGGTGCGGTCCGAGGTCCAGGACAGCTCCGCGGTTGCCAGGCTGTCGTTGCCGGCGGAGTCCGCGGCCGCGCCTGCGGCCACGACGACCGAGAACGCCCCGTCCAGCGTCGGCTCGACCGTGAACTCGTAGGTGTCGCCGCTGCCGGTGAGATCGGCTGCCGTGGCGTTCACCAGGGTGAGGTCGTCCAGACTCCAGTCCGGTGACCGGCTCGTCGTACGTCACGGTGACGGGGACGTCGGCCGCGTTGGTCAGGCCGCTGACCGTCGAGGTCGCCTCGCCGTTTGGTGACGTGGTGTCGACCTGCGTGATCCAGTGGGGTTGCGCCCGGGCTCTCGTTCTCGGCCGCGTCCGTCGACGGCTCCGGCGGGCACTGCCGACCCGGACCTGTCCGTCGGCGGTCGCCGTCACGTCGAAGGTGTAGGTCGAGCTCGGAGCCGGTCGAAGTCGCTGAGCGTGCCGTTGGTGAGCACGACGTCGTCCGCGTCGAAGCCGGTGACGGGCTCGTCCCAGGTCACGGTCACGGGGATGACAGGGTTGTTCGTCGGGTCGAGTGCCGTGGTCGAGATGGTCGCGGCCGGGCCGGAGGTGTCATAGGTCCTCGTGACCTTCTCGCCGAGGGTGTTGGTGTTGCCCGCAGCGTCGGCTGCGACATCCTCAGGCACGGTGACCGACACCTTTCCATCGCCGGAAGGCGTCACCTCGACGGCCCTGGTGGTGCCCGAGCCGGACATGGTCGCGGTGCCGCCGGTGACGGTCAGCTCGTCGACCGTCAGCCCGGTGACGGGCTCGTCGAAGGTCAGCGTGAACGGAATCGGTGAGGTGCCCGTGGGATTGGCCGCGCTGGAGTCCACGGTGACCGACGGCCGGGTGACGTCGTAGGTGACGCTCTCCGAGGTCGCAAGGTTGCCGTTGCCGGCCGGGTCGGTGACCGCGTCGGCGCGGACGTCCACATCCACCTGGCCCTCGGTGTCCGGGGTCACGGTGAAGGCCCACGGGCCGTCGCCGGTGAGGTCGGACGCGGTGCCGCCGACGACGGTCACGTCGTCGAGCAGGAAGCCGGTGACGGACTCCGAAGCCGAGACGGTGACCTCGAACGGGCCGTTCTGCGGAGCAATCGGCGTGCCGAGGACGAGCTCGGGCCGGGTGCCGTCGTAGGACCGGGACAGGTTCTCGCTGAGGAGGTTGCCGTTGCCTGCGGCGTCGACAGCGACGCCCGCGGGCACGCCGAGCTTCACGTCGCCGTCGCCGGACGGGTCCACCAGGACCGAACGCGTGTCTCCGGAGCCCGTCAGATCACTCACCTCGCCGTTGACCACGGTCAGCTCACCCTGGGTCAGCCCGGTGACCGCCTCCGAGAACTCGAGCCCGAAGGCGAGCGGGTTGTCGTTGGTCGGGTCGTCCATGTCGGACACGACTTCCACGGTGGGCGAGGTCTTGTCGACGTCGTACTCCGGACCGTCGAACGGCAGATTGCCCGTGGCCAGTGCCTTGCCGGATGGGTCGATGATCGTCGCGATCGACCGGTACCCGGAGGCCGACCGTGCCGTCTGTCGTGCCCGTCTGAGCAGTGACGGTGCAGGTGACGCCCGCACAGCTGAAGCCCGAGACTACGCTTCCGGAGGCAGTGCCGGTCGTCACGAAGTCGGCCGTGTCCAACTCGGACGGCGTCTGGTCGAACTTGACCTTCCACTCCACCGAGGTCGCATTGGTCGGCGTGGCGGTGGTCCGGGTGATCGACAGCACGCTCGGGGGGTAGTCGGTGGTCACGCCCACGTTGACGGAGTTGTCCAACGGGGTCGGGTCGTCGACGACGTCGCCGGTGGTGATGCTGGCCGTTGCGGTCTGCACCGATCCGTCGGTGAGGCCGGCCTCCAGCGTGCCGTGGTAGACCACGGTGCCGCTCTCGCCGGGCGCGAGGCTGGAGATCGTGACGTGCCCGTCGGAGGTGTACGTCGGGGTCTGGCCCACGATGTCGGTGTAGGTCACGGGAGTCTCGTCGAGCACGAACGTGCCGAGCTGGAGGCTGATGTCGATGTCATTGGCGGCATTCGAGCTGCCGGTCTTGTTGGCGTAGTTGACCGAGAACGTGAGCGCGTCTGCCGGGTTCAGCCCGTCCCGCGCGGGGCTGGGGTTGGTGGGGCTGGCGGTCGCCGTGACCCGCAGGTCGACGCGCGGGGCGATCAGCCGGCCGGCGACGCCGGCGCCACCGGTGAAGGTGTCGCGCGCCCAGGCGGCGTACACGGTCTTGCTGTCTGGGTTGTAGTCGAGGTTGGGACGCAGCGCCTCGGCGTTGACGGCCGAGACGTCGGCGTCGACGGTGCTCAGCCGGTCCTGCTCGAGCTTGATGGGCGGGACCGAGTCGGAGGCTCCACCGGCCGGTGTAGAGCTCGTGGTGTCCCGGGCCGGCGCCGGTCGGGCCGCGCCCTACCCACGCAAGCACGAACTGGTCGCGGCTCTCGTCCTTGACCACGGAGGGGAGCGTGTCGCGGGTGGTGCCGTCGGTCAGGGCGGTTGGCCGACCCGAAGGGGCTGCCATTGGTGAAGACCCATCTCCGCCAGATGCGGGAGTCGCCCGCCGCACCGGCACCGCCGTGTCCCCGGACCAGACGACGTTGTACGAGAAGGAGTTGGCGTCCCAGACGACGTCGGGGGAGAGCTCCTCGAGGTTGCCGTCCGTCGAGGAGGAGCCGATCAGGCGCGGCGATCGGCGGGAAGCTGGTCACCCTGGCACCCCAGATCCGGCGTACGGGGATCCCGTCGGTGACCGTGTCCACGCCCTCCCAGACCACTACGGCGGCTTGACGTGCGAGCGCTCACCCGGGGCCGGGTGTTGTCGAACTCGGTCCCGGTGCTGTGCCGGTTGCTGACTCGCTGTGGCGAGGCGGTTCCACCGAGGCTTGTCGGGCAGGAGAGCCGTCCAGATGTCGCTCTTGCCGTCCTGGGCGCCGTTGACGTCGGAGTCGCCCTCCCAGACGAAGCGGACGCCGGTACCGATGCCGACGACATCGGGGTGGCGCTGGTCGTAGGCCGGGTTCGTCCCCGGCGACGTCGCTGACCTGGACCGCGGTCACCGGGACCAGGGCGACACCGGGGTTGATGAGGCTGGCATAGATCTCGAAGCCGGTCGTGTCGACCGGGGTGCCGGACGGGGTCGGTGTCGGAGATCGGGTCCGCCGCGAAGGTGAGCACGATCATGCCAGTCGCTGCAGCGAGGTCAAGGCCGGGTCCACCACGTCCTGGGTCGCGTCATCGGTCTCGCCGCGGGTCGCGAGCGTGACCGGCGAACCGATCTTGGATCCGTCGAGGGATGAGACGTACTGGCCGAAGATCTCGCGCTTGATGCCCTGCTGGCTCCCCGTGGTGACCTCCCTGGCGCCTTCCCAGACGACCAGGTTCTTGTCGTAGCCAGGAGCTCGCACGACTGCGGTCTCGCCGATGCCGAACGGAGTCGTGGTGCCCGACAGGCTGGTCTCACCGGTGCCGAGCGGCCCGGCGTACGACGGGAGCCCGCCCATGGTCGCGGCGGCTGTCGTGCCGACGAGGGTAAGGACGGCGAAGAGGGCGGTGCGGGCGGTGCGAGGGCGCGAGATCACGAGAGGCCTCAGTCTTGGCTCGGATAGATGCCCTGGAGGGCGATGATGGCGTTCAGGACGAGGTAGGGCTGCATGTTCGTGTGTGGCTGGCTGCCGCCCACGCTCGTGACGGCGCTCGGGGCGAAGGTTGCGTTGGCGGCGAGGGCGTAGGCCTGCGCGCCACTCGCGAAGAGAGCACCCGACGGGGTGCCGGGGTCGCCGGTGCTGCCGCGATGGTCGGCCACCGGGTAGGAGTGGACGTGGGCTGGCAGCTGCCCGACGGTGAGCGTCACGGACTCGGTTCCGGCCGTTTGTCCAGGGACGAAGTTGTCGCCAACGGAGATAGCCACGCGCCCTCGGAGATTGGGCAGCGCGAAGTTGGTCTGGCCGTTGCCGCCGTACATCGTGCCGATGCAGTGAGAACAGGGCTTGGTTGTTGTTGATCGGCAGCAGCTGGCCGTTGCAGAAGGCCCAGCCGCTCGGGCGGGAAGTTGAACGCCACGAACTGGATCTCACCGAGATGGGGGATGAGCATGATGGTCTCCGATCAGGGTCGCTGCGGGAAGATGCCCTGGAGGGCGATGCAGTAGGTCAGGGTCAGGTAGGGCTGCATGTTGTTGTGCGGCTCGCTGCTGCCGGCTGGCGCCACGAGCTTCACCGGCGTGTTGGCATTGGTCGCCGAGTGATACAGCTCGGTCTCGGAGGTGGCGGGCAGGCCGGCGGCCGGGCTCGCTGAGGTCGCCGAATCCATGTCGGCGGAGACCTTGTGGAGGTGGAACGGGATCTCCGACTCCAGCAAGGTGACGGTCTGCGTGCCACCCTCCTCGCCGAGCAAGCGCTCGGTCAGGCCCTGGCCCTGCTCGGTCCCGATCGCCACGCTGCCGTTCAGGTTGGGCAGCGCGAAGGTCGACTTGCCGTTCCCGCCGTAGTACGTGCCCAGCAATGAGAACAGCGCCGTGTTCTGGGAGATCGGCAGCAACTGGCCGCTGCACTTTGCCCAGCCGGTCGGAGCGAAGATGTAGGGAAACAGGGCGATCTCGGCGATGAAGGGTTCGTCGGACATTGTGGTCCTCGGTTCGGGTTCGGGGCTGGATCAGCCTTGGGACGGAAAGACGCCGAACATCGAGATGATGAAGTTCATCGCCAGGAACGGCTGCATGTTCTCGTGCGGTTGCGACCCGCCAGCGGGCGTCGTGGCCGTCATGGTCTCGGTGGACGAGCCGTGGCCCCAGAGGGTGTCGGCGGCGCTGGCGGCCGGTACCGTCCCGACCGGCGACCCAGAGGTCCCAGCCTTGCTCGAGACGGGCACTGGGTGCGTGTGTGACGGCATTTGCTGCGTGGTGAGCGTGGTGGTCTCGACGCCCGCCATCTCACCTAGCTGGTAGGTCGTCCCGCTGTGAGCCGGTCCCCATGTGCACCGGAGCCCGGCCCCGAAGGTCGGGCAGGTTGAACGTCTCCTCGCCGTCTCCGCCGTACGTGGTCCCGAGCAGGGTGAAGAGGACCTCGTTCTCGGAGATCGGGATCGTCTGGCCCTGGCAGAAGCTCCAGCCGGCCGGAGGGAAGTTTCCGGCGAACATGCGGATCTCGCCGACGAATGGCTCTGCCATCTCAGCCCCTCCAGCGGTTGAAGATCGCGGTCAGTGGGGTGCGGCCGGTGGCTCTCGGGCCTGGTACGACGAAGATCCGGAAGGCGCCGGTGGCCGCGCTTTTCACCGTGTACGTCGCCTGGCCTGCCTTGACCGGCGTACTCCACATGAGCATGAAGTCGGCCCGCCGCCACGCCGCGACTCCGGCCGTCGTGAAGGCCGAGCGGACGGTGCGGCGAGTCCGTGACCCCTTCCAGGCGCCAGTTCGCCCTGACGCCGTTCGCGTCGGTGGCCACGAAGGTGCGGCCGATCAGGGCGGCGAAGCTGGCTCGGGTCGGCGAGCTCGCCGCAGCTGCGGCCGTGGTTCCCGCGAGCGCGGTCCCGCCCACGGCCAGCCCGGTGGCCGCCGCTCCCTTGAGCACCGTCCGGCGCTCGGCAGCGATTTCGATCATTTCAGGAACCCCTCACCAGACCTGCCTGCGTGGCAGGTCTCGTGTGGAGCCTTTCAGCGCAACGCCGTCGTCGTGGGCGTTTCGGACAATTGGCTCGTTTAGCCCTGTTTCGACCAGACCACCCTCAAGTCGGCCATTTCGGGCCGCACGGGACGTGTCTGGCGGTCGGTGCGACTCCTACGCGCTGGCTGCGGAGATCTCGATCCGGTAGGCCTCGTAGTGCAGGAAGCGGACGTCTCGGCCGACCGGCTCGAGGTTGAGCCGGAAGTCGCCGTTCTCGGAGTGCAGGACATGCACACCCGCTGCCAGGTCGACGGTTGGCGGACCTGTCAGGTGAACGCTGTAGCTGCTGTAGCCCTCGAAGCCGACCGGTGTCGAGATGGACTCCAGCCAGAGGCTGACGGTGCTGCCGTCGTCGACATTGACCGACACTTGATGACCGGTCAGGCCGACGAGGTCGGCGTACGACGGATCAATCAGAAATGCTGGCATTGTGGCCCCCCATGGTCGCCAAACTTCCCTACCGCAACCTTGCGCCAGCCAGAGGCGACGCATGCGGCTTTCGACCGGAGATGACCCGGAGATGACCCAGACGGGCCATCTCACCCGTCCCATGCGGCGGCTGGGATGATGGGCCGGTGACCGCGCGCGACATCGTCATCCTCGGCTCCACCGGTTCGATCGGCACCCAGGCACTCGACCTGGTGCGGGCCAACCCGGACCGGTTCCGGGTCGTCGGTCTCACCGCGGGCGGGTCGAACCCGGAGTTGTTCGGGCAGCAGGTCTCCGAGTTCCGGCCGGCGTACGACGGGGTGGGGGAGGCGGCCTCGACCGAAGCTGCCGCGATGGAGTGCGACGTGGTCCTCAACGGGATCACCGGGGCGGTCGGGCTCCGGCCCACCCTCGCGGCCCTCGACGCGGGCAACACGTTGGCGCTGGCCAACAAGGAGTCGCTGATCATCGGCGGCCCGCTGGTGGTCGAGCGCGCGAAGCCGGGCCAGATCGTGCCCGTCGACAGTGAGCACAGCGCGCTCGCCCAGTGCCTGCGCGGCGGCACCGCCCCGGAAGTACGGCGTCTGGTCCTGACCGCCAGCGGCGGACCGTTCCGGGGGCGGACCCGTGACGAGCTCGACGCCGTCACGCCGGAGCAGGCGCTGAACCACCCCACCTGGTCGATGGGCCCGGTGATCACGATCAACTCCGCGACCTTGGTCAACAAGGGCCTGGAGGTGATCGAGGCGCACCTGCTGTTCGACCTCCCGTTCGACCGGATCGAGGTCGTCGTCCACCCGACCTCGATCGTGCACTCGATGGTCGAGTTCGTCGACGGGTCGACGCTCCTGCAGGCGAGCCCGCCGACGATGATGATCCCGATCGCGCTCGGCCTGAACTGGCCCGATCGGATCCCGGATGCGGCCGCCGCAGTGGACTGGAGCAGTCCGGAGACGTGGGAGTTCTTCCCGCTCGACAACGAGGCGTTCCCCGCGGTCGCCCTCGCGCGGACCGCCGGGGAGGCCGGCAGCACCGCCCCCGCCGTCTACAACGCCGCCAACGAGGTGTGCGTCGAGGAGTTCATGCAGGGCAGGTTGCGGTTCAACGACATCGTTCCCACGGTCGCGAGCGTGCTGGGGCGCCACGACGTACCCTCGAAGGAGCACCTGACCGTCGACGACGTGCTCGCCGCCGACGGCTGGGCGCGCTCGGAAGCCCGCCGCATCATCACCGAAGGACCTCGATGACCGCCCTGTACTACACGCTCGGCGTGCTGATCTTCGTCGTCGCCATCCTGACGTCGATCGGCCTGCACGAGCTCGGGCACATGATCCCGTGCAAGAGGTTCGGCGGGAAGGTGACCCAATACTTCATCGGCTTCGGACCGACGGTGTGGAGCAAGCAGGTCGGCGAGACCGAGTACGGCGTCAAGGCGATCCCGCTCGGCGGCTACGTCAAGATCGTCGGCATGCTCCCGCCCGGCGCCGAGCAGCTCGCCGAGGAAGTGGAGTACGACGAGCAGGGCAACCAGGTCGTCAAGGTCCGCAAGTCCAACACCGGCATGTTCACCCAGCTGATCTCCGACGCCCGGTCGGCGGAGTGGGAACACGTCAAGCCCGGCGACGCCGATCGCCTGTTCTACAAGATGGCCTGGTGGAAGAAGGTCATCGTGATGGCCGGCGGGCCGACGGTGAACATCCTGATCGCGTTCTTCCTGTTCTGGGTCGTGTTCAGCACGGCGGGGAACCCGCGCGACATCGTCGCCGAGCCGGTGGTCGACGAGGTTGCGCCGTGCATCGTGCCGGCGACCGAGAACGAGCGAGCCTGCACGCCTGACGAGCTGAAGAACCACCCGACGCCGGCCGTCCTCGCCGGGCTGCAGAAGGGCGACAGGTTCGTATCGTTCAACGGCTCCCCGGTCACCAGCTGGGACCAGCTGCAGAAGGCGATCCGGGCCAACGACGACAAGGTCGCCACGCTCGGCATCGAGCGCGACGGCAAGCTGATCCAGGTCCAGGCGACGACCCAGGTCCAGCCGCGGCCGACCGACGACACCGATCCGACCAAGCTGTCACCGGTCGGGTTCCTGGGCGTGACACCGGAGGCCCACCTCGGGACCGGGGGACCGATCTACACCGTCAGCCAGATGGACACGATGACGGTCGAGACGGTCAAGGCGCTGGGGTCGATGCCGGTCAAGGTCTGGCACGTCGGGATGGCGCTGATCGGGCTCGAGGAGCGTGACGTCAACGGGCCGGTGAGCATCGTCGGCGGCGGCCGGATGGCCGGCGAGGTGGCGTCGCACGAGCAGTTCCCGGTCGAGGACAAGCTGTTGTCGCTGATGATGCTGATCGCGGCCTTCAACTTCTTCATCGGGATGTTCAACTTCGTGCCGCTGCTGCCGCTGGACGGTGGCCACATCGCGGGTGCCCTCTACGAAGCCTTGCGCCGCGGCGTCGCCCGCCTGCGTCGCCGCCCCGATCCCGGCTACGTCGATGTGGCCAAGCTGTTGCCGATCGCGTACGTGATGGCCAGCGTCTTCCTGGTCATGGGCGTCGTGCTGATCGCTGCCGACCTCGTCGTGCCCATCCACCTGACCTCCTGAGCGCGCTTCGGTGGTCGAGCCGGCTTCGGTGGTCGAGCTGGCTTCGGTGGTCGAGCGGCTTCGGTGGTCGAGCTTGTCGAGACCACTTGTACGCTGACAGCCATGACCACCGTCAGCCTCGGCATGCCCGAAGCACCGCCGCCCGTGCTCGCTCCGCGCCGTCCCACCCGGCAGATCAAGGTCGGGAAGGTGGGCGTCGGCAGCGAGTCCCCGGTCTCGGTGCAGTCGATGACGACCACGCTGACCTCCGACGTCAACTCCACGCTGCAGCAGATCGCCGAGCTGACCGCCACCGGCTGCGACATCGTCCGGGTCGCCTGTCCGAGCCAGGACGACGCGGACGCCTTGGAGCAGATCGCCCAGCACTCGCAGATCCCGGTGATCGCCGACATCCACTTCCAGCCCAAGTACGTCTACGCCGCGATCGATGCCGGCTGCGCCGCCGTACGCGTCAACCCGGGCAATATCCGCAAGTTCGACGACCAGGTCAAGCAGATCGCGGCGGCCGCCAAGGACCGCGGCACGAGCATCCGGATCGGGGTCAACGCCGGGTCGCTCGACAAGCGGGTGATGGAGAAGTACGGCAAGGCCACCCCCGAGGCCCTGGTGGAGTCCGCGGTCTGGGAGGCCAGCCTCTTCGAGGAGCACGACTTCCACGACTTCAAGATCTCGGTGAAGCACAACGATCCCGTGGTGATGGTGCGCGCCTACGAGCTGCTGGCCGCGGCCGGTGACTGGCCCCTCCACCTCGGCGTGACCGAGGCGGGCCCGGCGTTCCAGGGCACGATCAAGTCGGCGACGGCCTTCGGTGCGCTGCTCTCCGAGGGGATCGGCGACACGATCCGGGTCTCGCTCTCCGCACCCCCCGTCGAGGAGGTCAAGGTCGGCATCCAGATCCTCCAGTCGCTCAACCTCCGCCCGCGCAAGCTCGAGATCGTCTCCTGCCCGTCGTGCGGCCGCGCCCAGGTCGACGTCTACAAGCTCGCCGACCAGGTGACCGCCGGTCTCGAGGGCATGGAGGTCCCGTTGCGCGTCGCGGTCATGGGTTGCGTCGTCAACGGCCCGGGCGAGGCACGCGAGGCTGATCTCGGCGTCGCGTCCGGCAACGGCAAGGGCCAGATCTTCGTCAAGGGCGAGGTCATCAAGACCGTGCCCGAGTCGCTGATCGTCGAGACCCTGATCGAGGAGGCGATGCGTCTCGCTGAGGACATGGAGCCCATCGACGGCGCAGCCGCAGAGGTCTCGGTCTCCTAGGTGTCCGCCGAGCGGTCGTTCTCTGCGGCAGTCGCGGGCGTCGACCGACCGCGATGAGCCTGAACGGCCGCGGACGGGACGTGGAGTGCCGCAGACCTTGACCACTCATGGGACATTCCCTGATCTGCCTAGCGACTCCTTTGGTTCCTGACCGCCCTGGGTATGGTCGGCGGGCCAGTTCCGGGTGCCACACGACGTACTCCTCCGGCGGCGGCGGATTCGTGGGCATCCATCCTGTGCACGACGACGATCTCCCGATCGTGACCGGAGCCGGCGAGCGAGCGAGCGTGCACCTGACCCTGGCCACCGAGGCAGATCTCGGCGAGTTGCAGCAGCGCCTGGAGGGAGCGGGATTCCCGGTGACGCGCTTCGACGAGGACTTCGGCTCGTTCCTGCGAACCGTCGATCCGGACGGGCAGTCGGTCCAGATCCACGGAGGCCGGCGTAGTGGTCTCGACAAGCTCGACCACCGAGGGCGACGGCTCGACCACCGGGGGCGGCGGCTCGGCCACCGAGCACGACCGGCTGCTTCGCGACGGGCAGTTCGTCCGCTACCTGGTGGCCCGCACGCTCTCGGGTGCAGGCAACATCGTCACGCTCATCGCGTTGCCCATCCTCGTCTACCGGATCAGCGACTCGGCGTCGCTGACGGCGCTGGTCGCGGCCTGCGAGGCCGCGCCGTACCTCCTGTTCGGGCTGTTCGCGGGCGCTCTGGCGGACCGGTGGAATCGAAAGCGGGTGATGGTCACTGCCGACGTGTTGAGTACGGCGCTGATCGCGACCCTGCCGCTCGCGCACTGGATGGGTGAGGTGACCGTGCCGCACGTGCTGGCGGTCGCGTTCCTCGGCCCGACGATCGCCGTCTTCTTCGACGGCGCCGTGTTCGGAGCGATTCCGACCCTGGTCGGCCGTGGCCGGATCGCCGAGGCCAACTCGATCTCGTGGAGCATCCAGAGCGTCAACGAGATCGCGCTGCCGTCGTTGGTCGGCGTCGCGCTCGCGGTCGTGCACCCGTCGACGCTGCTCACGTTCGACGCCCTCACCTTCGCAGCGTCAGCGGCGATCATCGCGACCATCGTCCGGCCGATGCACGACGCGTCGCGGGCGCGGGCGCCGCTGACGGTCCGCCTGGTGTTCCGCGACATCGGCGAGGGGCTGGCCTACCTCGGCCACCATGCCGGCGTCCGGACGATGACGATCATCGGGTTCCTCCAGTGTGTCGGTGGCGGCGGCTTCGTCGCGCTGATGGTGGTCTGGATCGACCGGCGCCTCGACGTCGGCACCGAGGGTCTGCGCTTCGGTCTCGTCTACGGGTCCTGGGCGGTCGGCGGCCTGGTCGCCTCGCTCGCCCTGCCGTGGCTGTTGCGGCGCTACTCCGCGGCCCGGATCGCGCTGGCGGCATTGCCGTTCAGCTGCCTGGCCGGGTTCGCCGTCCCGGCAGTCACGTCGTGGTGGCTGGCTTCCCTGGCCCTGATGAGCCTGGAGCCTGTTCTACTCGATGATCACGATCAACTCGATCTCCTACCGACAGCAGGTCACTCCCGAACATCTGCTGGGCCGCGTGAACACGGCCGGCCGGATGCTGGCCTGGGGCGTCGGCTGGACTGGCGGCTCGGCCCTGGCGGGCGTCGTCGTCGGCCTGATCGGGCTCGTGCCGACCCTGTTCGTGTTCGCGTCCACAGGGGTCGCCTCCGTCGTGGTGGCGTGGACCTCGCCGCTGCGGGCGGTGCGCGCCGGGTCCGGGCTGAGCGCATGCAGGCCCAGTGAACCTTGGTACTAGCATCATCGGTCGATCCGCTTCAGTTGCTTGTCCCTAGCATCGATGCATGGGATCTGTCTGGCGCCGCGACCGCCTGCACGCGCGCCCGGTCTCAGTGGGTGGCCTCGTGGCCCGGTTCACCGCGGCAGGCCTCGTGGTGATGGCCGTGCTCGCGGCGATCATTGCGGCGCTGTCGCGGCAAGCCGGCACCGAGCAGGCGATTGAGTCCGCGCGCGAGGTGACCTGGATCAGCGCCACGGGAATCGCCGAGCCGTTGCTGAGCGATGACGTGGTCGCCGGTGACCCATTCGGCCGTCGACGAGGTTCCGCGAGGCGATGCGCGCCCACGTATCCAGGGATCGTTGGTGCGCGTGAAGGTCTGGACCGCCGAAGGTCGCGTCGTCTACGCGGACGAGAGCCGGCTCATCGGCAGGACGTTCGCGCTCGAGCGAGGACGAGCTCGCCGCGCTCAGGGACGGCTCGACCCGACTCGGAGATCAGCGACCTCGACAAGCCGGAGAACCGCTACGAGCGCCCCTTCGAGAAGCTGCTCGAGGTGTACGTCGGGGTGCGCAGCACGACGGGCAGGCCACTGTTGTTCGAGGCCTACTTCCGGTACGACGCGGTCGCCCAGGCGGGGCAGGACCAATGGCGCAAGTACGCGCCACCAGCCCTCGGCGGGCTGGTCGTCCTCCAGCTCGTGCAGATCCCGGTGGCGTGGTCGCTGGCGCGGAGACTCCAGCGACAGCAGCAGGACCGCGAGCGTCTGCTGCAGTTGGCTGCGGACTCCTCGGGCACGGAGCGCCGCCGGATCGCAGCCGACCTGCACGACGGGATCGTCCAGCAGCTTGCCGGTGTCACGTTCGCCCTCGACGCGGCCCGGCTCGGGCCGGCCGACCCGGACCGCGACGCCGCGCTCATCAGCGAAACCTCCAGCCGGCTCCGCGCCTGTGTCGGCGAGCTCCGTTCGCTCCTGGTGGACATCTACCCGCCCAGACCTGGCGGAGGAGGGACTGGCCGGTGCCCTCGACGAGCTGGCACACCGGCTGGAGCGAAACGGCATCCGCGTCGATCTGCGTGTCGACGAAGCCGCCGCCGGGATTCCCCAGGCGACCGCGGGGGTGCTGTTCCGGTCGGCGCAGGAGATCCTGCGCAACGTCGCATCACACAGCTCGGCGCAGCACGTCGAACTGACGGTCACCGTCGAGTCCTCCCAGGCCACCATGGTCGTGGACGACGATGGTCGCGGGTTCGACGAGGACGGCCTCGCCAAGCGGGTTGCCGAGGGGCACGTCGGACTGCGCGGGCTTTCCGACCTGGTGACCGACGCGGGCGGCAGCCTGACCGTCCGGTCCGCGCCCGGCCAGGGCACCCGCACCGACATATCCGTGCCGATCCGTTCCGGAGGGATGAAGAAATGAGCAGGATCCTGATCGTCGACGACCACGCCATCCTGCGCGGCGGCCTGGTCTCGTTGCTCTCCACCACCGACGACCTCGAGGTTGTCGGCGAGGCCGAGAGCGGTGAGGAGGCGGTGCGGCTGGCGGAGGAACTCGAGCCAGACGTCGTACTCATGGATCTCTCCATGCCCGGCATGAACGGCGTGGAGGCGACCGCGCTGATCCGGGCGCAGGACCCGTCGATTTCCATCCTCGTGCTCACCTCCCTTGCAGACAAGAGCTGGATCATGGAGGCCGTCGAGGCGGGTGCGGACGGCTATCTCCTCAAGCATGCCGAGCCGGAGGTGATCCTTGACGGCATTCGCGAGGTGCTGCGCGGGCGGTTCGCCGCTGGACCCCCGCGCCGCGCGGGCCGTGCTCTCCAGTCGCCACGCCGAGCGTCGCAGCCGGCGGTGCTCACCGATCGCGAGGAGGAGGTGCTGCGCCTGGTGACCCAGGGCCTTCCCAACAAGAGCATTGCCCGGCGCCTCGGCATCAGCGAGCGCACGGTGAAGGCGCACCTGACGCACATCTTCCAGCGGGTGGGTGTCACTGACCGCACTCAGGCCGCGCTCTGGGCGACCAGGCGATCCTCGGAACGCGGCCGCGAGTACTAGTACGGATGGACATTGTGTCCACCGCCGCGGAGGGGGAGGCTGGTGGCGTGAGTGTTCCCGACTCGACCCACGACGCGCGCCGCCGTCCGGTCGTGCTGGCTGCCGGTGGTCAGGAGGGCGACGGTGCCGAACCGCGCATCCGCTGGCTCGGCGGGGTCGGGCTGTGGGCGGCGGGCGCCGTGATCGCGGGCGGCGTCGTCGCCGCCGCCTCAGCCTGGACGGTGATGGAGTCGGTCGAAACCTCACACGACCCCCTGTGGGTGTCGCCTTTGACCGTGACCCACGACGCGAATGACGACCGGCCGTCCGAGTCACCCTCCGACGACGCGAGTCACGATGCCGACGACTCCGGTCCGCGATCGAACGACGATGCGAGCGACCTCTCCGGCCCGGATCACGACCGACGACTCGGGTGACAACTCCGGCGCTGGGTCAGGCGATGACCCGAGTGACAACTCCGGGCCCGGGTCGGGCGAGGAGCCAACCGACAACTCCGGGCCCGGGTCGGGCGATGAGCTCGGATCGACAACTCCGGGCCCGGCTCGGGCGGTGGCTCGGATGACAACTCGGGTCCGGGCGGTGGCTCGGATGACAACTCGGGTCCGGGCAGGTGGTGGCTCGGATGACAACTCGGGTCCGGGCGGAGGTTCGGGGGGTGGCTCGGATGACAACTCGGGTCCGGGCGGTGGTTCGGGGGGCGGCTCGGATGACAACTCCGGGTCACGGCTCCGGTGGAACTCCGGGCACGGCTCCTCCTGATCGGCCGTTCCGGCTGATTCGGTTCGCCGACAGGGCGGTCTAGGCTGCCACCGTGCTCACCCAGCGGCACGGCGTCCGCCTGCTCGGCGCCGACGACCTCGACGAGTTCCTGGCGCTCGCGGCCCAGGACCCGGTGGTCAACGTGTTCGCCGACTACCGGGCCCGGACCACCCAGCTCCTGCCTCGCTGGCTGGGCGGTGAGGTCTGGGGACGCTTCCGCGACGGGCGACTGGTGGCGGCCTGCCACGCGGGGGCCAACCTGGTCCCGGTGCAGTGCAGCCGCGAGGACGCCGAGGCGTTCGCCGAACGCGCGCTCACCAGGCGTCGCACGATCACGACCCTCGTCGGCCCACAGGAACCAGTGGACGCGTTCTGGCAGAAGGTCGCCGCGGACTGGGGCAAGCCCCGAGACATCCGCAGCGGGCAGCCACATCTGGAGATCGCGGGCCCGCCGGCCATCGCCCCCGACCCCGAGGTTCGGGTGACCCGCCGCTCCGATCTCGCTGCCCTGTATCCAGCCTGCGTCGCGATGTACACCGAGGAAGTCGGCATCTCGCCCGAGTTCGGGGGCGGCGCCGAGGTCTACCGGGCCCGGGTCAGCCAGCTGATCTCGCGAGGCTGGTCGTTCGTCCGCCTCGAGCACGGCAAGGTGCTGTTCAAGGCCGAGGTGGCGTGCGTGTCGCCGTACGCCGCCCAGATCCAGGGCGTGTACGTCGCCCCCGACCGCCGTGGCGAGGGGTTGGCCACCATCGGGATGGCTGCGGTCGTGCAGCAGGTCCGAGCGACGATCGCGCCGGTCGTGTCGCTGTACGTCAACGAGTGGAACCTGCCTGCGCGCCGGGCCTACGAGACCGTCGGTTTCAAGGAGACTGCGCGCTTCACCACGATCATGTTCTGAACGGCATTTGCACCCTTTGGGCTCCCATTCGCCTCCTCCCAGTGGTTAGGTCGGACCGGAGGAATGTCCGGGCGTCCGAGATCGGAGGAGTAGTCATGAAGCGGGACTTGACGAAAATTGTGCTGGCATCCGCTCGCGGTGCTGGCGGCAGGAGTTGCGGGAGCGGGACCGGGTAGCCCCGCGGTTGCCACGATCACCCCGGCCGCATCGGCCAACCATGCCGTGGTCGCGAAGGCCAAGCCGAAGCTGCCCGGCCGCTTCAAGCACCTCGTCGTCATCTACGAGGAGAACCACTCGTTCGACAACCTCTACGGCAGCTGGGGCAGGGTCAACGGCCGGCACGTCGAACGGGATCGCCGACGCGACGAGGGCCGAGAAGACCAGCAGGTCGCCCAGGACGGGACGAGCGTACTCATGCCTCCCGCAGGTTGACGTGAACCTCGCGACACCCGCCACTGTCGGACAGGTGTCAGGACGCCGCGCACGGGATCGCGGCCAGCCATTTCCGCAACCGACTCGTTCACCATCGACAACTACATCGCGGCCGACGACAAGACCTGTCCGCCGCCGGGCGTCTCCGCACCGAACGGCGTCCTCAAGGGCTCCCCGGGCGCCCTGCCCGGTGGCTGCACTCGCGACCTCGTCCACCGGTTCTACCAGGAGCAGTACCAGATCAACGGCGGCCAGCAGAACCGGTACGTCGACCGGGTCCGACGCGGTCGGGCCTGACCCATGGGCCGCTACCGCACCAAGCAGCTTCCCATCTACAAGTACCTGCACCGCGACGGCGCACCCGCACTACGTCGTGGCCGACCATTTCTTCCAGGGCGCGTTCGGTGGCTCGTTCCTCAACCACCAGTGGCTGATCGCGGCGCGCGCGCCTCTCGACACCAGTGGCGGCGAGCCGGCGGTGCGCTGAACTCGGTCCTCGATGCCGAACGGGGATGGTCAACACCTATCCGCACTACGTCCCCGACGGGTCCGGTCGTCGACGGACAGCTGACCCAGGAGTGTGCGGATCCGACCGCTCAACGACGAACCAGACGCCTGCGGCGACTTCGCCGTCAACACCGTCCAGCCGGCCAGTGCCGCCGCGCAGCCCAACGGGCGCTTCGATCCCGCTGATCGACGACGAGCGTGTACCCCAACATCGGCGACCGGTTGTCCGATGCCGGGCATCACCTGGAACTGGTACTCGGGCGGTTGGCGCGACGCCGAGGCCGGTCAACCCGGGCCGCTTTTCCAGTACCACCACCAGCCGTTCAACTACTTCGCCGACTACGCACCCGGCGCAGCCCGGCCGTCAACACCTTCGGGACGAGACAGCGGTTCTTCGCCGGCCGCGAGGAACGGGAACCTGCCGACGGTGTCGCTTCGTGAAGCCGTACGGCGCCGAGAACGAGCACCCCGGCTACGCCAGTGAGCCGGACGGAGTCCAGCCACCTGGTCAAGCTGCTCAAGGCGGTCACCAACGGTCCGTCAGGCCGACGCGACACGCTGGTCGTCGTGACCTACGACGAGTTCGGTGGTCAGTGGGACCACGTCTCCCCGCCCGGGACCGGTGGCACGGTCGGCGCCCACGACGCGTGGGGCCCCGGCACCCGGATCCCGGCGCTGGTGCTCTCGCGCGCGTTCCGTCGCTCCGGCGTCGACCACAGGGTCTACGACACCACGTCGATCATGGCGACCATCGAACGCAGCTTCGGGCTCGAGCCGGTCGCGACCCGGGACGCCTTGGTCAACGACCTCGCCCACGCCGTCAGGATGGGAGGTCGCTAGGGTCGCGTCCGTGAACATTCCCAAGGACGTCCTCGGGCTGGCCGGACTCTTCGCCGCCAGTGGCGTCGTACACCTGGTGAAGCCCGAGGTCTACCAGCCCATGATGCCGACGTGGGTGCCCAGGCATCGCGAGGTCATCCTCGGCAGCGGTGTCGCCGAGCTCGCCTGTGCGGCCGGGCTGATGCACCCGAGGAGCCGCAAGGCTGCCGGCTGGGCGAGCGCGGCGCTTCTCGTCTTTGTCTTCCCGGGCAACGTCAAGGTCGCCAACGACGTCAAGCGCAGCAGGCGGACGGGCCTGAAGACCGCTCTGTTCGCGCGGCTGCCCCTCCAGGTGCCGATGATCCGGACGGCGTTGAAGGCGGCCCGCAGCTCCTAGAGCCGACGGGCCGCCCTTCCCCACCCCGCTAGAACTCGGCGTCGCGGAGGTCGGACGCCCGCTCACAGCCGCTCAGGTCGCACCGCACAGTGGCGGCCTTCTTCTTGCCCGTGGTGTCGAGCAGCAGGTCGTTCCTGTCCTCGAACTGGGCGAGCCCGAAGTAGCCAGCCGTGTTGTACGTCGCGAGCTTCCCGCCGGTCGCCGTGCGGACGATGAACCGGTTGGGGCCGATGCCGTCGGACAGGATGTGGACCGTCGCGATCCGGGAGCCGTCGGCGTTCGCCGTCTCGATCCGCTCGTCGCAGCTGCGCCAGACGCGGTCGGCCGGGCTGGAGATGTGGGTGAGCACGGAACAACCGTCGCGGTATGGGTCCTTGGTGAAGAACGCGAACCGGTCGCTGCTCAGGTCGGCGAAGTAGCCGACCTTGTGCACAACGGTGCGGGCCGTCTGGGTCTTGAGGTTCCAGATCATGGTGCGGGGCCGGGACCAGCTGCCGACGACGACCCGCCAGCGGCCCACGTCGAGCACCGACACGTGGCCCCTGAGCTTCCGGGCTCCCGACACGTCGCCTGAGGCGACGTCGATCGCCAGCAGCTGAGTCCTGCCGCCGCTGACGCCGGTCGCGCTGACGAGCGTCGCTCCCTTGTCGGACAGCACCACGTCCTCGGCGCTTCGGCCGTGCAGCAGCCGGGTGCGCGAGCCGTCCGGCCGCATCTTCCAGACCTGCGCGTTGCGGTAGTCGGCGTTGTGCGTCTGGATCACGTAGCTGCTGCCGGTCTTGCCGAGCAAGGTGACCCTGGCGGCCGGGACCTCGATCCGGATCGACCCGTCGACGACGGAGTGGCCCTCGATGTGCGCTATCTGCACGTCGGCCCCGCGAGTCAGCGCCGCGGGCTTGATGTCGAACACCGGCGCGGCAGCGGCGGCTCCAGCGGTGGTGATGATGGTTGCCGCAGCAACGGCCAGCGTGGTCAGTGTCTTCTTCATGGTCCCCCCTGGAAACGGCCGCCCGAATGCGGCTACGTGCTTCTGACGCGAGTTGCGCCGAAAAGGTTGCACTTTCCCCGGAACGAAACCGCTTCGCCTGCCTGGCCGACCCACACGTAGCCTTGCCCGCATGATCCTGCGCATGTCCAAGCTCTTCGTCCGCACGCTTCGCGACGACCCTGTCGACGCGGAGGTGCCGAGCCACCGGCTGCTCGTCCGCGCCGGCTACATCCGCCGCAGCGCGCCGGGGATCTACACCTGGCTGCCGTTGGGCCTTCGGGTGCTGGCCAACGTCGAGCGGATCATTCGCGAGGAGATGGGCAGGATCGGCGCACAGGAGCTCCGGTTCCCTGCGTTGCTGCCGCGCGAGCCCTACGAGGCCAGCGGCCGCTGGACCGAGTACGGCCCCGGCATCTTCCGGCTCAAGGACCGCAAGGGCGGCGACTACCTGCTCGGGCCGACTCACGAGGAGATGTTCACCCTCGTCGTGAAGGACATGTACTCGTCCTACAAGGACCTGCCGCTCTCGCTCTACCAGATCCAGACCAAGTACCGCGACGAGGCGCGGCCCCGGGCCGGGATCCTCCGAGGTCGCGAGTTCATCATGAAGGACTCGTACTCGTTCGACACGTCCGACGCCGGCCTTGACGCGTCGTACGCCCTCCACCGGAAGGCCTACATCCGCACCTTTGACCGGCTCGGATTCGACTACGTCATCGTGTCCGCGCACTCGGGTGCCATGGGAGGTTCGAAGTCCGAGGAGTTCCTGGCGAAGGCCGACATCGGCGAGGACACGTTCGTCGAGTGCAAGGTCTGCGGGTACGCCGCCAACGTGGAGGCCGTCCGGGTCCGCCCACCCGAGCCGACGTCGTACGACGACGCGCCGGCGGCGCATGCGGAGGACACCCCCGACACCCCGACGATCGAAACCCTGGTCGACCTGCTCAACACGAAGTTCGCGCGCGAGGACCGGCCCTGGGCCGCTTCCGACACGCTCAAGAACCTGCTCGTCATGGTCACCCACCCCGGCGGTGCTCGCGAGCCACTGGCCATCGGCGTACCCGGTGACCGCGAGGTCGACGAGAAGCGTCTCGAGGCGGCGCTGCACCCGGCCGGCGTTCGAGCCCTTCGGCGAGAAGGACTTCGCCGAGTTCCCGGACCTGGCGAAGGGCTACATCGGCCCCGGTGCGCTCGGCGAGAAGTCGGCCACCAAGATCAGGTTCCTGGTCGACCCGCGCATCGCCGTCGGCACCCGATGGGTGACCGGCGGAGACGTGACCGGTCACCACGTCATCGACCTCGTGGTCGGCCGCGACTTCACGCCCGACGGCACGATCGAGGCGGCCGAGGTCCGAGATGGCGACCCGTGCCCCAACTGCGAGTCGGGTGTCCTGGCGACGGCGCGCGGCATCGAGATGGGCCACATCTTCCAGCTCGGCCGCAAGTTCGCCGACGCGCTCGACCTGCAGGTGCTCGACGAGAACGGCAAGCTCGTCACCGTCACCATGGGCTCCTACGGCATCGGCGTATCCCGCGCGGTCGCCGCGATCGCCGAGGGCAACAACGACGAGCTCGGGCTGTGCTGGCCGCGCGAGATCTCTCCGGCCGACGTGCACCTGGTGGCGACCGGCAAGGACGAGGCGGTGTACGCCGAGGCCGAGCGCATCGCCGCCGAGCTCAGCGACGCCGGCCTCGACGTGATCTTCGACGACCGCCCCACGAAGGTCAGCCCCGGCGTGAAGTTCAAGGACTCCGAGCTGATCGGCGTCCCGACCATCGTCGTCGTCGGTCGTGGGTACGCCGACGGCGTCGTCGAGGTCAAGGACCGCCGTACCGGCGATCGCACCGAGGTCGCCCTCGCCGACGTGGTCGGCCACGTGACCGCCCTGGTCCGCGGCTGACCGCAGCCTGCCAGCCCGGCGCCCACCCAGACGGCTGCTGCCAGTTCGCGCTGTCGAGTCGACCGTCCAGGAGGGCTTGCCAGCGACAGCCTCGTGGTAGTACGGAGCGCAGCGTGCACCGGTTCGAGCGATCCTCAGTTCGTCGTCGTACTCAGTGGTGAACCCAAGTGTGTCCTCCCGAGAGTGTCTGGTGCAGCCGGTCGAGTCGATCCAGGCGCGGCCGGTCTCGGCCCGACGCGGGCGCAGGCTCGCGGACCTCGCTGGACGCGCTCCACCACCGGCGGTCGTCTAGCGTGCCGACGACTGCTCCATCGCACCTGGTCGAACAGCGAATCCTGAGCAAGCTGTTCGACTTCCTTGTGATGGCGCCTCGCGTCATCGGTGGTCGGCGTCGTCGTACTCGATGGCCAGGCGCGCAGCCTCGTCCAACAGGCTGCAATGCCGAGCAGGTCAGACCGTCGCGATTCCTGGTCCGCGCAGTTGCCATCGTGGACGCGCGGGAATGTCCGGCCTCGACCGCTACGTCACGATGAGCCACGAACGGCGAGCCTCGTCGAGGTCGTCACCGAAGCTGTGACTGCGGATCACCAGGTCGAGAGCGCTTCCGACCTTCGCCGAGACGCGTCGCATCGGCGACGTCCGGGCGGCGTGCGTCCCATCCGGATGATCGATGGCGGTTCGGCGAGCAGCCATCGATCGTGCGAATGCGCCGCTACGCCGAGCGTCACCGCGGCTGGTGGCGAATCGCGTCGGTTCGCGATGCGCTCGCCTCGCCAGCGAACACAGCTGGTCACCGATCGAGACCAGGTTCGGCTCATCTGGTACTCGACTGCCAACTGCCTCATGCCGCTGGTCAACTGCGCGATCCTGGACCGCGACGGCCGCCTGCTGGGCATCGCCGATCTGCTCGACGAGGCAGCCGGACTCGTGGTCGAGTACGACGGCGCGGACCATCGCGGCGCGATCCGACACAGCAAGGACGTGGCCACAGGAGCAGCGCCTGCGCCGAGTCGGACTCGAGGTCGCCCGGGTCACGGGTCCTCGACCGTCACGGAGCGAGCCCTTGGACGTGCGGCGGCAGCACGGACGCGCGGGCCTGAGCCAGTGGTCGAGGCCCAGCCGTCCGCGGCTCGATCCGCACGGGCTCGCCACGACATCCTCGAGGAGAAGCTGCGCGTCGGATCGCGCGACGTGTCGCATGCCGAGCATCCGACGGCCTGACATCCGGGACGTTGAGAGGCCGGTGATCCCTGCAAATCGGTCGCTATCGCGACTCGTGCGGCAACCACTTCGGAGGGACATCAGATCTCGTTGAGGACGACGAGCCCGTGGCACGTCCCCGACGGGCACTGGATAGGTTGCGGGGGATGAGCATCGAGGCGGTTATCTTCGACTGGGGCGGCACCCTGACCCGATGGCATGACATCGACTTCCACGCCGAGTCGCTGGCGCTGGCCCAGGCGGTGCGCGACGCCGGGGATGACGACCATCCCGTCAACGCGGCCAGGCTCCACCAGGCCGGCGAGACGATCTGGGGCCGCAGCCGCGACCACCAGCAGAGCGCCGGGGTGGCCGACCTGTTCACCGAGGCCGGGCTGGAGCACGACGCGGACCTGCTGACGGCGTACTTCGACTTCTGGGAGCCGCACACGTTCACCGATCCAGAGGTGGGCCCCTTGTTCCGCAGCCTGCGCAGCGTGGGAATCAAGGTCGGGATCCTGTCCAACACGATCTGGCCGCGCGCCTGGCACGAGGGGTTCTTCAGGAGGGACGAGGTGCTCGACCTCATCGACGCGCGACGTCTACACCAGCGAGATCCCGTGGACCAAGCCCTCGCCGAAAGCGTTCGCCGCGGCCATGGACGCGGTGGGCGCGACGGATCCGGCCCGCTGCGTCTACGTCGGGGATCGGTTGTACGACGACATCTGGGGCGCGCATGCCGCCGGGATGAAGGCGATCCACATCCCGCACAGCAGCATCCCGGCCAGCCAGGTCGGGCACAGCGAAGGCGAGCCCGACGCGGTGGCCCATCGGCTTTCGGAGATCCCGGACCTGCTCAAAGCCTGGCTGTGACCGGGCTCTGACCGGCGCCGATTCTGCAGGTTTATGCAATCGGAGAAACTGCACGAAAATGGTGGTGAGTATGCCTAGCCGGGACGTACGGACTGCTGATGAAGGATCGTAACGTCCGCAGAAGTGATTTGTTCTACCTCCTTGCAACTGCGGACTTCCACATGGCGTCACGGGGCCAATACAGCGGTCCGCAGACCAGGTGATTTCGAGGAAGATCTCGGGACTTCCTCGCAATCCAGGTTCGCGGACCGTTGGGCGTTGTGGCCCGGCCCGCTCGTTCAGCGGTCGGCGAGTTCGGGCATGCCGGGGAACGTCTCCGGGCTCCCGCGGAAGCTGAGTTCTCGAACGGCTGTGTCAGTCAGGGCCACGATCGCCCACCGGCGCTGGTCGCCGTAGGTGTTGGCCACGAGGTCGGCGTACACGCCAGCGCATCTCGTCTCGATCTGCAACGCCGCCGCGGTGAGCTTGGCGGCTGTCGACAGGTCGTTGGGAAGCTCATAGGCGACGTCGGAGGCGACCGGCTCGACACCGAGGTCGCGGACGGCCCGGATCAGCTGGTCGCGCCGGCTGCGGTGGGTGGTGTAGCCGGTGGTCATCAGCGCGTACAAGGCGGGTTGACCCGACTGCGAGGTCTGCGCTCCGAGCGTTCCGAACACCCACACCGCGGCATGCTCGGCGGCAAGCGTTGACTGCAGGGTTTCCAGAGTGCTCATGGACGTCCCCGCGCGATCCGCGGGGGAGCCCCGGAGACGTGCTGGGCGATGGCGGCGGACATGCTGGCCAGCAACCGCGCGAGCGGGCCGCTGCGGGCCCGCCGGGCCAGGTCGGCGAACTCGCCTTGCAGGGAGAGTTCGCGGGTGCGGACGAGATCCAGCGCCTTGCCGCTGCCCGCCGGAATGCGTACCGGAGCCGGTGTGGAGGACCCGGATGCGGAGGCGGCGTCGGCGAGCAGGTCGTCGTGGGCCTGGTGCAGGTCCGCGAGCCCGGTCAGCGCGGGCGCCAGGCCCGGATGCTTTCGGGAGGCCCGGCGGACCAGCTCGAGCATGGCCGCGAGCCGCGCCCGGGCCTCGTCGAGCAGGCCGAGGTCGAAGTCCGCGTCGGACACCCCGGGCGACTCGCTGGGAAGGGCCCCGGGCTCGCCGTCGTCGTCGACTGTGCAACCACCAGCGAGCAGCAGCGCCGACCCGATCGTCGTACGACGGGTCATCCGGAGATGGCTGCGGGGGGACACGGCGTCGACCCTACAAGTCAGCGCCGAGTCACCGGCTCAGTCACCGGCTGAGTCACCGGCCGGCCGGCGCCGAGCGGTCCGAGCCGCTGACGCAAAGGCCCCGCGCCAGCCGCTACGCTTGGACTCGACAACAACACAAGGAGGTCGGAGCGCGTGAGCAGACAGGACGCAACCCGGGACCGCATCGAAGCGGAACTCCACGACCCCTTGTCAGCGATCGGCCTCGATGTCGAGGCCGTCGAACTCACCCCTGCCGGCAGGCGCCGGATCCTCCGCGTGGCCGTCGACAAGGACGGCGCCCTGACCCTTGACGACGTGGCCGATGCCACCAAGGAGGTCTCCCGCGTCCTCGACGCCTCCGACGTCATGGGCGAACAGGCGTACACGCTCGAAGTCACCTCGCGCGGCGTCGACCGGCCGCTGACTCTGCCCCGGCACTGGCGGCGCAACGCCGACCGTCTGGTCAAGGTCTCCCTCGAGGACGGGGGCGAGGTCATCGGCCGGATCGGCGCCAGCGACGACGACTCGGTGACCCTGCACGTCGACGGGGACGTCGACGGCGAGCAGCGTCGGCTGGCCTATGCGGACATCGCCAAGGCGAAGGTGCAGATCGAGTTCAACCGCAAGACCCGCGAGTCGGCCAGCCACTCGGGCAGCCACTCCGGCGAGGGGGAGGACTGATGGACATCGACTTGAGCATCCTGCGGATGCTGGAACGTGAGAAGGAGATCTCGTTCGAGGTCCTCGTCGAGGCCATCGAGCAGGCGCTGCTGACGGCGTACCACAAGACGCCCGGCGCGCAGGCCCGAGCGCGAGTGCAGCTCGACCGCAAGAGCGGTCACGTCACGGTGCTGGCCTCGGAGGTCGACGAGGAGGGCAATGTCGTCACCGAGTACGACGACACCCCCGACGGCTTCGGCCGGATCGCGGCCACCACCGCGAAGCAGATCATGCTGCAGCGGCTGCGCGACGCCGAGGACGACATCCGGTTCGGTGAGTTCTCGGGCAAGGAGGGCGACATCGTCTCGGGCATCATCCAGCAGGGCCGCAACCCCGACGACGTGATGGTCGACCTCGGCAAGCTCGAGGCGCTGTTGCCGCTCGGCGAGCGGGCGCCGGGGGAGCGCTACGAGCACGGCGCGCGGCTCAAGTGCATCGTGATCAGCGTCCGCAAGGGCATGCGCGGTCCGCAGATCACCCTGTCGCGGTCCCACCCCAACCTGGTCAAGAAGCTGTTCGCGCTCGAGGTGCCGGAGATCGCCGACGGCACCGTCCAGATCGCGGCGATCGCACGCGAGGCCGGCCACCGCACCAAGATCGCGGTCCACACGTCGACTCCCGGCGTCAACGCCAAGGGCTCCTGCATCGGGCCGATGGGACAGCGGGTCCGCAACGTGATGTCGGAGCTGCACGGCGAGAAGATCGACATCGTCGACTGGTCCGAGGACCCCGCGGAGATGGTGGCCCACGCGCTTTCGCCGGCCCAGGTCACCGCCGTCGAGATCGTCGACCTGGAGGCGCGGTCGGCGCGAGTCGTCGTACCCGACTTCCAGCTGTCGTTGGCGATCGGCAAGGAGGGGCAGAATGCGCGCCTCGCGGCCCGGCTGACCGGCTGGCGGATCGACATCCGTTCCGACGAGGCGCAACCCCAACCCCTGACCTACCAGGCCCGGACCGACCAGTCGTCCGCGTCGATCGCGATCTCCACCATCGCGCAGTTCTCCAGCACGACCGCCTCGACGGACCCGAGCCGGGCCAACAGCGGCAACGTCAGCCGCATGACCCCGCCGTGGCTGACCACCAGCACCGTCTCGCCCCGGTGGAGATCGGCGATCTCGGCGAGGGTCGCACCCATCCGCTCGACCAGCTCGTGCCCCGACTCCGCGCCAGGGATCCGGACGTCGAGGTCACCGGCGAGCCACCGGGCATAGGTCTCCAGGAACGGGTCGACGTCCATCGACGTGCCCGCAAGCTCGCCGGACTCGAACTCCCGCAGGCCCTCGCGCGTCGTCACCGCGACGCCGAGCCGGTTCGCGACGATCTCGCCGGTCTGGACGGCGCGGGCAAGGGTGCTGGTGTAGACGTGGGCGATCTTCCGGCCGGCCAGGCCAGCCGCGAGGTCGGCTGCCTGGGTCCGGCCGAGCCGGGTGAGACTGCCACCGGCATCCGCCCAGACGTCGAGCTCGTACTCGGCCTGGCCATGCCTGGCGACGATCAGCGTCGTCGGGCACTGCAGGCTCATCCGGGTCCCTGTTCGAAGCGGAGCGAAGCGAGCATTCGAATGGGGTATCCAGTGTCGCACGATCCAGTCCACGACGAGTCCGGCACGAGGTGGTCGTCATCGCCGGTCGACCACTCCGGGAAGTCGAAGACGGCCAGCATCAGCTGCATGGGGTACGTCGGCGGCCGCGAGCAGCGGCGTACCTCCTTGCCGTCGACGGTGAACACCGACTCCTCGGAGTCCCAGTCGACCGCGTAGGTGTGGAAGTCGGCCACGTCGATCTCCAGGCGGGGGGCAGCGAAGTCATGGACCAGGTTGGGGTCCCGGATCTGCTTGTGCCCGACCCCCACCTCGGCCGACTCGCCCGGCACGACGTCCTTGCCGAAGATCTCGGTCACGCAGATCTCGCCGGCCTGCTCCGGTTGGTCCTCGTAGCCGGCCAGCCACAGCGCGCCCATCGACCTCGGCGAGAGCGCCATCCGGCACTTGATCTCCAGGTGGCCGCCGGTCGGCAGGAAGCCGCGCATGGTCTTCTGCTCTTCAGCACGACCTGGCCGGGCAGGAACGGCTGCTGGCCGACGGTGCTGCCCACCGGTCCCGAGAAGTTGCCGGACTGGATGCCCGAGAGCCGCATCGCCGGGCTGTGGTCGACGGCGCACCACAGCCCCTGCGTCGTCGGGATGGAAAGGGTCAGGCAGGAGTCGGCGAGGGAGTACGTCGCGGCCGTCTCCGCCAGCGAGCTCCAGGCCGGCAGGTAGTGCCGCAGCCAGACCGACTCGTCGAGATCGGGACCGTCGAAGTCATCCACGAAGTGGTCATTTTCCATGGGCCCACGCTAGCGGGGGGACTGAGCCAGTCCAGACCGGTAACTGATCTGATCGTTATGGTCCCGCAGCATGGCCGGTTCGTGGTTGACGCCGCGACGCGTTAGACTTCCCTGCAGTGGTTCACGAACACTTTCTGCCTGCCCGGACAAAGCACGATCCTGTCCGCACGTGCATCGGATGTCGGGAGCGGGCCACCAAGAGCGAGTTGCTGCGGGTCGTCGCAGGGACGGGCACGGATGGCCGAGAGGTCGTCGTACCCGATCCTCACCGAACGGCCCCCGGTCGCGGAGCGCACCTGCATCCCACGACCGCGTGCTACGACCTCGCGGTACGCCGGCGAGCTTTCGCCCGGGCCCTCAGGGCCGGGACGGGGTTGGCCAGCGAACCGGTGAGGGACTATCTCAACTCGAGCAACTGACCGTGATCGACCGACAGAAACTGGAGCAGCAGCTCATGAGCACTCGATGAGTTCTTCCCGATGAGCATGCAACACCACTAGCGGTCCGAATCACCCCGAAGGAGGGGCTCGGACCAGAAGGAGAAGCGTGGCTAAGGTCCGAGTCCACGAACTCGCAAAAGAGTTCGGCGTCGAGAGCAAGTTCGTTCTCGAAAAGCTCAAGGAGATGGGGGAGTTCGTCAAGTCGGCGTCGTCGACGGTCGAGCCCCCTGTCGAAATGCGTTTCAAGAAGGAGTACGGCGACAAGCTGAAGTCAGCTGCCGCTCCTGCCCCCGCACCCGCGAAGCCGGCCGCCAAGCCGGCTCCGGCGCCCCGCCCCGCCGCAGAAGCGGCAGCCGTCACCGGTGCGCCCGAGAAGTCTGCCGACCAGGCCCCCGAGGTTGCCGCGCCCGCCGCTGCGTCCTCCGCGCCGGCTGCGGCGTTCACCGAGGCTCCGGCCCCGAGCCCCGCGAGGCCCGGCCCGAAGCCGGGTCCGCGCAAGCCGGAGCCCGCCCCCGACACTGGCACGCCCGCCGAGACCGGCACCGGCCCCGACACCGGCCGCCGACACCGGCCCCGACACCGCTGCCGAACCAACCGCGGAGCCCGAGGCTCCCGCGGCCCAGGCTGCGGCGTCGCCCAAGGCGCCCACACCGCGTCCGTCGGCTCGTCCGGGTGCGCCACGTCCCGGCAACAACCCGTTCGCGCCCAGCCAGGGCATGGGCCGTCGACCGGCTCCGCCCGATCGTGGTCCCGCGGCGCCCGCGCCGGGCGACCAGCGTCCTCCGCGCCCGGCGGCCGCTCGTGACGGTGGTGCCCGCGACACCGGATCCGGCATGCCTCGTCCGAACCCGGCGATGATGCCGAAGTCCCCAGCCGCGTTCGGCTCGGGCCCCGGCAGCCGTCCCGGCGGTCCTGGTGGGCCCGGTGGACCTGGTGGCCGTGGCGGCGCCCCTGGTCGCCCCGCTCCGGGCGGCCGCGGCGGCGGTGCACCGGCTCGCGGTGGCGCCCCGCGCCGGCGCTCCAGGTCGTGGTGCCCCCGGTGGCTTCCCGCCCTCTGGTGGAGGCCGCCCCGGTGGTCGCCCCGGCTCCGGTGGTCGTGGCACAACCCAGGGCGCCTTCGGTCGTCCGGGTGGCCCGTCGCGCCGAGGCCGCAAGTCGAAGCGCGCTCGTCGCCAGGAGTTCGAGCAGATGCAGGCCCCGACGATCGGTGGCGTGCGCGTCCGCAAGGGCGACGGCGAGACCGTGCGTCTGGCGCGTGGTTCGTCCCTGACCGACTTCGCCGAGAAGATCGGCGTCGATGCCGCAGCGCTGGTCCAGATGCTGTTCAGCCTGGGCGAGATGGTCACCGCGACCGAGTCGGTCAACGACGAGACCCTCGAACTGCTCGGTGAGGAGCTCAACTACAACATCCAGGTCGTCTCCCCCGAGGACGAGGACCGCGAGCTGCTCGAGTCGTTCGACCTCGAGTTCGGTGAGGACGAGGGCGACGAGAGCGACCTGGTGGTCCGTCCGCCGGTCGTGACCGTGATGGGTCACGTCGACCACGGAAAGACCAAGCTCCTCGATGCCCTGCGCAACGCCAACGTCGTCGACAAGGAGGCCGGTGGCATCACCCAGCACATCGGTGCCTACCAGGTCGCCACCGACGTCGACGGCGAAGAGCGCCGGATCACCTTCATCGACACACCGGGTCACGAGGCGTTCACCGCCATGCGTGCCCGTGGTGCTCAGGCCACCGACATCG
Source organism: uncultured Actinomycetota bacterium (assembly GCA_963719255.1). Classification (GTDB taxonomy): domain Bacteria; phylum Actinomycetota; class Actinomycetes; order Propionibacteriales; family Nocardioidaceae; genus Nocardioides. The sequence goes on along the minus strand of CAVRBN010000056.1, from coordinate 61,078 downwards.
CGATCCTCGTGGTCGCGGCGGACGACGGCGTGATGCCGCAGACGGTGGAGGCGCTCAACCACGCCAAGGCCGCCGGCGTACCGATCGTGGTCGCCGTCAACAAGATCGACAAGCCGGACGCCGACCCGACCAAGGTCCGCGGCCAGCTGACCGAGTACGGCCTGGTGCCCGAGGAGTACGGCGGCGACGCGATGTTCGTCGACGTCTCGGCCAAGTCCGAGCTCAACCTCGACAAGCTGCTCGAGGCGGTCATCCTCACGGCGGACGCGTCCCTCGACCTGCGTGCCAACCCGACCCAGGACGCTCAGGGTCTGGTCGTCGAGGCCCACCTCGACCGTGGCCGTGGTCCCGTCGCCACCGTGCTGATCCAGCGCGGCACCCTCCGGGTGGGCGACTCGATCGTCGCCGGCCCGGCTCACGGCCGGGTCCGCGCCATGCTCGACGAGCACGGCGAGAACATCGAGGAAGCAACCCCGTCGCGACCGGCGATGGTCCTCGGTCTGACCGCCGTACCTGGTGCCGGCCAGAACCTGATCGTCGTGGATGACGACCGGATGGCCCGTCAGATCGCCGAGAAGCGGGAGTCGCGCGAGCGGGCGGCCATGCAGGCCAAGCGCCGCGTGCGTCGTACCCTCGAGGACTTCATGGCCTCCATGGAGAAGGGCGTGAGCCAGGAGCTCAACCTGATCCTGAAGGGCGACGTGTCCGGTTCGGTCGAGGCCCTCGAGGACTCGCTGGCCAAGATCGACGTCGGCGACGAGGTCAGCCTTCGGGTCATCGACCGCGGTGTCGGTGCGATCACCGAGACCAACGTGGACCTCGCGGCAGCCTCGGACGCCATCATCATCGGCTTCAACGTCCGGCCCCAGGGCAAGGCGACCGAGATGGCCGACAAGGAAGGTGTCGAGATCCGCTACTACTCGGTCATCTACCAGGCGATCGAGGAGATCGAGGCGGCGCTCAAGGGCATGCTCAAGCCGGAGTTCGAGGAGTCGGTGCTCGGCCAGGCCGAGATCCGCGACATCTTCCGCTCCAGCAAGATCGGCAACATCGCCGGCTGCATGGTCACCTCGGGCACCATCCGGCGCAACGCCAAGGCTCGTCTGCTGCGCGACAATGCCGTCGTGGCCGACAACCTCGACCTGGCCTCGCTGAAGCGGGAGAAGGACGATGCGTCCGAGGTCCGCGAGGGCTTCGAGTGCGGCCTGGTGCTCAAGAACTTCCAGGACATCAAGATCGGCGATGTCGTGGAGTCGTTCGAGATGCGCGAGATCCCGCGCAGCTGAGTCAGGAGGTTCATCACGGTATGTCGGTCAACCTGCGCTTCCCATGGTCCACAGGCCACGGGAACCGCAGGTTCGGCTACATACCGTGATGAACCCGCCGCCACCCGTCACCCGGAGGAGTTAGGAACATGGCCAGCCCACGCGTACGGAAGATCGCCGACCGGATCCAGGTGATCGTCGCGGAGATGCTCGAACGAAGGATCAAGGACCCGCGGCTGGGTTTCGTGACCATCACCGACGTCCGGGTGTCCGGCGACAGCCAGCAGGCCACGGTGTTCTACACGGTGCTGGGTGCCGAGGCCGAGGTTGCCGCGAGCGCGGCGGCCCTCGAGTCGGCCCGCGGGCTGATCCGCTCGGAGGTGGCCAAGCAGCTCAGCATGCGGCACGCCCCGTCGCTGAGCTTCATCCACGACGCGCTGCCGGAGAATGCTCGCCACCTCGACGAGCTGCTCAACAAGGCTCGCCAGTCCGACGAGCAGGTGGCTGCCGCGTCCGCGGGTGCGACGTACGCCGGCGACGCCGACCCGTACAAGAAGCCGCACGAGGACGACGTGATGCTCGACGACGGCCCTCAGGACGGCCCTCAGGACGGCCCTGACGGCGAGCCCGACGCCCCCGGCAGTGACCGACCGTGACCGACGCGTCGGGGCTGGTCGTCGTCGACAAGTCCGGCGGCATGACCTCGCACGACGTGGTCGCCCGGATCCGCCGACTGGCCGGCACCCGCAAGGTCGGCCACGCCGGCACGCTCGACCCGATGGCCACCGGTGTCCTGGTGCTCGGCGTCAACCGGGCCACCCGGCTGCTCGGGCACCTGATGCTCACCGAGAAGGCGTACGACGCCACGATCCGGCTGGGCATCGCCACCACCACCGACGACGCCGAGGGTGAGGTCACGGCAACCACGGACGCCGGCCACCTCGACGAGGCGGCCATCCGGGCCGGCCTCGCGCGCTTCGTCGGCGACCTCGAACAGGTGCCGACCGCGGTGTCGGCGATCAAGGTCGACGGCAAGCGGGCCTACCAGCGCGTCCGCGACGGTGAGGCGGTCGAGCTCAAGGCCCGGCCCGTCGTGGTCCGCGAGATCGTCGTCAGGGACATCCGGGCAGCCGAGGTGGACGTCAGCATCCGCTGCTCGAGCGGCACCTACATCCGTGCGATCGCCCGCGACCTGGGCGCGGCACTCGGCGTCGGCGGGCACCTGACGGCGCTTCGGCGGACGGCGGTCGGCCCGTTCGACCTGACGGCCGCGCGCACCCTGGACGAGCTTGCGGACGAGTTCGCGATGCTGCCGATCGCGTCCGCGGCCCGGGCCAGCTTCCCGTCGTACGAACTCGACGAGGCGCGCGCCCAGGACGTCCGCTACGGCCGCCGGCTCGACCTCCGACCGGACGGGCTCAGCGCGGTGTTCGCCCCAGGCGGCGAGTTCCTGGCGCTCTACGAGCCGGATGCCGACGGGGCCCGCGCGGTCGCCGTTTTCACCGGATAACCGCTATGGGAGGCTAACGGCCGTGCAGACATGGCGATCCCTCGGCGAGCTTCCGGCCGGCCTCGGACGCACGGTCGTGACCATCGGCAACTTCGACGGCGTCCATCTCGGGCACCAGACGGTGATCCATCGCGCCCGCGCGGTGGCCCGGGACCTCGGGGCCGACCAGGTCGTCGCGGTCACCTTCGACCCGCACCCGATGGCGGTCCTGCGTCCGGAGCATGCGCCCTCCACCCTCACCTCGATCGAGACCCGCGCGGCGCTGTTGTCCGACGAGGGCGCGGACGCCGTCCTCGTCCTGCCGTTCGACCGCGAGATCGCGAGCTGGACCCCCGAGGAGTTCATCGACCGGATCCTGGTCGAGGCCCTGCATGCGGCCGCCATCGTCGTCGGCGCCAACTTCCGCTTCGGCAACCGGGCCGCCGGGGACGTGAACACGCTGCGCGAGGCCGGGCCTGACCCGCGACTTCGTCGTCGAGGGCATCGCGCTCGACGGCGGCCCGCAGGTCTGGTCGTCGACGTACGTCCGCACCTGCCTGGCCACCGGCGACGTGGCCGGCGCCGCCGAGGCACTCGGCCGGGCGTTCACGGTGCGAGGCATCGTCGTGGAGGGCGACCACCGCGGCCGGGAGCTCGGCTTCCCCACCGCGAACGTGCCGACCAGCGGCATGCTCGCCGCGCCCGCCGACGGTGTGTACGCCGGCTGGCTGCGTCGCTGCGACACCGGTGAGTCCTACCCGGCGGCGATCAGCGTCGGCACGAACCCGACCTTCGACGGAGAGCGCGAACGCCGCGTCGAGAGCTACGTCCTCGACCGCACCGACCTCGAGCTGTACGGCGTGGAGGTCGAGGTGTCGTTCGTCGAACGCCTCCGCGGGATGGTCAAGTTCGAGTCCGTCGAGGGCCTGATCGACACGATGCGCGACGACGTCGACAGGGCTCGGGGGATTCTCGTTGCCTGACGGCACCGGGGCCAGCTCTGGGGCCAACTCTGGGGCCAACACCGAGGCGGCGACCCGGGTCGCGGCCGAGAAGTGGTTCGTCGACCACGGGCTGCCCTACTTCGTCGACTCCATCCGCGACCGGGTGCGAGCAGCGGCTCGGCCGGCGCCGCTTGGTGCTGGTCGGCGCGACTGCCGTGGTCCTCGGCGCCGGTGCCGGCGTCGGCCTGGGTCTACTGACCGAGGAGTCCTGGGGGCCAACCGGTGCCCTGGCGGTCGCCCTGCTCGTGGTGTCCGCCTATGCGGCGGAGGCCCTGAACGCCTGGGCGATCACCCACTGGGCGCTGCGCCGGACTCTCGGCAGCCTCGGGCTGCTGTTCCCGTTGGCGACCCGGGCTCTTCCGATGCTGCTGCTGTTCGTGACGTTCCTGTTCATCAACACCGAGGTCTGGCAGGTCGCCTCCAACCTCGACGGAGGGGTGCTCTGGGGCACCGCCCTGCTGTTCGGCCTCGCCGCGATCGGATTCCTGCTGGTGCGGCTCGACGAGGAGCTCGACGCGTTCGACGACGACATCGACCCCGACGAGATGGTCGAGGCGTGCCGTACGACGCCGCTGGAGCTGGCCGCCGTCGAGCGTGGCGGCCAGATCGGACCGACCTCGGCAGCGATGCCGAGGTGCGCGGACTGGAGAAGGCCAACCTGGTCCTGGTCCTCCTGATCGCCCAGGCGGTGCAAGTGCTGCTGCTCTCGCTCGCGGTGTTCGCGTTCTTCCTGGTCTTCGGCGTCGTGGCCATCGACGACGACGTCGTGGAGCTGTGGATCGGGGTGGAGCCGACGCCCTTCCTCGGGCTGCCCTGGCTGAGCGTCGAGCTGGTCCAGGTGTCGGTGTTCCTCGCGTCGTTCAGTGGCCTCTACTTCACGGTGTACGCCGTGACCGACGCCAACTACCGCCAGCAGTTCTTCACCGCGATCATGCGCGAGCTCGCGCGCGTGGTCAGCGCCCGGGTGGTCTACCGGGCGCTGACCCGCGACAAGGACGACATTCGCTAGGCGTCGAGGTCCTGTTCGACCAGGTCGGCGATCTTGTCGACCGCCGCCTGGTCCTCGCCCGACACCTCGACGCTGTCACCGTTGCCGGCGCCCAGGGTCATGATCAGCAGCGAGGAGCTTGCGTCGACGGGCTCGTCGCCGGGGATGCCGATGAACACCTCGGACCCCAGCTCCCCGGCCGCCTCCGAGATGAGCGCGGCGGGACGGGCGTGCAGGCCGACGGCGGATCCGACGACAACGGTCTTGGTGGGCATGTGGTTCTCCTTCAGGTTGGGTGGAAGTCAGACGGTTGCGATGTCGGCGTCTGCGCCGGAAGCGGTCTTCAGTGCGATCACAATCGCAGATGAAACCAGCACGCCCGCCAGGAGGGAGATCAGGAAGCCCAGGATGTTCCCGACGGCGAAGAGCACGAAGATGCCGCCGTGCGGGGCTCGCAGGGTCACGTCGAACGCCATCGCCAGGCCGCCGGTGACCGCGCTGCCGGCCATGATCGACGGGATCACCCGCAGTGGGTCGGCAGCCGCGAACGGGATCGCCCCCTCGGTGATGAACGAGGCGCCCATTGCCCAGGCCGCTTTCCCGTTCTCGCGTTCGGGAATCGTGAACAGCCCGGGTCGTACGACGGTCGCCAGGGCGAGCGCCAACGGGGGCACCATGCCGGCGAGCATGACCGCCGCCATCACCTTGAGCTCGGGAGCGTTGCCGGTGGCGGTGGCCGCCGTGCCCAGGCCGGCGGTGGCGAACGCGTAGGCCGTCTTGTTGAGCGGGCCACCCATGTCGAAGGCCATCATCAGGCCCAGCACCACGCCGAGCAGGATGGCCAGGCCCGGTTCGTCGCTCAGGTTGGTCAGCCCGTCCGTCAATGCCTTGCGTGAGCTTCGCGAGCGTCTTGCCGAGCAGGACGATCATGACGAAGCCGCTGATCAGGGTGGCCAACAGCGGGATCACCAGGACCGGCATCAGGCCGCGCGCCCAGGTGGGCACGTTCCAGCTCGTGATCCAGTGGGCGACGACTCCGGCGAGCACGCCGCCGATGATGCCGCCGATGAAGCCGGTGTTCAGAGTGACGGCGATGGCACCCATGACGAACCCGGGGGCGATGCCAGGGCGATCGGCGATCGCGTAGGAGATGTAGCCGGCGAGGGCGGGCACCAGAAAGCCGAATGCCGCACCTCCCAGGACGAAGAGGATCGCACCGATGTAGGCGAAGAACGAGCTGTCGAACAGTGCGTGATCAAGGTCGAGCGCGCTGGGGTCCGGCAGGTTGAACAGCGTGTTGTCGGTCGCGATCTCGGGATGGTTGACGATCTCGTAGCCACCGAAGAGGAAGCCCAGGGCGATCAGCAGACCACCAGCTGCCACGAACGGGATCATGTAGGAGACACCGGTCATCAGGACCCGGCGGATCCGGGCGCCCCAGGTCTCGGTTCCCCCTCCACCTCCTGTGGCAGCGGCCGAGGCATCACCCTCGACCCGCGGTGCGTTGGGGTCGTCGGCGTAGCGCAGGGCCTCGGCGATCATCTTGTCCGCCTCGTCGATCGGGCGCTTGACGCCGGAGGAGACGAGCGGCTTGCCGGCGAACCGGCCCCGGTCCCGGACCCCCACGTCGACGGCGAAGATGGCCGCACTCGCGGCCGCGATGACCTCCCGCGCGAGCGGGTGCGAACCGGCCGAGCCCTGGGTCTCGACGTGCAGCTCCACACCGGCGCGCTCGGCGGCGGCTTCGAGTGCCTCCGCGGCCATGTAGGTGTGCGCGATACCCGTCGGGCAGGCGGTCACGGCGACCAGGCTGCGCCGTACGTCGGGGGCGGGCGCGGGGGCCTCTGATTCGGCCGAGTGTTTGGCGAGCGTCGGCGCGGCGGCAGCGGGAGCGGCCGCAGGGGCGGCGGCCTTGGCGGCAACCGGTGCGACCACGTCCATGACCAGCGCGACGACCTCGTCGGGCGTCTCTGCGGCGCGGAGCGAGTCGGTGAAGGCCGGCTTCACCAGCGCCCGCGCGAGCTGGGTGAGCAGCTGGAGGTGGGTCGAGCCACCCCCCTCCGGGGCCGCGATCAGGAACGCGAGGTCGGCCGGGCCGTCCTTGGCACCGAAGTCGACCTTGGGGTCCATGCGCACGAAGGCGAGCGTGGGCTCGCTGACGCCGGTTGTCCGGCAGTGGGGAATGGCGATGCCGCCCGGGAGCCCCGTCGGTGAGGTCGCCTCGCGAGCGAGGACGTCGGTGGCCAACTGTTCCACGTCGTCGGCGCGCCCGGAGGCGCCCACCAGGGCGGCGAGGGCACGAATCGCTTCGTGCTTGTCGGCGCCGAGGTCGGCATCGAGGCGAACCAGATCTGTAGTGATCAGGTCGGTCATGGGAGTCACTTTCCTTGGGTGATGTCGAGCTCTCGGACCGAGACCTGCTCGGGCGAGACCTGCGACGGGGTTGGGATCGTCGTGCCGGGTAGACCTGCGGCGGCGCTGCCGTAGGCGACTGCGAGTGCAAGACATTGGGCGGGGCCGCGCTGGCGGACGTCGCCGAGGAGGTACCCAAACAGGCTGGAGTCACCGGCCCCGACCGTGCTGACCACGGTCGTGGGCGGCGGGGTGGCGTGCCAGGCGCCGTCGCGGTTGACGAGTACGGCGCCGTGCGGGCCGAGGGTCGCGAGGACCGTCTCGACGCCCCGGTCGACGAGCGTGCGCGCGGCGGCTGCAGCCTTGACCGGATCGGACTCCAGTGCGTCTGGATCCATGCCGTTGAAGGACGCCAGCTCCTCACCGTTGGGTTTCATCAGGTGCGGTGCGCCGACCTCGAGCCGAGACACGAGGGCCTTGCAGGGGAGCCTCGCTGGTGTCGACGGCAACCCGCGCGGAGGTCTTGCGGAGGACGGCGACGAGGTCGGCGTACCACTCGGCCGGCGCCCCCGGCGGCAGTGACCCGGCCAGCACGATCCAGTCGGCCGCACCCGCGCGGCGTCGCAGCGAGTCCTCCAGGTCGGTGAGGACGTCGGGAGTCACCTCGGCGCCGGGGCTGTTCAGCTTCGTGGTCGTCCCGTCGGGCTCGGTGATCGTGATGTTGACCCGGAGGTCACCCGTGGTGGTGACCGGCCGGCAGTCGATGCCGGCGGCGAGCAGCTCGATGACGAACGGGTCGTCCTTCGGAGCCGGGAGTACGGCGATCGACGGCAGGCCGGCCGACACTGCGGCGCGAGAGATGTTGACGCCCTTGCCGCCCGCCTGCGAGGTCATGGACTCGGTGCGGATCACCGCGCCGCGCTCGAGTGGGCCGGCGAGGGTGACGGTGCGGTCGAGGCTGGGGTTCGCCGTCAGCGTGACGATCATGCGACCACGACCTCGACGCCGGCGTCCGTCAGGGCCTGACGGTCGGAGTCGGTGATCCGGGCGTCGGTGATGAGCACGTCGACTTCCTCGAGCGTGGCGAACCGGATCGGCGACTCGACCATGATCTTGTCCGCGTCCGCCAACACCACGACCTGGCGGGCACTGAGCACCATCGCCCGCTTCGCCGCAGCCTCGTCGCGGTCAGGCGTCGAGAGTCCGTGGGCGACGGAGATGCCGTTCGTGCCGATGAAGGCCAGGTCGGCCCGAAGACTGGCGAGCGCGGCAACCGTCTCTGGTCCCACGGCGGCCTGCGTGGTGAAGCGGACCCGACCGGGCAGCAGGTGCAGCTCGATCTGCCCCAGGCCGGCGAGTCTGGCCGCAACCGGGACCGCGTGGGTCACGACGGTCAGCGGATGGTCCTGGGGGAGGAAGCTTGCCAGTCGCGAGGTGGTCGAACCGGCGTCGACGAGGACCGTGGAGCCGGACGGCGGCAGCAGGGCCATGGCCGCCTGCGCGATCCGGTCCTTCTCCACGGTGTTGGCGACGTCCCGGTCGGCCAGCGCGGACTCGATCGCGGAGAGGGTGTTCGCCGGAACGACGCCACCGTGGACCCGCCGTACGAGTCCCATCCGCTCCAGGGCCGACAGGTCGCGGCGTACGGTCTCGGTGGTGACCTCGTACTGGTCGGCGAGCTCGTTGACCGACAACCGGCCTCGTTGGGTCACCAGCTGGGCGATGGCCTGCTGGCGTTCCTCTGCGTACATGGTCACGGTGGTATCCCCCTTCAAGGTGGATCTGTGTATATGTTGTTTTACGCCCGAATGTGTTGACTGTCAAGTCCGACTCGGATAACTTAGTGGTCATGGCCACCTCCACTGAACCCACGCCGCCCGCCGTTCTGCAGGGCACTCCCGTCGTCCCCGGCGTCGCCTTCGGGCCCGCCCTGCTGGTCCGCGGAGAGATCTCTCCCGAGGCCATCGAGCGCTTCGGCGCCGGACAGTTCGCAGACGCCGAGGCCGCCCTGGCGGCGTACGACGACGCGGCCGGCGCGGTCGCGGACGGCTTCAGCCGCAAGGCCGACAAGGCGTCCGGTGCCGCGGCCGAGGTGCTCACGGCCAGCGCCGGCCTCGCCCGCGACAAGGGACTGCGCGGCGCCGTCCGCAAGCAGCTCAACGCCGGCGAGCACCTTGTCGCCTCGGTGGCCGCGGCCGTCGACCAGTTCGTCGGGATCTTCACCCAGATGGGCGGCCTGATGGCCGAACGGGCCACCGACCTGCGCGACATCGAACGCCGGATCGTGGCCCACGTCGTCGGCGAACCCGAACCGGGCGTCCAGATGCCGAACACCCCCTGCGTCCTCGTCGCCGAGGATCTCGCCCCCTCGGACACGGCCGGGCTGGATCCGGACGTCATCCTGGCCCTGGTCACCGAGCGCGGTGGGCCCACCAGCCACACGGCCATCATCGCCCGCCAGCTCGGCATCCCGTGCGTGGTCGGCACCGCGGATGCCCTCACCCTCGTGGCCGGCACCCCGCTGCTCGTCGACGGCACGGCCGGCACGGTGTCGACCGGCATCGAGGAGTCCGTGGCCGCGGCGCTCGTCGCCTCGGACGCGGAGCTCCGGGCCGCCTCGGCGGCGTGGGCCGGCCCTGGGCGGACCGCCGACGGCACGCGCGGTGAAGCTGCTTGCGAACGTCGCCGACGGACAGTCGGCCCGGGGAGCGGCCAGTGCCCCGGTGGAGGGCGTGGGACTGTTCCGCACCGAGCTGTGCTTCCTGGACCGCAAGGAGGAGCCGACCGTCGAGGAACAGGCCGACATCTACGCCGAGGTGCTCGCCGCGTTCTCCGACGTCGGGTACGTCGTCGTCCGCACCCTCGACGCCGGATCGGACAAGCCCGTCGCGTTCGCGACCCACACGGGCGAGGAGAACCCCGCACTCGGCGTCCGCGGCCTGCGGCTCTCCTTCGACAACCCCGGACTCATGGAGCGCCAGCTCGACGCGATCGCGCTGGCCGCGAAGCAGACCGGCACCGAGGCCTGGGTGATGGCGCCGATGGTGGCCACGGTCGCCGAGGCGAGCGACTTCGCCAACGAGGTGCGCAACCGCGGGCTCAAGGCCGGAGTCATGGTCGAGGTCCCGTCGGCGGCCCTGCTGGCCTACCGGATGCTGGAGGTCGTCGACTTCCTCTCCATCGGCACCAACGACCTGACCCAGTACACGATGGCCGCCGACCGGATGGCGACCGACCTGGCCCACCTCACCGACCCGTGGCAGCCCGCCGTCCTCCAGCTGATCGCGATCACGGCCGAGGCCGGCCGCCAGGCGGGCAAACCCGTCGGCGTGTGCGGCGAGGCGGCGGCCGACCCGCTGCTCGCGTGCGCCCTGGTCGGCATGGGGATCACCTCACTGTCGATGGCAGCCGCGGCCGTGCGCCCGGTCGGGGCACAGCTCGCCACGGCGACCATGGAGGCCTGCGAGGACGCCGCGGAGGCCGCCCTCGCGGCGTCCGACCCGATGGCCGGTCGAGCCGCTGTCCGCAAGCTCCTCGGAGGCTGAGGGTCACACGTTCAGCCAGGCCAGCACGGCCAGCACCCGGCGGTTGTCGTCGATCGCGATCGGCAGGTCGAGCTTGGTGAAGATGCTGTTGGTGTGCTTGGCGACGGCCTTCTCGCTGACGAACAGCGCCGCCGCGATGGCGGCGTTGGAGCGGCCCTCGGCCATCAGGGCCAGCACCTCGCGCTCACGAGGCGTGAGCCGCTCGACGGGCTGTTCGCGCTGCCGCGCCATGATCGTCGCGATCACCTCGGGGTCGAGCACGGTGCCACCGGCGGCGACGCGGCGGACACCCTCGACGAACTCGCCGACGTCGGCGACCCGGTCCTTCAGCAGGTAGCCGACCGCGCCCTCTCCGCTCGCCAGGAGCTCGCGGGCGTAGAGCTGCTCGACATATTGAGAGAGCACCATGACCGGGAAACCCGGCCGCGCGGCTCTGGCCGCGATGGCGGCCCGGAGGCCCTCGTCGGTGAACGTCGGCGGGAGGCGTACGTCGACCACGGCGGCGTCCAGGGTCGGATCGGTCAGCGCCTGCTCGAGGGCCGGGGCGCTGTCGACCGCGGCCACGATGGTGAAGCCGTTGGCCTCCAGCAGGCGGATCAGGCCGTCCCGGAGGAGCGCGTGGTCTTCGGCGAGGACAACGCGCACGGGACCTCCAGGGTGACGATCGTGGGCCCCCGGTCGGGGCTCGACACGCTCATCGTGCCGTCAAACGCCGACAACCGCCTCATCACCCCGCGCATTCCGGTGCCGGCGTCCGGGTCGGCGCCGCCGCGACCGTCGTCACCCACGACCGCGGTCAGGACCCCGTCGCGTGTGGGAGAGCTGGACCCAGGCATGGCTCGGCCTCGGAGTGCTTGCCGACGTTGGCCAGGCACTCGGCGACCGCGAAGTAGACGGCCGACTCGACCGGCGCCGGCGGACGCCCGGGCAGATCGGCGTCGACGTTGACCGGGAGGCCCATGTCGAGTGCCAGTGCCTGGACCGCGCCGGACAGTCCGCGGTCGGCCAGCACCGGCGGGTGGATCCCGCGGACGACGCTGCGCAGCTCACCCAGGGCGGCGCCGGTCGTGGCGCGGGCCTCGGCGACCATCCGCCTGGCCGCCTCCGGGTCCTGGGTGAACATGTCGTCGGCCATGCCGAGGTTCATGCCGAGGGCGACCAGCCGCGCCTGGGCGCCGTCGTGCAGGTCGCGTTCGATCCGGCGCAGCTCGGCCGCCGAGTGGTCGATGCGACTCGGCCCGGGTCTCGGTCAGGACCTGGACCCGCTGCTCCAGCTTCTCGGTGTGGCCGTAGGTCAGGAACGCCCGGTCCAGGGAGCATCGCGCCCGCATGATCGGCCCAGCGCCGTACCACCAGATCACGCTTGTGGCCACGGCGAGCAGAAGCACGACGGTGAGCAACGAGAGGGCGAACCCGATCGTCATGGTCATCAGCGCCCACGCCAGGTCCCGCCACGTCATCGGGTCTCGCGCCCACCCGGTCACCCGAGCCAACGGGCCCTGGTGACCGGCTGGCGTCTCGCGGTACGCCGAGGACAACGGCGTGCCGAGGACGCGGCTGGCCATGGTCCGGTGCCGGTCGGCGATCCAGCGCAGAGCCGGAACTGCCACGAACAGCAACCCGATGCCGACCCAGACAATGACGAGCACCCCGCCGACAGCGGCCAGCACGAAGAGAACCAGCGCCGGGATCGCCAGCAGCACCTGGAGGGCGGCGTACCCCGTCAGCCGCAGGCGGCCGGGAGGGGCCGTCTTGCTGTCGGTGGGTTCGGGCATGGCCCCATCCTCGCTGATCCGAGCGGTTCCGACAGTGGTGCTGGGTCCACCGTTGTTGGGGACCTGACGCCCCTGACCGGGAGCGCGCGCGCCGGAAGGCTGGACGCATCAGACCACCCGACCCTTCAAGGAGTACGTCATGGCCGTCCACAACCCCCTCGCCGGGGTCCCGCTGCGTGCCGCCCGCTGGAGTGCCACCCATCCGTGGCGCGCCATCCTGGCCTGGTTCGTCTTCGTCCTGATTGCCGTCGGTCTGGCCGTCGCCATCCCCACCGAGCAGACGACCGACGCGGACTACCGCCTCGGTGAGTCCGGGCGCGCCGACGCGATGGTGTCCGCGGCCAACCTCGACCACCCGGACACGGAGAACGTGCTGATCACGTCGCGTGCGGGAGCGCCGCTGGACCAGTCGGCGGCGGAGTCGACCGCCGCCTCGCTGGCTGCGGACCTTCGCGACGTGCCGGGCGTCACCGGCGTGTCCGCTCCCCAATGGAGCCCGGACCGGTCGGCGCTGCTGCTCGCGGCCCAGCTGGCCGAGGACCAGGACGACGCCGCGGCCCTGCAGGCAGTGACCGAGCGGTTCCAGCAGGAGCACGCCGAGCTCGAGATCCGGGAGGCCGGCGACCTGACCATCGACGAGGGCATCAACGACCAGGTGGCCGACGACCTCGGGGCCGCCGAGGGGATCAGCCTTCCGGTCACGCTGGTGCTGATGCTGCTGGCCTTCGGCGCGCTGATCGCCGCCGGCATCCCGGTCCTGCTGGCAGTGACCAGCGTGGCCGCCACGATCGGCATCACGGCGCCGCTGTCCCACCTCGTACACGCCGAACCCACGGTGAGCAGCATGATCGTGCTGATCGGGATGGCCGTCGGGGTCGACTACTCGCTGTTCTACCTCAAGCGCGAGCGCGAGGAGCGGGCCAAGGGCCGTACGACGCTGGACGCGGTCGAGATCGCGGCCCAGACCTCGGGACACTCGATCATGGTGTCGGGGCTGGCCGTCATCGCCTCGATGGCGGGCCTCTATGTGATCGGCGGAGCCACCTTCAACTCGCTGGCAACCGGCGCGATCGTCGTGGTCGCGGTGGCCGTCCTGGGTTCGATCACCGTGCTGCCTGCGCTGCTCGCGAAGCTCGGCCGCTGGGTCGACCGGCCGCGGGTACCGCTCCTGTGGCGGCTCAACCGCAGGATCGGCCGTGGCGGGATCAGCCGCCGCATCCTGGCGCCGGTCCTCCGCCGTCCGGTGGCGGCCCTGGTTGCATCCGTCTTCGTCGTCGCCGCGCTCGCCGTACCCGCGCTCGGGATGAAGATCCATTCGAGCAGCCTCGACACGCTTCCGGACACGATCCCCGCGGTCCAGACCTTCAAGACGATGGTCGACAAGTTCCCGCAGGAGGGGGCGACGGCGACGGTCGTGGCCGAGGGTGACGGTGAGGCGGTGAAGGCCGCGCTGACCACCCTCGAGACGAGGGCGCTTGCCGACCCGGACTTCGTCGAGGGAGGCCCGTCGGCGATCGAGACGTCAGCGGACGGCCGTACGTCGACGCTCACGCTCGCCATGCCGTACGACGAGTCGGACTCCCGGGTAGAGGGTGCCATCGAGCACCTGCGGGACGACCTGGTTCCTCCGGCGTTCGACGGCGTCGACGCCGAGCACGCCGTGGGCGGAGGAGCGGCCGAGTCCCTCGACTTCTCGAACCGGCTCGGCGACTACCTCCCGATCGTGATCGGGTTCGTCCTCCTGCTCACCCTGCTGATGATGGCGTTCGCGTTCCGCAGCATTCCGATCGCGCTGGTGTCCGCCGGGCTCAACCTGGCGTCGGTGGCCGTGGCGTTCGGCATGATGACGCTGGTGTTCCAGCACGGCTGGTTCCATGGACCGCTCGACTTCTCCACTCCCGGCTTCGTGATCGACTGGATCCCGATGTTCGTCCTGGTCGTGCTGGTCGGGTTGTCGATGGACTACCACGTGTTCGTCGTGAGCCGGGTCCGTGAACATGTCCGACGCGGACTGCCCGCACGCCTCGCGGTGGAGCAGGGGATCAACGACACCGCCGGCGTCGTGACCAGCGCCGCCGCGGTCATGATCTCGGTCTTCGCGATCTTCGCGACGCTGAGCATGATGGAGATGAAGATGATGGGCGTCGGACTCTCGGTCGCGATCCTGCTCGACGCCACGCTGATCCGGTTGGTGATGCTGCCCGCGATCCTGGTCCTGCTCGGCGACAAGGCCTGGTGGCCGAGCCGCCCGGGACGACCGGTCGGACAGCCAGTCGTCGAAACCGATCGTTCCTACGAGCTCGTCTGATTCGCCGACCCGGCTCTTGTTGACGGTGGTGGATCGCCGACCCGGCTCTTGTTGACGGTGGTGGATCGCCGACCCGGCTCTTGTTGCGACGGCTGTTTCCGTGGGCATGGCCCGGTCAACACGAGCCGGGTCGGCGTCGTACGGGGGTCAACACGAGCCGGGTCGGCGTCGTACGCGGTGTCAACACGAGCCGGGTCGGCGCGTACGGGTGTCAACACGAGCCGGGTCGGCGACGTACGCCTGTCAACAGGAGCCGGGTCGATCAGGCGGATGCGACGGTGACGGGTACCCCGCTGAGGGCGGCGTTGCCGGAGACGTCGAGTCGTGCGGCATCCGTCAGGTCGTTGATCGAGACGCCGGTGACCTGGGCGGCCTGGCTCATCCGGGTGCCGCCGACCTGGTGTCCGTAGCCGTGGGGGAGCGAGACCACGCCGCGCATCATGTCGTCGGTGGCCAACACCTCGACCTCGACGCTCCCGACCCGCGACGTGACCTTCACCGTCTTTCCGTCCTCGATGTCACGGGCCGCCAGGTCCTCGGGATGCATCAGCAGCTGGTGCCGGTCGCGGCCGCGCGTGAGTCGCGTGGAGTTGTGCATCCAGGAGTTGTTGTCCGACTTGTGCCGCCGGCCGATCAGCAACAGGTCGTCGCCGCTCGGCAGCTCCTGCTCCGAGAGCCGGGCCAGGTCTTCGAGGACCAGCTCCGGGGCGGCGTCGATCCGCTTGTCCCGGGTGAACAGCCGCTCGGGGAACCGGCCAGGCTGCAGCGGACCGAGGTCGACCCCGGACGGGCTACGGCGCAGGTCGGTGATCTTCACGCCGGACTTGTCGGTGCGCAGCAGCTGCCCGATCAGGAAGGTGGGGCTCACGGAGAGCCGGGCCCTGCTGAGCAGCCGCTTCTTCAGCGGTGCCTTCCGCTTCAGCCTCGAGGTGATCCGCCGGGCGAGCTCTCGGTAGATCTCCCAGTCGTGCCGCTGGTCGCGCGACTTGTCGAACACCGCCGGCGTGAACCGGGCCGTGTTGCGGACCGCGAAGTTCTGGAACACCAGGTCGTAGTGGTCGCGCTCCAGCGCGCTGGTCGGCGGCAGGATGACGTCTGCGTGCCGCGTGGTCTCGTTGATGTAGATGTCGACGGACGCCATGAAGTCGAGGCCGGCGAGAGCCCGGTCGAGAGCTGCACCGTCGGGCGTGGACAGCACGGGGTTGCCGGACAGCGTGAGCACGGCCCGGATCTGGCCGGCGCCGGGGGTCTCGATCTCCTCGCGAAGGACCGACACCGGCAGCTCGCCGCCGCTCTCCGGGAGGCCGCGGACCCGACTGCTCCAGATCCCGTGGTGACCCTTGCCGATGAAGCCGCGCCCCACCACGTCGATCGCGGGGGAGGTGAACATGGTGCCGCCCACCCTGTCGAGGTTGCCGGTCACCAGGTTGAGCAGCTGCACCGCCCATTGGGCGACCGTGCCCCAGGCCGTGGTCGACACGCCGATCCGGCCGTACGCCGCAGCCGCGTCGGCGGCGGCGTACTCCCGGGTGATCCGACGGATCTCGTCGGCCGGTACGCCGCTCGCCTGCTCGGCCAGCTCGGGCGTGAACTCCTGGACCTTCGAGGCGACCTCGTCCAGCCGGTCGACGTACGACGGGGGGCTGGTGAGCCCCTCCTCGAACAGCACGTGGAGCATCGCGAGCAGGACGTAGACGTCGGTGCCGGGTTTGACGAAGTGGTGCTCGGTCGCCACCTTGGCGGTCTCGGTTCGCCGCGGGTCGAACACGACCATCTTTCCGTCGCGGGCCTTGAGCTCGCGGAGCCGGTTCGGGAAGTCCGGGACGGTCATCAGGGAGCCGTTGGAGGCCATCGGGTTGGCTCCGAACACCAGGAAGTAGTCGGTGCGGTCGATGTCGGGGATCGGGAGCATCAGCTGATGGCCGTACAGCAGGTGCGCCACCAGCTGGTGGGGCAGCTGGTCCACCGAGGTCGCGCTGAACCGGTTGCGGGTGGGCAGCGTCTTGACCATGGTCCCCAGGTGGGTCATCGAGCCGAGGCTGTGGACGTTCGGGTTGCCGAGGTAGACGCCGACGGCGTCGCGGCCGTGGTCGTTGGTGGCCTTGGCCAGGCCGTCGGCGACCAGGTCGAACGCCTCGGCCCAGCCGATCTCCTCCCACTCGGTCTCGCCGTTCGCGTCGGTCGAAACTCGGCGAACGGGTCTGCGCAGCCGGTCGGGGTCGTCGTACACGTCCGCGATCGCCACGCCCTTGGGGCAGATGTGCCCGCGGGAGAGTGGGTCGGCCGGGTTGCCGCGCACCGACGTGACGGTGCCGTTGTCGATGGTCAGCTCGAGGCCGCAGATCGCCTCACACAGATTGCAGACGCCGATGCGCTTCTCCATGAGCCCATCGTGTCAGACCCGGCTGCGACGAGTTAGCCTGCACCGCACCAGTCCTTGCCCGACGACCCAGTCAGGAACACCATGCCCGACCTCGCCCGTTCCCCGCGCGCCGTCCTCGTCGCGACGCTGACCACGGGTCTGCTCGCCGTCCAGTACCTGGCGTCCGACGCAATCGCGTGGCAGATCGCAGAAGCGTACGTTCGATGATGGGGCCGTTCGGCGACGGCTTCTTCACCACGGTCGTGCTGCATGCGTTCGGGCCCTTCTACGGCGGCGTCTTCCACTCGCGGGTGAGGGTGGCGGAGGACGTCGCTCCATGGGTGGTGGGACTGCTCGTCGCCTGCGCCGTCGCCTGGCTGGTCATCGTCGTCGTGAGCCGCAAGGGGATCCTGGCCGCGTTCGTCGGAGGTTGGTTGGCGGTCATCCTGGGGACCTGGGCAGGCAACATGGCGTCGGCGTTGGTGTTCATCCAGACGACCAAGGTCCCCGACGACGGCCCCTACTCGACTCAGATTCTCGTCCGGCGCTTCGACAACGGGCTGCACTGGGGCTTCCTGTTCGGCTGGTTCCCCGCCCTCGTCGCCGCACTTCTCGCCAGCGTGCTCCACAAGCGAGAGGTCACGCCGGTCGAGCCGACGCAGCCGACTGAGCACACCGGGCCGACTGAGCACCCGTGGCTGACAAAGCACCAAGGGCCGACTGACGACACCGGGTCCCGAGCCCCGGATGATGTGATCGGGAAGCCGGACAGCAGCCGAATAGGAGAAGGCCGCCACGCGCTGATAATCTTTCCAGGTTGTCCCTAAGCGGACGACACCGCCGTCAAACGGCCGCGGATCGAGAGTGCCCGGGTGAACAGGCCCCGGCGCGCCGCGCAACGGAAATTTCGCGGAAGGAGCCCCGCATGTCGATTGGTACCGACGCGGAGACCAAGAAGAAGATCATCGCCAAGTACGGCAAGGCCGAGGGTGACACCGGTTCGCCGGAGGTGCAGATCGCCCTGCTCAGCCACCGCATCAGCCACCTCACCGACCACCTCAAGCAGCACAAGCACGACCACCACAGCCGGCGCGGTCTGCTGCTTCTGGTCGGCCAGCGGCGCCGTCTGCTCAACTACCTGCAGAAGACCGAGATCGAGCGCTACCGCTCGATCGTCGAACGTCTCGGCCTGCGCCGATGACATGTGGAGCGGTTGCCCCGCCGGGCAGCCGCTCCCATCGCATTTCGCGGTCGAACCGTTAGGCTCGACCTGTTCGCACCAAAACCCCACAATTCAACACAGAAGCACATCACCAGGAGCGACCCGCACGTCTGGCCCGGTCCTCGGTAGTGGCTCTCAGAACTGCCCAGCCCCTCGACGGGACGCAGCCGCTGCGGGCCTCGATCGAAGACCGGCCCCCTGTCATCAGGGAAGGCGGGTAGCAATTCGATGCCTCGCCTCAGGCTTTCAGCCAGGCGGACAAGCGGCTAGCTCCGCGAAGAGAAAGGGACACCCTTGACCGAGGGACCCGTCATTTCCGCCGTAGAGACCGTTATCGACAACGGCAAGTTCGGCACCCGCACCGTCAAGTTCGAGACCGGGTTCATTGCCCGGCAGGCCGCCGGCTCGGTGACCGCATATCTTGACGACGACACCATGCTCCTGTCGGCCACCACGGCCGGCAAGCACCCCAAGGACCATTTCGACTTCTTCCCGCTGACGATCGACGTCGAAGAGCGGATGTACGCCGTTGGCCAGATCCCCGGCTCGTTCTTCCGTAGCGAAGGTCGTCCCGGTGAGGACGCGATCCTCACCTGCCGCCTGATCGACCGGCCGCTGCGCCCGACCTTCAAGAAGGGCCTGCGCAACGAGGTCCAGGTCGTCATCACCGTCCTCGCGCTCGACCCCGACGCGCCGTACGACGTGCTGGCGATCAACGCGGCCTCGATCTCCACCCAGCTGTCCGGCCTGCCGTTCTCCGGTCCCGTGGGCGGCGTCCGCGTCGCCCTGATCGAGGGCACCTGGGTCGCCTTCCCGTCGCACAGCCAGCTCGAGGACGCCGTCTTCGACATGGTGGTGGCCGGCCGGGTCACCGACACCGGTGACGTCGCGATCATGATGGTCGAGGCCGAGGCCACCGAGCAGACCTGGAACCTCGTCCAGTCCGGCGCCAAGGCACCGACCGAAGAGGTCGTGGCCAGCGGTCTCGACGCGGCCAAGCCGTTCATCAAGCAGCTGTGTGAGGCTCAGGCCGAGCTCGCCAAGCAGGCCGCGAAGCCCGTGCAGGAGTTCCCGATCTTCCTCGACTACGAGGACGACGTGTACGACGCTGTCGAGTCCGCCGTCAAGGCTGACACCGCTTCGGCCCTCGCCATCACCGGCAAGCTCGAGCGCGAGGAGCGGCTCGACGAGATCAAGGCATCCCTGCTCGAGCGGCTCGGCGGCGAGTTCGAGGGCCGCGAGAAGGAGATCGGCGCGGCCTACCGCTCGGTGACCAAGGCGCTGGTGCGCGAACGCGTCCTGCGCGACAACGTCCGCATGGACGGTCGTGGCCTCGCCGACATCCGGCCCCTGCACGCCGAGGTCGGCGTGATCCCGCGCGTCCACGGCTCCGCACTGTTCGAGCGTGGCGAGACCCAGATCCTGGGTGTGACCACGCTGAACATGCTGAGCCTGGAGCAGAAGCTCGACACGCTCTCCCCGGAGAAGTCGCGTCGCTACATGCACAAGTACGTCTTCCCGCCGTTCTCCACCGGTGAGACCGGCCGGGTCGGCTCGCCGAAGCGCCGCGAGGTCGGACACGGGGCGTTGGCTCGTCGGGCGCTGCTGCCCGTGCTGCCGACGCGCGAGGAGTTCCCCTACGCGATCCGCCAGCTCTCCGAGGCGATGGGCTCCAACGGGTCGACCTCGATGGGTTCGGTCTGTGCCTCGACGCTCTCGCTGTTGCAGGCCGGTGTTCCGCTGAAGGCTGCGGTCGCCGGTATTGCGATGGGTCTGATCTCCGGTGAGGTCGACGGCGAGACGAAGTACGTCGCGCTGACCGACATCCTCGGCGCCGAGGACGCGTTCGGTGACATGGACTTCAAGGTCGCGGGTACCCGAGAGTTCGTGACGGCGCTCCAGCTCGACACCAAGCTCGACGGCATCCCGGCCGAGGTCCTCGCTGCGGCGCTGACCCAGGCCAAGGGCGCACGTCTCGCGATCCTCGACGTGATGGCCGAAGCCATCGACGCCCCCGAGGAGATGTCGCTGCACGCACCCCGGATCATCACCGTGCGGATCCCTGTGGACAAGATCGGCGAGGTCATCGGCCCGAAGGGCAAGATGATCAACCAGATCCAGGACGACACCGGCGCCCAGATCAGCATCGAGGACGACGGCACCATCTACATCGGCGCGACCAACGGCGAGTCGGCCGAGGCTGCCCGCACGATCATCAACGGCATCGCCAACCCGACGATGCCCGAGGTCGGCGAGCGCTACCTCGGCACCGTCGTGAAGACGACCAACTTCGGCGCGTTCATCTCGCTCATGCCCGGCAAGGACGGCCTGCTGCACATCAGCAAGCTCCGTTCGCTCGCGGGCGGCAAGCGCGTTGAAGCGGTCGAGGACGTCGTCTCGGTGGGCCAGAAGATCCAGGTCCAGATCGCCGAGATCGACGACCGCGGCAAGCTGTCGCTGATCCCGGTCGAGGACGAGCCGGCTGCGGAGCCCGCTGAGGCATCCTCGGAGTGACGTCGGACCAACCCACGCCGACCGGCCAGCAGGCATCTGCTGGCCGGTTGTCGTCTGCCCAGAAGGTCGGTGCCACCAGGACCCTGATGAAGTCCGATGACGGGCTCGTCCGCCGTACCCTCCTGCCCGGCGGCCTGCGGGTGATCACCGAGCAGATGCCCGGGATCCGGTCCGCGAGCGTCGGAGTCTGGGTGGGCGTGGGCTCGGCCGACGAGACTCCGAAGCAGCACGGTTGCTCGCACTTCCTGGAGCACCTGTTGTTCAAGGGCACCGGGGAGCGCAGCGCCATGGACATCTCGGCGTCCCTCGATGCAGTCGGAGGCGAGTTCAACGCCTTCACCGCCAAGGAGTACACCTGCTTCCATGCGCGGGTTCTCGACGACGACCTGCCGATGACCATCGACGTGCTCGGCGACATGGTCACCAGCTCGACCCTGGCTGCCGAAGATGTCGAGGCCGAGCGCGACGTCATCCTGGACGAGATCGCGATGCACGACGACGATCCCGACGACGTCGTCCACAACCTCTTTGCCGAGCAGGCCTGGGGCAGCGCGCCGATCGCGCGCAACATCGCCGGGACCCATGCCTCCGTCGAGACGATGCCGCGCGGTCAGGTCGTGAGGTTCTACAAGCGGCACTACCGGGCGGCCAACACGGTCGTCGCAGCGGCCGGAAACGTCGAGCATTCGGCCGTCCTGCGCGCGGTCAAGAAGTCGTTCGGGCGCAACGGCTTCCTGGCCGCGGACGCGCTCCCCGTCACTCCGACGGCAACCGACCGGGTACGTCGCGTGTACCCCGGGGTGGCCACCGCGACGCGACCGTTCGAGCAGGTCAACCTGATCCTCGGCGTCAATGGGATCACGCGGACCGACGATCGTCGGTACGCACTCGGCGTACTCAACGCCACTCTGGGGGGCGGTACGTCGAGCCGGCTCTTCCAGGAGGTCCGCGAGATCCGGGGCCTGGCCTACTCGGTGTTCTCCTTCGCGGCCCACCACGGCGACGCGGGTCTGGTCGGCGTCTCGGTCGGCTGCCTGCCGGGCAGGGTCGACGAGGTCCTGGCGACCGTGCGCGCCGAGCTGGCCAAGGTGGCCGCCGACGGCATCACCGAGGAGGAGCTCGTGCGCGGCCAGGGCCAGCTCCGCGGCGGCATGGTGCTCGGCCTCGAGGACAGTGCCTCACGGATGTCTCGGCTCGGGAAGGCCGAGCTGGTGTACGACGAGCTGCTCAGCATCGACGAGGTCATCGAGCGCCTCGAGGCGGTCACCCTCGACGAGGTGCGCGACCTGGCGGCTGAGCTCTTCGACCAGCCCGAGATCCTGGCCGTGGTCGGCCCCACGGCGGTCTGACCCGGCTCGGGTTGAGGCGCGTCAGACGAGCAGCCAGGCGACGCCGGCACAGCGCCACCGCCCACAGGACGCTGGTGAACGTGCCGATGATGAACCGTTCGGCGGTGCCGGAGCTGTCAC
Organism: uncultured Actinomycetota bacterium; assembly: GCA_963719255.1. Classification (GTDB taxonomy): domain Bacteria; phylum Actinomycetota; class Actinomycetes; order Propionibacteriales; family Nocardioidaceae; genus Nocardioides. Next base: position 38,785 of record CAVRBN010000056.1, on the reverse strand, counting down.
CGTGGCGGAGCTCGGGATAGCGGCCGATGCCCTTGAGGCCGAGCACCACGGCCAGCCCCTCGGGCCAGCCCGCGAGCACCGTGGCAAAGACTCCGGCACGTTCGAGCGCGCCGATCCAGGTGCCGCCGCGCAGGACGGTGCCTGCGCGAGTCATCGAGCGGGCATCGGGCGTGCGACCGTCGACGAGCGCGAAGACGGCGGTCGTCAGCGGCCCGCCACCGCCGATGGCGAGCAGGACGCAGAGCCCGAGGACCACGGCCCGAGCGCCCGGGGAGGAGGCAGCGGCGTCGTCGCTGACCAGGGCGATCCAGCCCACCGCGGCCACCAGCACGGCGGCGGCCGCCGCAGAGACGGTGTGCCAACGACCCAGCCACCCGACCAGCACCGGGACCAGGGCCAGAGCGAGCAGAACGAGGCTGAGTGTCTGCATCACTGTGCTCCCTTCAAGTCCCTGGCTCCTTCAACGCCTCGTCGAGCAGTTGGGCGGCCAGACGGGCGGCCCGGTTGGCCTCGACCACGCTGGCTGCGCGGGCGCGCTGGCTGACCGCCGACTGCGTGACGCCCAGCCGCGCGCCCGCGTCGGCATGGGACAGCCCTTCGGCGATCAGGTCGGCCACCTCCCAGCCACGCTCACTGCGCCGTCGGAGCAGGTCGGCCCACAACCACAGGACGGTCTCCAACTGTTCGGCACGGTAGTGGTCGCCGCCGACAACGCTCACGTGCGCGGGGACCTGCTTGGCGCGGGTCACCGCCTCGCGGGCATGGAGATAGGCCTCCCCGCGACCAGCGCGTCCCTGGTCGGGCAGGGGCGTCTCCACCGTTTCCGATGCCAACACCGATGTTCCAGTCGCCACTGCGCAGCAGCAGTCCGAGCACGTCGATGACAACCTGGGGGTCGTCGACCACGCCCTGGATCTCGTCGCCCGCCGTACGTTCGAAGGGGCGCAGGGCGCCTGAGTCGGCAAGAGCCTCCAGCGTGGCGGGCACCAGATCCGGTCCGGTCCGGCTGTCGCGCTGGTCCACTGTGAGCACCACGGCCTGCATCACGCCTCCAATAAGGATTTCACCTTATGACGAGCATACATAAGGTATTTGCCTTATGACAAGCTCGCACAAGGCTGAAACCTTCAGCGGCGACCGATGATGCCGATGGCGGCGGGGTCCTTGCTCTCCACGACCGAACACCGGAAGCCACTCGCGGTGAGCGCACCCGACACACCCTCGACGATCTGCGGCACCCGCTCCCGGTGGGTGGCCTCGTAGAAGAGGTAGACGCCGCCGCCGGGGGAGACCCGCTCATGCAACAAGGCGACCTCGTCCGCGCAGGCACGCACCCAGAACAGGTTCACGTTGAACGCAAACACCTTGTCCAGTCGCCTCACCGGCACCCGCAGGGTCGCCAGATCGATCTGACGGACGGTGAGTCGGCCGGCCTCGACGTACTCCGCGTTGCGCCGCTTGGTGCGGTCGACACCCGACTCGGACCGGTCGATCGCGAAGAGCCTGCCCTTCTCGAGCCGGGCGCAGATCAGCTCGGCCGCCGCCCCCGGACCGCAGCCGATCTCGAGCACCTGATCATTGGGTCGTACGTCGAGAACTTCGACCGCCCACGCGATTCGTGCCGGGACCTCCTGCTTCGCCATGGGGGACAGCCTGCCACTACCCGGCGCCGGAGTCAGGCGCGGTCGCGCAGGAGGTCGTCTCGGCCACTAGTAGGTTGACCGCGTGAGCGGAATGCGGGTTGGCGTGCTGGGCGCGCGCGGCAGGGTCGGGAGCGAGGTCTGCAAGGCGGTCGAGGCGGCTGACGACATGGACCTCGTCGCCGCGATCGACGCTGGTGACGAAATCGACCAATTGGTCGACAACGACGCGCAGGCCGTCGTCGACTTCACCCATCCCGACGTGGTGATGGCCAACCTCGACTACTGCATCAAGCACGGAATCCATGCGGTGGTCGGCACCACCGGCTTCGACGAGCAGCGGCTTGCCCAACTGCGGGCGTGGCTGGAGCAGGCGGCGGGCACCGGCGTTCTGATCGCCCCGAACTTCTCCGTCGGCGCCATCATGATGATGCGCTTCGCCGCCGAGGCGGCACCGTTCTTCGAGTCCGTCGAGGTGGTGGAGCTGCACCACCCCGACAAGGCCGACGCGCCGTCCGGCACCGCCCGGCGTACGGCGGAGCTGATCGCGGCCGCCCGCCGCGAAGCCGGATCGGCGCCGATCCCCGACGCGACGTCCACTGCCCTCGACGGTGCCCGCGGGGCCGACGTCGACGGCATCCGGGTGCACGGCCTCCGGGTGCGCGGCCTGGTGGCCCACCAGGAGGTCATCCTGGGCGGACCCGGGGAGACGCTCACGATTCGTCACGACTCGCTGGACCGGGTCTCGTTCACCCCCGGAGTCCTGCGGGGGCTGCGGGCGATCGGCGACCACCCGGGCCTCACCGTGGGCCTCGAGCACTTCCTGGACCTCGACTGAGCCGGTCGGTGGGTTGAGCTGCTTCGCACCTCAACCCACGGCGGACGCGGCGCTGACCGCGGTGCTCGCCTCCTCGATTGCCTCGGGCGACAGGACGTGCCCGATCGCCAGGGCCGCGGCCCCCAGGATGCCTGCCCGTGCGCCGGCGGCCGAGGGCACCACTCGCAGCTGCTCGGTCGCCAGCGGAGGGGAGCGCTGGTAGACCACCTCGCGGATGCCCGCGATGAGATGCTCGCTCGCCGTGGCCATCGAGCCGCCGATGACGACCACTGACGGGTTGATCAGGTTCACCAGGGTGGCGACGACCTCGCCGAGGTCGCGCCCCGCCTGACGGACCGCCTGGACGGCGACGCGGTCGCCGCCCCGCGCGAGGACGACGACGTCGTGACCGTCCCGCGCGGCCAGGCCCGCTTCCCGAAGGCTGCGAGCGACGGCCGGTCCCGCGGCGACCGCCTCCAGACATCCCTCGTTGCCGCATCGGCAGAACGACACCGTCGGCGCGGGCCACCCGCACGTGGCCCAGGTCCCCGGCCGTGCCCTGCGCTCCCCGTTGCAGGACGCCGCCCGAGATGATGCCGGCCCCGATGCCGGTACCGACCTTCACGAAGACCAGGTCGTCCACGTCCGGAAGATGGGCATGCCGTTCGCCGAGGGCCATGATGTTGACGTCGTTGTCGATGAGGACGGGCACGTTGAAGGCCCGCCGCGTGTGCGCCGGGACGTCGTACCGGTCCCAGCCCGGCATGATCGGCGGGTTGATCGCGCGTCCGGTCGAGTGCTCGACGGGACCCGGGAGTCCGATGCCCACGGCGGCCAGGTCCCCGACCGCCCGTCTGCCGGTGGTGAGGAGCTCGCCGATCGCCCACTCCACCCAGCCGAGCACGGCGGTCGGTCCGGTTGCCACGTCCAGGTCGGCGCGCACCTCGGCCAGGACCATCCCCGACAGGTCGGCGAGGGCAGCTCGGGCGTGGGTCGCGCCGATGTCGACGCCGACGACGACCCGTGCGCTGGGGTTGAAGGCGATCAGCGACGGCGGGCGACCGCCCGTGGAGACGCCGTCGCCGATCGGCCTCACGAGTCCGAGCTTCATCAGCACGTCGACGCGGGCGGTGATCGTGGACCGGGCCAGCCCGCTCGACGCGGCCAGCTGCGCGCGCGTCCGTGGCCGCCCGTCACGGAGGAGGTCGAAGACGTCGCTGGTCCGCACGGGGAGAGTCAAGCATCCAGACTTAGATACGTCTAGCAGTCAACTTTTGCATGCCTATCGACAGAAGTGGCTGAGCCGTGTCAAAAGTGAGCGCGTGTTCAGCGAGCAGGCGACCAGGTCGGTGGGGTCGACCACGAACGCGTCCGACGTCGTGTTGCGGGCGCGCGGGCTGTCGAAGCAGTTCGTGGGCAACCTGGTTCTCGACGACGTCGACGTGGAGCTCCGTGCCGGCCAGGTCCTCGGCGTGGTCGGCGAGAACGGTGCCGGCAAGTCCACGTTGATGAAGATCCTCGCCGGCGTGCACCGGCCGGACGCCGGCGTGATCCAGATCGCCGGCGAGGACGTCTCGTTCGGGCATCCGGTCCAAGCGCAGCAGGCCGGGTTGTCGACGGTGTTCCAGGAGTTCAACCTGCTCCCCGAGCGCTCCATCGCCGAGAACATCTACCTCGGCCGCGAACCCCGGCGGCGCGGACTCGTCGACATCCGCCAGATGCAGCGCGACACCGAGGCGCTGCTCGGCGGCCTCGGCGTACGGGGCCTTCGCCCCGCACAACGGGTCCGCTCGCTCTCGGTGGCCGAGCAGCAGATCGTCGAGATCGCCAAGGCGGTGAGCTACGACGCCCGGATCATCTCCATGGACGAGCCGACCGCTGCCCTCTCCGAGCACGAGGTCGAGCTGCTCTACGCCATCATCAGGAACCTGACGAGCCGCGGAACGGCCATCATCTACGTCTCCCACCGACTGAAGGAGATCTTCCACCTCTGCGACACGATCACCGTCCTCAAGGACGGGCGCCAGGTCACCACGGCGCCCGTGGACGAGCTCGACGACGCGGGCGTCGTCCGGCTCATGGTGGGACGCTCGATCTCGTCGTTCTTCCCGGATCCGGTCCCCGGCACGGTGGTCGGCGACCCGCAGCTGGAGCTCAGCGGCGCCGGCAACGGGTACGTCGACGGCCTTGACCTGACCGTGCGGGCCGGCGAGGTCGTCGGCGTCTCCGGGCTCCAGGGCTCCGGGCGCACCGAGCTGCTCGAGGCAGTCTTCGGCATCCGTCCGTTCACCCGCGGCGAGATGCGCGTGGCCGGGAAGGCGGCAGCGTTCCGCTCGCCGCGCCAGGCGGTCCGGCGCGGGCTGGCCATGGTCACCGAGGACCGCAAGGCCACCGGTCTGGCCCTGCAGCAGTCGATCCTCGACAACGCGCTGGCCGTGGTGCGCGCGGTCTTCCCACGGCGTGCCCCCGCCGCCCGGCGCGAGGTCCCCGGCGTCCTGTCCTCCCTGGACGTCTCGGCGCGCGCCCTGGACCAGGAGGTCCAGTTCCTGTCCGGCGGGAACCAGCAGAAGGTCGTGCTCGCCCGGTGGCTGATCACCCAGCCGCGGGTCGTGCTGATGGACGAGCCCACGCGCGGAATCGACGTAGGCGCGAAGCACCGCATCTACGAGCTGATGCGCAGGCTCGCCGCGGACGGAGTCGCGGTCCTGATGGTCTCGAGCGAGCTCACCGAGGTCATCGGCATGTCCGACCGGATCGTGGTCATGCGCGACGGCCGGCTCGCAGGCGAACTGCCGGCCGGGTCGACCGAGGAGGCGGTGCTCCAGCTGGCCACCGGCGTGGTCGCGGGGGAGGGCGCGGCATGAACCTCGTCTCCGAGCGCCTGGGCCGGGTCACCTCCACCGGGATCGTCTACGCCGTCCTCGTGCTGTCGCTGGTCGTGGGCGCCATCCTCACGGCCTCCGCAGGCCGCAACTTCTTCAGCACCGGCAACATCTCGGCCATCCTGACCGGGACCAGCATCCTTGGCTTCGTCGCGATCGGGCAGACCCTGGTCATCCTCGTCGGCAGCCTCGACCTCTCCGTGCCGTACGTCATCAGCCTGACCAGCCTGATCGCCGCCGGGACGATGGACGGCGAGCCCGGCAACATCACCAGCGGCGTGCTCGCGGCCCTCGCCGTCGCGGCGGCCATCGGACTGGTCAACGGTGCACTGGTTGCCTACCTCGACGTGCACGGCTTCATCGCCACGCTCGGCATCGGCCTCGTCGTCGCCGGCTACCTCGCCACGAACTACGAGGGCAGCTTCGGCTCGGCGCCGCGCGACTTCCGGCTGGTCGGAGCCACCCAGATCGGGCCGGTTCCGCTGTCCACATTGATCATGCTTGGCTGCGCGGCCCTGGCGATCGTGATGCTGCGCCGGACCCGGCTGGGCCACCACCTGTACGCCGTCGGCGGCAACCGCGACATCGCTCGCATGTCGGGGCTGCACACCGCCGGTCCCGTGGTCGCCGCGCACGTCCTGTGCTCACTGCTGGCGGCTCTGGCCGGACTCCTGCTGCTCGCCCGGCTCAGTGTCGGCAGCCCCACCATCGGGTCCCAGGGTGACTACGACCTGATGTCGATCGCGGCCGTCGTGCTCGGGGGAACTGTCCTGGCCGGGGGCAAGGGCAACATCCTCGGCACGCTGGCTGGGGTCGGGATCTTCGCGGTCATGGACAACGTCATGGGCGTCATGGAGGTCAACCCGTTCCTCAAGGACGTCGTCCGTGGCCTCGTCATCGTGCTCGCCGTCGCCGTCTACGCACGACGCGAGCTGGACCGCCGCCCTGCGCCGTTCGAACGACCTTCGGCGCTCGACGCCGCCCTCCAGGAGGCGCGATGAGCAGCGACACCGCTCGTCGGGCGCGGGCTGCTCCAGGAGCGGCAGGGAAGTCTCGGCCGTCGCGTCGCGGTCGGGGTCGGCACGCCCGGCGGCGCGGTCTTCGTGTTCGTGGCGGTGCTGGTGGTGGCGATCATCATCTCCAACCCGAACTTCGGCGACCCGGGAGCCCTGATCCGGTTCGCTGGCCGAACCGCACCGATCGCGATCGCGGCGATGGGTCAGTACTTCGTCATCGTGTCTGGCGAGTTCGACCTGTCGATGGGTGCCGTCGTGACGACCCAGGTGGTCATGGCCGGCAACCTGATCGGCCAGGACGAGAGCAGGATTCTGCCGGTCATGGCCCTCATGCTGCTGGTGGGCGTGCTGATCGGCGTCCTCAACGGGCTGGCCACGACGCTGCTCCGGGTGCCCAGCTTCATCGTCACCCTCGGCATGATGCTCGCCCTGACCGGGCTCGTCCGCTACCTCACCGGCGGCGCCGCCACCGGCAACCCGGTCGACAGCTTCCGCGAGATCGGCCGCGGCGGGTTCACCGGCGTGCCCGTCGTCGAGATCGTCCCGTACCCCCTTCTCATCCTGACCGTCCTGGCGATCGCCGCAGTCTGGCTGATGCGCCGCCCGTTCGGTCGCGGCCTGATCTCCGTGGGCGACAACCCGGACGCCGCCCGGCTGTCCGGCACCTCCGTGTGGAGGCTCAAGACCCAAGCCTTCGTGCTGTCGTCGCTTGCCGCCACCGTCGCCGGGATCATCCTCGTCGGGTACGCCGGCGTACACCCCTCCGTGGGCCGCGGCTATGAGTTCACCGCGATCACCGCCGTCGTCCTGGGCGGCGTGGTCCTCGGTGGCGGCCGCGGCTGGGTGCTCTCGGCGGCGGCCGGCGCGTTCGCGCTGGAACTGTTGTTCACCCTGCTCACCTCGCTCGGGGTGCCCTCCACGTGGCGCGACACCGTGCAGGGCGCGGTCATCATTCTCGCGGTCGTCGCCGGAGGCCGGGCCTGGCAGTTCGGTCGCCGGAAGCTGACCGCAGGGCCACCCCCGGAACCATCCAAACCAACCTCGCCCAGCCAGGGCACAACGACAGGAGAGTAGTCATGCGCAGAAGGTTCCTGAAGGGTGCGGTCGCGGCAGTCGCAGTGTTGAGCGTGGTCACCGCGTGCGGCACCGACGACTCGCTCGACGACCCCGCGCCCGATGCGGACGCGAGCGAATCCCAGACCGAGTCCAGCGAGGAGTGGTTCGTCCAGGCGGACTACGACGAACAGGACGAGCAGCGCGGCGCCACCTTCGAAGGCGACCCGGAGGAGCCGTACCTCCAGTACATCGACGGTGAGATGACCGACACCTCGGAGTTCGCCTCGGAGGGAGCGAAGAAGGTCTGCTTCGCGAACGCGTCGATCAGCAACCCGTGGCGGCAAACCGGCTGGATCACCATGAACCAGCAGCTGAAGGTGCTCCAGGACAGCGGGGTGATCTCCAAGATGGAGACCCGCGACGCCGCGGACGACGACAACACGCAGATCGCCGACATCGACTACTTCATCGCCGAGGGCGGTTGCGACGTCTTCGTGATCTCGCCCAACTCCACGGCGGCGCTGACGCCGGCCGTTGAGCGGGCCTGCGAGACGGGCAAGCCGGTCATCGTCTTCGACCGGGGCGTCGAGACCGACTGCGCCACCACGTTCATCCACCCGATCGGCGGCTACGCCTGGGGCATCGACACCGCGAACTTCCTCGTCGACAACCTCGAGGAGGGCGACAAGGTGGTCGCGCTGCGGATCCTCCCGGGCGTCGACGTGCTGGAGACGCGCTGGGCAGCGGCGGAGAAGATCTTCGAGGAGAACGGCATCGAGGCGGTGGACTACTTCACCGGCGCCGATCCGACGGAGATCAAGAAGATCATCACCGACGAGCTCGTCCAAGGTGACGTCCAGGGCGTCTGGATGGACGCCGGCGACGGCGGGGTGGCGGCGATCGAGGCCTTCGAGGACGCCGGAGCCGACTACCCGGTGATGACCGGTGAGGACGAGATGAGCTTCCTCCGCAAGTGGGAGGACACCGGGCTGACCGGACTCGCACCGGTCTACTCCAACTTCCAGTGGCGCACTCCGCTGCTGGCCGTGGAGAAGATCTTCAAGGGCGAGGAGGTCCCGCACGAATGGGTGCTGCCACAGGTCCCGATCACCGAGGAGGAGCGAGCCGACTACCTCGAGGCCAACGAAGGCATGCCCGACGGCCACTACGCCAAGTTCGGCGGCGAGGACCTTCCCGGCTACCCCGACGTCTGGCAGAAGCGCATCATTCCGTGACGCAGTGGCCGGGTCGGCGCGCGCTCGCGCCGACCCGGCCCGCTCACCCACCCGATCATGAAGAGGGAGCACTCGTGAGAGCGATCGGCGTCAACACCTGGGTATGGACCTCGCCGCTGACCGACCGCACGTTTCCTGAGCTGGCCGACCGGATCACCGGCTTGGGCTTCGACGCGGTCGAGCTGCCACTGGAGAACGCCGGCGACCTGACCCCGGAGGGCGTGCTGCCAGTGCTGGAGCGGACCGGCCTCGCGCCGTACGTCGTCGGGGCGATGGCCCCGGGACGTGACCTGGTCCTGGCGTCCTCCGAGCAGGTCGCCGCCACGCAGGCGTACCTGCGGTCCTGCGTGGACCTCGCCGCCGCGATCGGCGCGCCGAGTGTGTGCGGCCCGTTCTACGCGGCTACCGGCCGGGTTTGGCGGATGACCGAGGAACAGCGCAGCGCGCACTACGCGGAGTGGCGCACCAACCTCGGCCCGGTCGCCGAGCACGCCGCCTCGCGGGGTGTGGTGATCGGCATCGAGCCGCTCAACCGCTACGAGACGTCCCTTGTCAACACCGTCGACCAGGCCCTGACCGGTCTCGGGGACCTGCTCGGGTCCTCGGTCGGGCTGGCCCTCGACACCTATCACCTCAACATCGAGGAGCGCTCCACCGCGGACGCCGTACGTCGGGCGGGCCCGCATCTCGTGCACGTCCAGGTCAGCGGCAGCGACCGGGGCTCACCCGGGGGTGATCAGATCGACTGGCGTGCGCTCCTGGCCGCGCTGGACGACGTCGGCTACGGCGGCCCGCTGAACATCGAGAGCTTCACGGCCGACAACGAGATCCTGTCGAGGGCCGCGTCGATCTGGCGGCCGCTGGCGGCGTCGCCGGACGCACTGGCATCGGACGGCCTGCGACACCTACGGTCGCTCACGGCTCCCGTGTCCTCGGGAGGTGTCCGATGAGCCCCGGCGCCGACCGGGCGCTCGGCGTGGCGGTTGTCGGCTACTCGTTCATGGGCAAGGCGCACTCCAACGCCTGGCGCAACGTCGGCGCGTTCTTCCCGGACGCCGTACCCGTGCGCCAGCAGCTGCTGGTCGGGCGCGACGCCACTCATGTCAAGGAGGCCGCGGACCGCTACGGGTGGGAGGAGTCGACCACCGACTGGCAGACGGTCATCGAGCGCAACGACATCGACATCATCGACATCTGCACGCCCGGCCACCTGCATGCCGAGATGGCCGCTGGCCGCCCTCGAGGCCGGCAAGCACGTCCTGGTCGAGAAGCCGCTCGCGAACTCGGTCACGGAATCGGAGGCGATGGTCGCCGCTGCGGTCGCCGCGCGGGCCCGCGGCGTGCAGTCGATGGTGGGGTTCAACTATCGCCGGGTGCCCGCGCTGGCCTTGGCCCGGTCGCTGATCGAGCAGGGCCGGATCGGCGAGGTCCGGCAGGTGCGGGTGGGCTACCTGCAGGACTGGCTCGCCGACGACGAGGCGCCGATGACGTGGCGGCTGCGCAAGGAGGTGGCCGGGTCCGGCGCACTCGGTGACCTGGGATCGCATGCGGTGGACCAGCTGCATTACCTGCTGGGCCAGCCGGTGACGTCGGTGAACGCCACGATGCGCACCTTCGTGTCGGAGCGTCCCACCGGGGACGGCCTCGAGCCGGTCACCGTCGATGACGCGTGCTGGGCGACGCTCGGGCTCGGCTCCGGTGCCGTCGCCAGCGTGGAGGTCACTCGGATGGCGACCGGCCGCAAGAACTCCCTCGAGATCGAGGTGTACGGCAGCACCGGATCGATCGCGTTCAGCCTCGAGAGGCTCAACGAGCTGCGGGTCGACGAAGCGGCCGGGGGCGGCGTACGCGGTGCCCGGAGGGTGCTCGTCACCGAGGCCGACCATCCGTACGTCGGCGCCTGGTGGCCGCCGGGGCACATCCTCGGCTGGGACCACACGTTCATCTCGCAGGCGGCCGACTTCCTGTCCGCCATCACGTCGGGTGCGTCGCCGAGCCCGTCGTTCGAGGACGGACTCGCGGTCCAGCGCGTGCTCGGCGCGATCGAGGAGAGCGCGGGCCGCTCGGGTGCGGCGGTCGTGCCCGGCGCCGCCAACGGGCATCCTGACGCCTGAGGACCGAGGAGGAGACACGATGGGCAAGCGCTTCACCCTGTTCACCGGTCAGTGGGCCGACCTGACCCTCGACGAGGTGGCCGGGCTGGCCGCCGGCTGGGGGTACGACGGCCTCGAGATCGCCGTCTCCGGCGAGCACCTCGACGCGTGGCGCTGGGACGACGACGAGTACATCGAGGGGCGGCTCGAGATCCTGCGCCGGCACGGCCTCGGCCTGTGGGCGATCTCCAACCACCTCAAGGGACAGGCCGTCTGCGACGACCCGATCGACGAGCGACACCAGGCGATCGTCGGCGCGAAGGTCTGGGGCGACGGTGACCCCGAGGGAGTGCGCCAACGCGCCGCCGAGGAGATGAAGCTGACTGCCCGCCTTGCCAAGCGGCTGGGCGTCGACACGGTCGTCGGGTTCACGGGCTCCTCGATCTGGCAGTACGTCGCGATGTTCCCGCCGGTGCCTGCCGCCCGGATCGACGCCGGCTACCAGGACTTCGCCGACCGCTGGAACCCGATCCTGGACGTCTACGACGAGTGCGGTGTCCGGTTCGCCCACGAGGTCCATCCCTCCGAGATCGCCTACGACTACTGGACGACGGTCCGGACGTTGGAGGCGATCGGGCACCGCGAGGCGTTCGGTCTGAACTGGGATCCCAGCCACATGATCTGGCAGCAGATCGACCCGGTCGCGTTCATCGTCGACTTCGCCGACCGGATCTACCACGTCGACTGCAAGGACACCCGGACGCGGCTCGGAGGTGGCCGGAACGGCCGCCTGTCCTCCCACCTGCCGTGGGGCGATCCCGCGGCGCGGCTGGGACTTCGTGTCGGCCGGACGAGGTGAGGTGCCGTGGGAGGACTGCTTCCGGGCGCTGGCCGCGATCGGCTACGCCGGCCCGATCTCGGTGGAGTGGGAGGACCCCGCGATGGACCGGCTCCAGGGTGCGCCCGAGGCGTTGGAGTTCCTCAGACGCTTCGACTTCGACCCGCCCACGGCGTCGTTCGACGCCGCCTTCGACCAGGGCTGACCGCCTCCTGCAGGTTCTTGCATCGCACAGACCTGAGGGTGACTTTCTCGTCGACACGACGTTGGGTGGATTGTAGATCGTCCACATCATCGGTCCACAGACGAGAGAGGAAGACTCATGCGCAGGACTCTTGGGATCGCCGCGGCCGCCGTACTGGCTGCCGGCATGGCGAGCCTGCCGGTCACCACCGCCTCCGGTACCCCCGAGCGGTCTCCGGACGGCCGGGCAGCGGCCGCGATCAAGGCCCTCACCAGCCATCCGGGCGCGGCGCGAGCCGCCGATGGGCAGTCGTTCCAGGTGAAGAGCACGCTGGTCGACCGTGACGGGACCACCCACGTGCGCCTCGATCGCACCTATCACGGGACTCCCCGTCCTCGGCGGCGACCTGGTCGTCCATCAGGGAGCTCAAGGCGCCTGGCAGGGCGTGAGCCAGACCCTGGCCGCGCCGCTCGACCTCTCGACGACCCCGAAGCTCGGTTCCACGGCCGCGACCAAGAAGGCGCTGGTGCGCTCCGCAGTCAACCGCGACATCGACGGTCTGAGGCAGGCCGGCAAGCCGAGGCTCGTCGTCGACGCCACCGGCACCAGGCCGCACCTGGCCTGGGCGGTCCTCAGCCACGGCACCCGCACCGACGGCACGCCCGAGCCGGCTGACGACGTACGTCGACGCGGTCAGCGGCAAGGTCCTGCGTGCCGAGGACGGCATCCAGACCGTCGACGGCTCTGGGCAGTCGCTCTACTCCGGCACCGTCCCGCTCCGGCTGACGCAGTCGGGGTCGACGTACCAGCTCAAGGACCCGACCCGCGGCAACACCTACACAACCGACATGAACAACGCTGAGGACTCGCTCTGGTGCCAGATCTTCGGCATCGGCTGCGCGACCGGGACGCTGTTCACCAGCCCGGACAACTCGTTCGGCAACGGTTCCACGAGCAGCCGCGAGTCGGCCGCGGTCGACGCGCAGTACGGCACGAACATGACCTGGGACTACTACCAGGTCGTCCACGGCCGCAACGGCATCTTCGGCGACGGCACCGGTTCCTACAACCGGGTCCACTACGGCGCGAACTACGTCAACGCCTTCTGGGACGGCACCAAGATGACGTACGGCGACGGCGACGGCACGAACTTCGGCCCGCTCACCTCGCTTGACGTGGCTGGGCACGAGATGTCGCACGGCGTCACGGAGAACACCGCCGGCCTGACCTACTCCGGTGAGTCGGGCGGTCTCAACGAGGCAACGTCGGACATCTTCGGCACGATGGTGGAGTTCTTCGCGAACAACGCCAACGACCCGGCCGACTACCTCATCGGTGAGGAGTTCGACATCGCCCAGCACGCGGGCTTCCGCCGGATGGACCAGCCGAGCAGCGACGGTTCGTCCCTGGACTGCTGGTCCCCGACCGCCGGATCGGTCGACGTGCACTACTCCTCCGGCATCGGCAACCACTTCTTCTACCTGCTGTCCGAGGGGTCGGGCGCCAAGACCCTCAACGGCGTCTCCTACAACTCGCCCACGTGCGACGGGTCGACCGTGACCGGGATCGGCCGTGATGCTGCCGGGAACATCTGGTACCGCGCCCTCACGGTCTACATGACCTCGAGCACCAACTACGCCGGCGCCCGCACCGCGACGCTGAACGCGGCCACGGACCTCTACGGCCAGGGCAGCACCCAGTACAACGCTGTCGCCGCCGCGTGGAGCGCGGTCTCGGTGAACTGACCGGTTCGTTGGTCGAGCTCCGGTTCGTTGGTCGAGCTTGTCGAGACCGGACGAAGGACCGCATCGGATGAGCTCCGGTGCGGTCCTCCGCGTATCGTGGGGTCAGGGCTCGACGGTCACCTTGATCGCCTCGCCGTTCTTGACGATCTGGAACGCGTCGAGGACCCGGTCGAGGGGGATGTGCTCGGTGATGAGGTCCTTCACCGGCACCTGACCCGTCGAGATGTACTGGAGCGCGCGCTTGTTGTGCTCCGGCGCCGAACCGTTGGCGCCGTGGATGTGCAGCTGGCGGTAGTGGACCAGGTTGGAGTCGCACTTGATGAACGGGTCGGTCTTGGGCAGGCCGCCGAAGAACGAGATCCGGCCGTTGCGGGCCGCCATCGAGATGGCCTGCTCCTGGGTGACGTTGGCGGCGGTGGCGGTGATGATCACGTCGGCGCCGCGGCCGTCGGTCAGCTCCATCACCCGCTCGACGACGTCGCGCTCCGATCCGTCGATGACCTCGTCGGGGTGGACCGCGTCGGCGGACATCTTCAGCCGGGCGGCGTTGACGTCGACGAGATAGACCGGGCCGGCCTTGTGTACGCCGCGGGCGATCCGGATGTGCATGCAGCCGATCGGGCCGGCACCGAAGACCACCACGGTGTCGCCCTCCTCGATGCCGAGGAGCTCCTGGGCGTTGATCGCGCACGCGAACGGCTCCGCGGCCGAGGCCTCGTCGTACCCGACGTTGTCGGGGATCTTGTTCAGACCGTCGACCTTGAGCACCTCGCGCGGCACGATCATGTACTCCGCGAAGCCACCGTCGTACTGGTAGCCGACGGAGGTCTGGTTCTGGCAGACCGCCATCCAGCCCTTGTTGCACTCGTAGCAGTCGCCGCACGGCACCGCTGCGATGACCTGGGCCCGGTCGCCGACGTCCCAGCCGGAGACGTTCGCGCCGACCTCGACCACCTCGCCGGCGATCTCGTGGCCCATGGTCGCCGGGGGGGTGATGTTCTGGTGGCCGTTGTAGAAGATCTTCACGTCGGTGCCGCAGGTCGAGCAGTTCTTGACCTTGAGCTTGACCTCGTCCGGGCCGCAGTCGGGCTCGGGCACCTCCTCGAGTCGCACGTCCTCGGGGCCGTAGAAGCGCAGTGCCTTCATCAGTCGTTCATCCTCCTCGTGGGGGTCTGGATCGCTCCTACCCTACCACCGTTTACCTGTATTTATCTTTGAATGTTTGGTTTTTTCTCTTGACTTGGGCTGTTTGGCGGCGATATAAAGGTGTTCACAGATCCGCGAGACGTGCGCCACAAACCAATGGGCGCACGCTGGCGACCCGACGGCCAGCCCCTGCTGGTGTCAAGGAGGAATGAGCATGGCGACAGCCACGCAGACGCCGAGTCGCGCATCGACTCGCGTCCACGTCCAGAAGTTCGGGACGTTCTTGTCCAACATGATCATGCCGAACATCCCCGCCCTCATCGCCTGGGGACTGTTCACCGCGCTCTTCATCGACGTGGGCTGGCTCCCGAACGCCGACCTGGCGACGATGGTCGGCCCGGCGATCCACTATCTGCTCCCGATCGTCATCGCCGCCACCGGCGGCCGGATGGTCCACGGCGACCGTGGTGCGATCGTCGGCGCCTTCGCGACGATGGGTGTGATCGCCGGTTCTGACTTCCTCGTCGCCGAGTTCAACGCCAAGCTGGCGGAGGGCGAGGCGCCGTTGAACCAGGTCCACATGTTCATCGGCGCGATGATCATGGGCCCGCTCGCGGCGTACGTGATGAAGCGCCTCGACGCGTTGTGGGAAGGCAAGATCAAGGCGGGCTTCGAGATGCTCGTCAACATGTTCTCGGCCGGCATCACGGCTTTCGTGATGGCGATCGTCGGCTTCTTCGCTCTCGCGCGCATCGTCAACGGCATCATGGACGTCGCCGGGAACATCGTCGAGACGCTCGTCGACAACAACCTGCTGCCTCTTACCTCGCTGCTCATCGAGCCGGCCAAGGTCTTCTTCCTCAACAACGCGATCAACCACGGTGTGCTGACACCCCTCGGCCTCCAGGAGGCGGCCGATCAGGGCAAGTCCGTGCTGTTCCTGCTCGAGGCCAACCCTGGCCCGGGCCTGGGTCTGCTCCTGGCGTTCACCCTCTTCGGCAAGGGCATCGCGAAGGCCACCGCCCCAGGTGCCGCGATCATCCACTTCTTTGGTGGCATCCACGAGATCTACTTCCCGTACGTGCTGATGAAGCCCAAGCTGATCCTCGCCATGATCGCTGGCGGCATGACCGGTGTGGCGATCAACGTCGCGTTCGACGTGGGCCTGGTGGCCCCTGCCGCACCGGGGTCCATCTTTGCGGTGTACGCCCAGACCGCCAAGGGCAGCTATCTCGGCGTCACGTTGGCGGTGTTCGGCTCGGCCGCGGTCAGCTTCGCGGTCGCGTCGTTCCTCCTCAAGCTGGAGCGGGGTGGCGACGACGAGGGCGACCTCGCTGCAGCCACCGCGCAGATGGAGGCCAACAAGGGCAAGAAGTCCTCGGTGGCGGGCGCGCTGGCGGGCACGCGATGAGCACCAGGGCGAGATCCACTCCATCGTGTTCGCCTGCGACGCCGGCATGGGCTCGTCGGCTATGGGCGCCTCGGTGCTGCGGAAGAAGGTCAAGGGTGCCGGGTTCAACGACGTCACCGTGGTCAACAAGGCGATCTCCAACCTCGACGACAGCTACGACCTCGTCGTCACGCACCAGGACCTCACGGACCGGGCGCGTCAGCGGTCTGGCTCGGCGATCCACGTGTCGGTCGAGAACTTCATGGGCAGTCCCCGCTACGACGAGATCGTCGACCTGCTCCACCAGACGAACGGTGAGGGCGCAAGCGCCGCTGAGTCCGAGACCTCGACGGCGGAGGAGCCGGACGAGGATGCGGGCGAGATGCTCGCCGAGGAGTCGGTCGTCATGAACGGTGACGCCGCGACCCGGGACGACGCGATCACCGAGGCCGGCAACCTGCTGTTGGCCAGCGGTGCCGTGACGCAGGCCTACGTCGATGCCATGCATGAGCGCGAGAAGTCGGTGTCCACTGCCATGGGCAACCTCCTCGCGATCCCGCACGGCACCAACGAGGCGAAGGGCGAGATCCGGCGTACGGCGATCTCGTTCGTGCGCTACCCGGGTGGGCTCGACTGGAAGGGCAAGCCGGTCAAGTTCGTCGTCGGGATCGCCGGCGCGGGCAAGGACCACCTGGCGCTGCTCGGCAAGATCGCCCAGGTCTTCGCAGACAAGGAACAGGTCGCCGAGCTCGAGGCGGCGCAGTCCGTCTCGGACGTACGCCGGATCCTCGGCGGCGTGAGCGTCGGCGAAACGGGCGAACTCCGGGACCTGAGCGCACTCGCGAGCTGGCAAGTCTGGCCCCGCGAACCGTCAAGTTTGGCCCCGCGAACCGGCACTTGCGGCCCCTCCACCGACAGGTTTGGCCCCCCCAGGGCCAAACCTGTCGGCTCGTGGGGCCAGAACTGCCGGCTCGTGGGGCCAGAACTGTCGGCTCGTGGGGCCAGAAGCTGCCAGCTCGTGGGGCCAGAACTGCCAGCTCGTGAGTCAGGCCAGGGCGGTGTGCAGCCGGATCTGCTTGACCGTGACCGAGCCGTCGCCGTACAGGTCGAGCTCGCGGTGTGCCTGGTCGACGCCCCAGCCGGCTTCGGTGAGGAAGGTGCGCAGCGCGTCGTCGGTGGCGTTGACCCAGGTCACGGCCCGGGTGAACCGGTCGGCGGCCAGGGTGTCGATGGCGGCCTGTTGCAGCCGCGAACCGTGGCCCTTGCGCTGCTCGGGGGGCAGCACCGTGAAGTCGGAAAGCTCCCCGTCGGTGATCGGGTCGCAGTCGGGGTCCGAGGCGGGGGAGACGATCGCGAACCCCACCACCCGGTTGCGTTCGAGGGCGACCAACACCCGGTTGCGAGCGTCATTGGGCTTGGTCAGCGATGCGTGCCAGCCGGCCGCGAACTGCTCCACGTCCATGGCTTCGAGCTCCTCGGCCGGGAGCAGGTCGGCGTACGCCGCCCGCCAGGCGGCCACCTGGACCTCGGCGATGCCCTGCGCGTCATCGGCCCACCCGACCCGGACGGAGACGTCGGCCGTGGGACCGGGCGAGCTGCTCATGCCCTCCATCCTGCCTTGTCCGGACCGGGTCGACGCTGCAGGGTGGGACGTGTGAACCAGTCCCCGAACCAGGCCCGACCAGCCGCTCTACTGGCGCGACCAGTCCGTGATGGCGTGGACCGCGACAGTGCTCGCAGCCGGGCCCGACGGCATCGAGCTCGACGAGTCCGCGTTCTTTCCCGGAGGGGGCGGCCAGCCGGCCGACGTCGGCCAGCTCGAGTGGGACGGAGTCTTCACCCGCATCGAGGGGTCCTCCGCCAGCGGTCTGGTCCCGGCCGACGGAGACCCGCTGCCGCCGGTGGGCACAACGGTCGCGGCCCGGCTCGACGACGTACGACGGCGACAGCTGATGCGCACCCACTCGGGCCTGCACGTGGTGTGCGGCGTGGTCTACCGCGACTTCGGCGCGCTGGTGACCGGCTCCAACATGGAGCCGCTGACCGGCCGGATGGACTTCAACCTGAGCGCGGTGCCACCCGGTTTCAAGGACGACCTCGAACGCGTCGTCAACGAGGAGATCGCCCGCGACCGGGCGATCCTCGACCGGGTCGTGAGTCGGGACGAGGCGATGACCGACCCGGACGTGATGCGGACGGCGCAGTACCTCATCCCCGACGACGTCTCGGAGATCCGGATCATCGATGTCGACGGCCTCGACAAGCAGGCCGACGGAGGCACCCACGTGGCCTCGACCCGGCAGATCGGGGAGATCCGGGTCGTGAAGGTCGAGAACAAGGGCAAGGGTTTCCGGCGCGTCCGGATCAGCCTTCCCGACTGAGAACCACGGTCGCAATGGTGGCGAGCACCAGCCCCACGAACGCCGCCGGCCACGACCGCACTCCGTCGCCGAGGGCCACCACGCCCACGACCGCCGGCAGGAAGGTCTGGGTCACGATCAGCGGACCCGTGGCGGCCGTGACCTCCGCCTTGTCCAACGCCCTCGAATAGATCCAGAACGCCACGAGTCCGAGGATCGGAACGCTCAGCGCGATGACGACGACAAGTGCGGTCACCGGAGTGTCCAGTCCCCGGACCGCAATCGCGGAACCGGTGTAGCCCACGCCGGAGAGCGCCCCCAGCCAGGCGCCGCCCGGGGCCCGGCGCTGAGACCGAGCGACCAGGAGCAGGCCGACACCAAGCCACAGTCCGGTCGCGTAGGCACCGCTCGGGTCTACTCGGCCCGGGTCACCGGCTCCGAACGCCAGGAGGGCCAGGCCCAGCGTCACCAGCGCGACCGCGATCCACCGGAGCGGCCCCAGACGCTCGTGCAGGGCAATCAGGGCGATCAGCGCAGTGATCGGCATCGACAGCGAGATCGCGGCCTGGGCGAGGTAGAGCGGGAGCAGCCAGATCGCCACCGCATGCAGGAAGAACCCACCGAGATAGGCCGCCACCACCCCGAGCATCCACGGGTCGCGGACCGCCCCGCCGACGAACGACGTCAGGCTCTCGACACCGTCCATCCGCCTGGCCGCGTGAGCCTGGGCCACGGCGGCGACGCCGAACAGCACCGCCGCCAGCAGACCGGCGACCAGACCGAGGGCCACGTCAGCGGTAGGTGTCGGGCAGCTTCTGCCCGATCTTCACGCGCGACTTCGGCAGGCGCATGAAGCGCATCTGCAACGCGCGGATCAAGGCGTAGTAGGTGGTCCCCTTGGTCGGCTCGTCGGGGAAGCGGCTCGCGAGCTCGCGACGGAGGCGGATCCGGAGCATGACCATCTCCATTGCGACGAGCAGCAGGGTCCCGAACAGGAGCGCGTTGCTGAGCTTCATCGCGCTCGGGTTGCCGGACCAGCCGAGGACCAGGGTCACCGCCATCAGCGGGATCATCAGCTCGACGAACGAGAACCGCGAGTCGACGCGGTCCCGGATGAACGCCTTGACGGGTCCGCGGTCGCGTGCCGGCAGGTACTTCGGGTCGCCACCCTTGAGCGCGGCCCGCACCTTCTGGCTGGAGTCCATCCGGCCCTCGCGCTTGGCCGCGGCCAGCTCCTTGCGGGTGCGCGGCACCTTGGCCCGCGCCTTCGCTGCGGCCTCGGCCTCCTTGCGAGTGGGCGTGGGACGGCCCTTCCCGCCCTCCTTGATCTCAGGAGTGTTTGCGGTGGCGTCGGTCTTGGCTCGGCGGAACAACGAGTGGCCTTCTCGAGTGGCGGGATTGATGGCCTCAGCCTACCGGGCGGCCCGTCCTCGTCGGGACTTGCGTTTCCCTCTAGTGTGAAGTCAGACACCACCTGTCCCGGGTCACCACTAGAGAGAGGGGCCGCATCCCCATGAGTCTCATGCAACGCATCAGCCTGATTTTCCGTGCGAAGGCCAACAAGGCCCTCGACCGGGCCGAGGACCCGCGCGAGACGCTCGACTACAGCTACCAGCGCCAGCTCGAGCTGCTCTCCAAGGTACGACGGGGTGTCGCCGACGTCGCCACCAGCCGAAAGCGGGTCGAGCTCCAGGTCAACCAGCTCGACCAGCAGTCCGCGAAGCTCCATGACCAGGCCCAGAAGGCCATCTCGATGGGCCGCGAGGACCTCGCCCGCGAGGCCCTCACCCGCAAGTCCGCGCTGGCGTCCCAGATCGCCGACCTCAAGGCCCAGCACGCTCAGCTGCAGGGCGAGGAGGAGAAGCTCTCCCTGGCCCAGCAGCGGTTGCAGGCCAAGGTCGAGTCGTTCCGCACGCGCAAGGAGACCATCAAGGCGACGTACACGGCAGCCGAGGCGCAGACGAAGATCAACGAGGCCATGTCCGGCATCGGCGAGGAGATGGGCGACGTCGGCATGGCCATCCAGCGCGCCGAGGACAAGACGGCCCAGATGCAGGCCCGCGCCGGTGCCATCGACGAGCTGATCGCCTCCGGTGTCCTCGACGACGTGACGTCGAGCGGCCCGAGCGACGACATCGCCAAGGAGCTGGACTCGATGAGCTCGCAGGCCGACGTCGAGGCTGAGCTCGCGGCGCTGAAGGGCATCTCGGCGCCGGCTGCTCCGCAGGCGATCGAGCCAGGTCAGGGCGGCGACATCCTCGAGACCGACGTCCCTGAAGAAGGAGGGCCAGGCATGATCGTCCGGATCCTCGGCGAGGGCCAGCTCGACGTGGCCGATGAGTCGATCGACGCGCTCAACGTGCTCGACGCCGCGGTCGACTCCGCTGTGCGGGCCGGTGACCAGGACGCCTTCGTGACGGCCCTGGCGGCGCTGCTCGACGGGGTCCGCAACGTCGGCACCCCCCACGACAGCGACGCACTCGACGAGTCCGACCTGATCCTGCCGCCGGCCGACGCCACCATCGACGAGGTCCGCGAGCTCCTCAACGACGACGGACTGATCCCCGGCTGACGGTGGCGAACTCGCGCTTCATCAAGGATGCCGGGCTGACCGCTCGGATGACCTTGGTGATGTTCCTGCTCGGGCGGACTGTTCGTCGCGCTCGTCGTGACGTTGATGTATGCGTTCAACGAGTTCTGGCTGTTGATCGGCCTGGCCGGGATCGGAGTCGCCTTCTACCAGTGGTGGAGCTCCGACAAGGTGGCGATGCGGGCGATGCGCGCCCGCGAGGTCACCCCCGAGGAAGCCCCCGAGCTGCACGGCATGATCGACCGGCTGTGCCAGCTGGCCGACATGCCGAAGCCCAAGGTCGGCGTCGCCGACATCGATCTGCCGAACGCGTTCGCCACCGGGCGGTCGCCCAACCGGGCCGTGGTCTGTGTCACGACGGGGATCCTCCAGAAGCTCGACGCCGAGGAGCTCGAGGGCGTCCTGGCTCACGAGCTGTCGCACGTCGCGCACCGCGACGTACTCGTGATGACCATCGCGTCCTCGGCCGGCATCGTCGCCGGCATGCTCACCCGCGGTGCACAGTTCGGAGGCTTCGGACTGTTCGGCCGCGGCCGTGGAAACAACGGCGGAGCACCGGCGCTCCTGATCGCCCTGGTCGTCAGCCTCGTCGTGTATGCCATCAGCTTCATCCTGATGCGGCTGCTCTCGCGCTACCGCGAGCTGTGTGCGGACCGGTCGGGTGCCTACCTCACCCAGAAGCCCGGTGCGCTGGCCTCGGCGCTGCAGAAGATCACCGGTGACATCGCCGCGATCCCTCAGCGCGACCTCCGCGCGGTCAGCTCGATGAACGCCTTCTTCATCGCCCCGGCGATCAGCGGAGCGACGTTCAAGACCCTGACCGCAACCCACCCGTCACTGGAGCAGCGACTCGAACAGCTCGCGAAGATCGCGGCCGAGCTCGGGCGGCCCGCTGCCAGTGAAGTGGGTCGACTCCCTCCTGGGCCGCAACCGGCCCAGAGCCGCCCAGCTCGACGCCCTGTTCGGGCTGCCGAACGCCGCGATCACCCTCGAGACCGCCGCCGGCTTCAAGCCCATCGGCTCCGGGGCCGTGTGCTTCCGGGCTGCTGAAGGTGCGGCCGCGGTCCAGACCCAGGCCGACATCGTCGAGCTGCTCAACTCCGACGCCGACGGCCCGGACGTGGAGAAGACCGTCGACTCGTTCGGGTTCACCTGGCTGGTCACCCGGCAGGACGACATGTCGTTGCTGTGCAACGACCTGCATGCGATCAACACCAGCCTCGAGGAGCAGGGGTTCGGACCCGGGTTGCTGTGCTCGATGGTGTCGTTCGCCGACCCTGCGGGCCGGAAGGTCGGGCTGGTCTACCTCTACAAGCAGGGCACCTTCTATCCGTTCGCGCCCAAGGGCGAGCAGGTGCGCGACAACCTGCTCGAGATCCAGATCCGTGACCAGCTCGTCGGCGAGCTGCCCCTCGAGAAGGAACTGAGCCGCTGGATGGCTCTGTGGGGCGCTCCGGGGCTCTGAGTGTTTCTCTGTCGCTCGGTGCAACGCAGGCGAGGTCGTTTTCGGATGCAGCCGTGAGCACTTGTAGTTTGGGGTTATGAACGAGGTCCCCTGGATCGAAGCCGCCACCATCGGAAGCGAGGCCTCCCGGGAGACCTGGGCATTGGCGGCTCGTCACATCCTGGCCGACACGGCGGGGGAGTACCACGCGGTGATCACGTGCCCCGGAGCTCGCCGACGCGGTCCAGCAACGCAGCCGGATCCGCACCCGCCAGGGTGCGCACTACTGGATCGGCGACGTGCTCTACCGGGTGGCCGAGGACTGCCACCGCCGGCGCGAGCCGCTGCTCAGCGCGCTGTGCGTGACGGCGACCGGCACGATGGGGGACTGGTACGCCGACACCGTGCTGACCGTCCGCGGCGAGCAGGTCGGCGATGCCGAGGAGCACGCGGCGGTGGAGCGTCTCGACTGCTACCGGGTCCACGGCGCCGAGCTGCCGCCCGGCGGAGGCGAGCCCGCCCGGCCGGTCCGGGTCCGGCCGGTCCGGGCCGAGCGGGCCCGCGCCCCGCGTTCCACGACCAGACCCGCAGCCACCAAGGCAGCGAAGGCCACCAAGGCAGCCAGGCCCGCCAGGGCCGTGAAGGTCGAGGCCGCGCCCAAGATCTGCGATCGTTGCTTCACCGCGTTGCCGGCTTCGGGCCACTGCGACTACTGCGACT
Organism: uncultured Actinomycetota bacterium; assembly: GCA_963719255.1. Classification (GTDB taxonomy): domain Bacteria; phylum Actinomycetota; class Actinomycetes; order Propionibacteriales; family Nocardioidaceae; genus Nocardioides. Next base: position 15,629 of record CAVRBN010000056.1, on the reverse strand, counting down.
GATCACCCGAGGACGGCCGCGATGCCGAGCATGATCGGAACGGCACAGGATCGTGGTCACCAGGATCGTGTCGCGGGCCAGGATCTGGGCCCGGTCGTAGCGGTTGGCGTAGGTGAACACGTTCTGGGCCGTCGGCAGCGCGCTCACGATCGCCACGGCGAGCAGCGCCTGCCCGCTGAGGCCGAGCGCGAAGGCGGCGGCGGTCGCCACCGCTGGTTGCACGATCAGCTTGAGCGCCGAGGTGACCACGATCTCGCTCCGACCCCCTCCTGCGCCGAAGCCCCCGCCGAGTCGCAGCGAGATGCCGTAGGCCACCAGCATCGACGGCACCGCCATCGCCCCGATCAGCTCGACCGGCGAGGCGACGGGTCCGGGCAGCGCCGTACCTGTCAACGAGAGCAGCAGCCCGAGCAGCATCGCGACGGTGAGCGGCGTCGCAACCGGCAGCAGCAGCGCGGCCCGGGAGCGGTTCCGGTTGGCGTCGTGGTCGAGCAGGCTCACCCCGATGGGAGTGAGCACGCACAGCTGGAGCAGGAGAGTGGGCACGACGTACGTCGCGTTGCCCAGCACGTACGCCGCCACCGGCAGGCCAAGGTTGCCGGCGTTGACGTACGCCGAGGAGAAGCCACCGACCACGGTGTGGCCGAGTCCGCGCTGCCAGACCTTCCGCGCGCAGAAGACGTACACGGCCAGCGGCACGACCACCCCGAGGACGGTGGCCGCGAGCTGGCGTGACAGCACGTGGGAGACGTCGGTCCGGGCCATCAGGGACAGGATGAGAGCGGGGCTGGCGACGAAGAACGCCAGCCGCGACAGCACCTCGGCAGCCGCCAGGTCGACGATGCGCAACTGGGCCAGCAGCGCTCCGACCGCAATGACGGCACCGATCGTCGCGAACCCCTCGAGGACTGCGCCCAAGGTCAGTCGCGGTGCGACTTGCCGGGCAGGTCGAGCATCCGCTGGAGGGCGATCTTGGCCCAGTGCTCGGTGTCCGGGTCGACCTCGATCACGTTGACCAGGTTGCCCGCGACGAGCGACTCCATCGCCCAGACGAAGTGCGGCAGGTCGATCCGGTTCATCGTCGAGCAGTAGCAGACGTTCTTGTCGAGGAACACGATGTTCAGGTCGGGGTGGGCGGCGGCCAGCCGCTTGACGAGGTTGAGCTCGGTGCCGATCGCCCAGCTCGTGCCGGCCGGTGCGGCCTCGATGGTCTTGATGATGAACTCGGTCGAGCCGACCAGGTCGGCCTTGAGCACGACCTCATGGGTGCACTCGGGATGGACCAGGATGTTGACGCCGGGGATCTTCGCGCGCAGCTCGTCGACGACGGCCTCGGAGAAGCGCCCGTGCACCGAGCAGTGGCCCTTCCACAGGATCATCCTGGCCGCCTGCAGCTGCTCGACCGTGTTGCCGCCGTTGGGCTGCCGCGGGTCCCACACGACGCAGTCGTCGAGCGTGAACCCCATCTTCAGGATGGCGGTGTTTCGACCGAGATGCTGGTCGGGCAGGAAGAACACCTTGGCGTCCGGCTTCTGCTCGAACGCCCACTCCAGGGAGACGTCGGCGTTGCTCGACGTACACACCGCGCCGCCGTTGCGGCCGCAGAACGCCTTGATGTCGGCGCTGGAGTTCATGTAGGTGATCGGGTACGACGCTGTCCGCGACGCCGGCGTCGACCATCGCGTCCCAGGCGTCCTCGACCTGTGCGAGCCGGGCCATGTCGGCCATCGAGCAGCCGGCGGCGAGGTCCGGCAGGATCACCTTCTGCGTCGGAGCCGTGAGGATGTCGGCCGACTCGGCCATGAAGTGCACGCCGCAGAAGACGATGTACTCCGCCTCCGGGCGTCCGGCCGCGTCCCGCGCCAGCTTGAACGAGTCACCGGTGACGTCGGCGAACTCGATGACCTCGTCGCGCTGGTAGTGGTGGCCCAGCACGAACACCCGCTCGCCGAGCGCCTCCTTCGCGGCCCGGGCCCGAGCCACCAGGTCCGGGTCGGACGCGGCCGGCAGGTCGCCCGGGCACTCGACCCCCCGCTCCGAGGAGAGGTCCTTGCCCTTGCCCAGGGGGAGAAGCGGCAGGTCGATCGTGGTCATCGGGTCATCGTAGTCGGGCTCACAGCAGCGCTCCGTTGTGGATGTAGGGCGCGGGCGGCTTCATGTTCCGCAGGCCCAGGTAGCCCTCGGTGTAGAGGCCGAGCCGCGCGGCGATGCCGACGTCGATCGCCCACTCGTTGGCTGTGGTGATGTGGTCGATGTGGGCCTCGTCGCCGCTGTCGGCGATCGCCGCCCACAGGAGTCGGGTCGCGGTACGCCGATTGGTCGCCGCGAGCAGCTGCACACGTCCGTTCTCGATCGAGGTAGGCGTACCCCGAGCCGGTCGTCGTGTCCGACACGACCAACCGCCAGAACGCGAGCATGACCTGGTGGTCGGGGCCGTGGGCGGCGCCGCGGGTCTGCCGGTCGATGGAGTCCATCAGGTCGATGTCGCCGGCGCTGCCCTCGCGCACCTTCTCGACGACCGGGATGGCGGAGCGGTCGACCTGGCCGCGCAGGAACATCTGCGGATGGAGCGAGAAGCCGGCGAGCCGGTAGCGGCGCACGGCCAGCGGGTCCGACGACGCCGACAACATCGCCCGCAGTGATCCGTCGCCGTGGCGGAGTGCCGCCGCCAGCAGCTGCTTGCCGATCCCGCGGCCCTGGAGGTCGGGCCGCACGGCGTACGTCGCCAGGCACCACATCTTCTCCCGGTTGTACGACGTCGCGACCCCGATCATCCCGGTCTCGTCCTCGGCGACCCAGCAGCCGCCCGGATCGGTCTCGATGAAGTGCCGGGTCCGGACGATCCAGTTGGCGCCCCGGTTCGCGGGCCGCAGCTCGGGCTCTGGCCATGACCGGCTCGTCAACCGCAGGTCGAGATCGTAGAAGCCGACGGCGCTGAGCCGCTCCGCCGCGGGCACGTCGTCGGGTCGCATCGGTCGAATCGTCAGGTCGGTCACTGGCTCAACCTAGAGGTGCTCGCCAACCCGCCGGAGGGGTAGTCCGAGACGAAATGGCTCCTCGACACGCCGTTTCGAGGGACCATTTCGTCTCGGACTACCGATCCCGGCCCATGACGGCGGCTCGAGACGACGTCGGCAAGGATGGCCGCATGCGGGTACTGATCGCGCCGGACAAGTTCGCGGGGACACTGAGCGCGGTGGAGGCGGCGGAGGCGATCGCGGAGGGTTGGCGCCGCCGGGCGCCCGGTGACGAGCTGGATCTGGCGCCCATGTCCGACGGGGGGCCGGGCTTCGTCGACGTCGTGCACGCTGCGCTCGGAGGTGACCTCCTGTCCGTGACGGTCGAGGGACCGTACGGCGGCCCCGTGCCCGGGCTGGTCCTGCGCGTCGGCGACACGGCGTACGTCGAGAGCGCCCACGCGTGCGGCCTGCACCTCACCCGCGAGGGCGACCCGGAGAAGGCGTCGACGTACGGCGTCGGGCAGCTGGTCGCGGCCGCGGTCGACAGCGGTGCCCGCAGGGTCGTGATCGGGCTCGGTGGGAGCGGCACCAGCGACGGGGGAGCGGGCCTGCTGGCGGCCCTGGGTGCGGAACCGTCCGCAGCGCTCAGGGGCGGGGCGGCCGGCCTGGCCGGTCTCGACCAGGTCGAGCTCCCGACCAGCCCCGACGCGGATCTCCTGATCGCCTCCGACGTCGACATCCCGCTGACCGGTCTGTTCGGCGCCGCGAAGACCTACGGCCCTCAGAAGGGCATCGCCGAGGAGCGGCTGCCTGCGGTCGACGGGCTGCTCGTGCACTTCGCCGAGCGCACCGACAGCCGGCTGGCGCTGGAGAAGGGTGCCGGCGCGGCAGGAGGGCTTGGTTTCGGCCTGATGCTGCTCGGCGCCAGCCGCGAACCCGGCATCGAGCTGGTCGCGGGCCTCGTCGATCTGGCCGCGCGGGCCCGAAGGGCCGACCTCGTGATCACCGGGGAGGGTGCGTTCGACTTCTCCAGCCGATCCGGCAAGGTGCCCTACGGGGTCGCCGCCGTCGCGGCCGAGGCAATTCGGCCGTGCATCGCCCTCGCCGGTCGGGTGCTGGTCGGCTCACGCGAGATGCGGGCGCTGGGAATCGAGGCGGCGTACTCCGTCGTGGACCTGGTGGGCGAGGACCGGGCGATGTCCGATCCGGCCCGTTCGCTGGCAGCCCTGTCGGAGCGTACGGCGCGCAACTGGTCCCGATGACGAAGGACGGGCTCGACCCTAGGATCTGGTAGGCCGTTGTGGGGATCTTGGGGCCATTTCCGAGGGTCCAGCGCAGCCGCGGTCCTATCCTGCACTCAGCCGGTCGGCAGGTCGCCGGGTGGCGTCTCGGGTGGACGCGAGGGAACGTCATGAAGTTCGCCCTGGTTGCCGGCGCGGTGCTCGCTGTCGGTCTGGTCGCCGCCTCGGTGGTCGCCCTCACCGCCAAGGACGACGCTGGGCAGGCCGCTGACCGCCCCGCCGCGTCCCCGAGCACGTCCGCGTCCCCGACCGAGAGCGCGTCCCCGACCGAGACCGCGATCGACCCGGTCACCGGCCGGGACCCAGAAGGCCGCTGGAAGGTCACGAACACGGTTGTGGCGACGACCTACGACGGGGAGAAGGTCGGGGCGCACGAGAGCTTCACGTGGACGTTCCAGCCGGACTGTGAGCAGGCCGACAAGTGCGGGGGCACCGATCAAGTCCTCCAGCGGATCGTCCTTCGCCTACACCTGGGACGGCAAGGTGCTCACGATCATCCGCCCGGAGTCCACGTTCGTGGAGGAGGGCCGCTGCTTCAACAGCGAGACCGACAAGCAGGTTCCGGGCAGCCACTACAAGAGCACCACCCGCTATCAGAAGAGGGTGAAGTTGTCGGCGGTCGGCGAGCTTTCTGCCACGCAGGGCCGGTTCGTCGGCACCTGGACGTCGCGGACGACGTACAGCGAGCTGGTCAACTGCGAGAACACCCTTGGCGATCCCCACGGCACCTACCGCTGGACCGTTGCCCGTTGACGCGAGGCGCCAGCGGCGCTCGTGAGCTCGGTTCCAGCTGGCGCGGATCTGGTCAGATTGCCGGGGAATATCCATGGATGTGCGACCATTGGTATCTGCAAGACCACCTGACGTTTTTGGGAGCAGCAAACATGACCGACCAGGCATTCGAGACCCGCACCGACCAGATCAACATCTCTCCGGTCGCGGCCGCCAAGGTCAAGAGCCTCCTCGAGCAGGAGGGCCGCGACGACCTCGCGCTGCGTATCTCCGTCCAGCCGGGCGGGTGTTCCGGCCTGCGCTACCAGCTCTTCTTCGACGAGCGCACCCTGGACGGCGACGTGGCGACCGACTTCGACGGGGTCAGCGTCGTCGTTGACCGGATGAGCGTTCCCTACCTCAACGGCGCCGTGATCGACTTCGTCGACACCATCGAGAAGCAGGGCTTCACGATCGACAACCCCAACGCCACGGGCTCGTGCGCCTGCGGTGACTCGTTCAGCTGACCCACTGACGACCTGTCGAGAAACGACCCCGCCGGTCACCGGCGGGGTCTTTTCGTGGTCTCGACAAGCTCGACCACCGAAGGGCGGTCAGCTGTCGAAGATCGCGCTGGCCAGCCGAGCCGCGGCTGCGCTGACGGTGATGTCGCGCTTGGTCACCTCACGCGGGAAGTCGTCGAAGTGGAGGGACGGCGCCGGCTTGGTGGCGGCCCTGGCGATCCGGTCGTAGCGAAGCAGGACGTCGACGGCCCGGCAGTCGTCGTACATCTCGTGCGGTGACGACGGGTCGTCGTACGCGCGACGGTGAGGGTCCATATCTCGACGGTAAGGGCTACTTGCGGGTATCCCCACCGAACTGCGCGGTAGTGTTCCGCAACATGTCGCTGTTGATCGCCGGCTCCATCGCCACGGACCACCTGATGTCGTTCCCCGGGAAGTTCTCCGACTCGCTCGTCGTGGACCAGCTCGACAAGCTGTCGGTCTCGTTCCTCGTCGAGGATCTGGAGGTACGGCGCGGTGGATGCGCCGCCAACATCTGCTTCGGCCTCGGCAACCTCGGGCTGCACCCCGTGCTGGTCGGCGCGGTCGGCGAGGACTTCGCGGAGTACCGCTCCTGGCTGGAGCGGCACAACGTCGACTGCGACTCGGTGCACGTCTCCAAGACCCGGCACACGGCGCGGTTCGTGTGCACGAACGACGCCTCGATGGCCCAGATCGCGTCGTTCTACGCCGGCGCGATGAGCGAGTCGCGCGAGATCGAGCTCAAGCCGATCGCCGACCGCGTCGGCGCTCCCGACTACGTCCTGATCGGCCCCGACGATCCCGACGGGATGCTGCGACACACCGAGGAGTGCCGCCAGCGCGGCTACCGGTTCGTCGCCGACCCGTCCCAGCAGCTCGCTTTCGGTGGCGGCGACCTGATCCGGCAGCTCATCGACGGTGCCGACATCCTGTTCTCCAACGAGTACGAAGCCAGCCTGATCACCCAGAAGACCGGCTGGTCCCGCGAGGAGGTCGAGTCCCGGGTCGGCACGTGGGTGGTCACGATGGGCGCCGCAGGGGTGCGGATCGATCGCAAGGGCGAGGAGTCCATCGTCGTCGCAGCCGTTCCCGAGATCCGGAAGGTCGAGCCGACCGGCGTCGGCGACGCCTTCCGCGCCGGCTTCCTGGCCGCCCTGACGTGGGGCCTGGACCACGAGCGGGCGGCCCAGCTGGGCTGCCTGGTCGCCGTGTACGTCGTGGAACGCGTCGGCACCCAGGAGTACATCCTGTCGCGGGCCGAGTTCCTCCACCGGCTCGAGGACGCCTACGGGCCCGGCGCGGTCGCCGACATCGAGCCGCGCCTCGCGACGTTCAGGCCCTGATCTTCCGTACGACGAACCGTCGGCGTCCCGTCGTCGGCGACGTCCTCACCGACGTACTCCTGATCACGCATCCGGCACCACGCCTGGATGTCGACCCGCGCGGCGGCATCGGTCGACACGACCGCGATCTCGTCGCCGACGCCGAGGTCCGGGAAGCGCTTGGCAAGCTCGATCACCGGCAACGGACACCGCAGCCCGCGACAGTCGAGCTCGATCACAGGCCGGCCTCCCGCCTGATGTCGGCGACCACGTCGGGCAGCACGGCCAGGAAGGCGTCCACCTCTTCGGACGTGGTGTCGCGGGTCAGGGAGACCCGCAGGTTGCCGTGGGTGAGCACTCCCATCGCCTCCAGTACGTGACTCGGCGCCAGCGTCGAGGCCGTGCATGCGGAGCCGCTGGCGACCGAGAAGCCCCGCCGGTCGAGCTCATGGACCAGGACCTCGCCGTCGACGTACAGGCACGAGAAGGTGACCAGGTGCGGGAGCCGGTCAGCCGGGTCCCCGACCACCTCGACGTCGGGGATGTCCCGAGCCACGCAGGTCCGGATCCGGTCGACCAATGCGTGCTGGCGGGGGCCGACCTCGTCGCGCTCGGCAACCACCGCCTGGAGCGCGGCGGCCGCGGCCAGCGCGCCGGGCACGTCCTCGAAGCCGCTGGTCCGCTCATCGATCCGGTCGTCGCCCGGATAGGGGTTGCGCCACCGGGTGCCCTTGCGGACCAGCAGCACGCCGACACCCGCGGGGCCGCCCCACTTGTGGGCCGATCCCGCCGCGACCGCCCAGCCCGCGGCCAGAGGGGCGCGACCCATCGACGCGCAGGCGTCCATGAACAACGGGACGTCACCGATCACCTCGACGATCTCCGAGACCGGCTGCACCGTCCCGACCTCGTGGTTCGCCGCCTGTACGGCGACTGCGGCGACCGGCGCCGGGGCCGCCCAGCAGCGCGGCCGCGACCGCATCGGGCCGCACTCGACCCATCCGGTCCGCCGGGATCGCCGCCGACGTCCCGGAGAACCACTCGGCGGCGTGCAGCACCGAGGAGTGCTCGACGGCCGAATGCAGCAGCAGGCGACCGGCCCGGGACCGACCGGCCAGCAGCCCCAGCAGCCCCCGATGCACCGCGTCGGTGCCCGAGCCCGTGAACGTCACCTCATCGGGACGCACCGACAGTGCCGTCGCCACGACCTCGCGGGCGTTGTCGAGCAGGAGCCGCGCAGATCGGGCCGGGCCGTGCAGGCGCCGGGGGTCGGCGTACCCCGTGTCCAGCGCCGCCAGCAGCACCTCGCGGGCGGCGGGGTGCAGGGCCTCGGCGGAGGCGGCGTCGAGGTACGCGCCTGCCGCTTCGGGGCCATTTCTCACACGCCGAACTTACCGGGCCACCTGCCGCACACACGGGGGTCGAGTTCCAGTAGTGTGCGGATTGTCCGTCGTAGTTGAGAGAGAGGCTCGTTCGTGGGTCTACACCTCCCCAAGACTGCCCGGCGCTGGTACGTCGCGGCGTTGCTGGGTTTCAGCCTCATGATGCTCACCGGATGCTCGGGCGAGAGCAAGGAGCAGGCGGAACGCTGGGCCATGCCCGCCGACTCGCCCGGCCACGGTCCAGGGCAGGGAGATCGCCGAGCTCTGGAAGTGGTCCTGGGTGGCCGCGCTCGCCACCGGCGTCGTCGTCTGGGCCCTGATGTTCTTCGTCTCGTGGCGCTACCGCCGCCGCAGCGAGACCGACATCCCGGTGCAGACGCGCTACAACCTGCCCCTCGAGATCTTCTACACGATCGTGCCGATCATCATGGTGGTGGTGCTCTTCCAGCACACGATCATGACCCAGAACGCCGTCCTGGAAGAGGTCGAGCCCGACCACACCATCGCGGTCGTGGGCCAGCAGTGGTCGTGGACCTTCAACTACCTCGACGAAGACGTGGCCGGCGGCAAGAACGTCTACACCGCCGGCACGGCGCGCGACATCCCCACGCTGGTGCTGCCGGTCGACGAGGTCGTCCAGTTCGACCTCAGCAGCCCCGACGTCATCCACTCGTTCTGGATCCCGGCCTTCCTGATGAAGATGGACGTCGTACCCGGCCGCGACAACGGCTTCCAGGTCGAGCCGAACCGTATCGGCACCTACATGGGCAAGTGCACCGAGCTGTGCGGCACCTACCACTCGCGGATGCTGTTCAACGTCGAGGTCGTCTCGAAGGAGGAGTACGAGCAGTACCTCCGCGACCAGATCGACGCGGGCTTCGTCTCCGACGAACCGCTGCTCGGCGGTGAGGACGCCCGCGTCCATGCCGGGATCAACGACTCCCTGGGAGGTTCCGAGTGACCGCGACAGTAACCCCGAGCACCGCCACCGCGGTGCGCAAGCCCCTGGGGCAGCAGCTTGTCCGGGTCATCACGACCACGGACCACAAGGTGATCGGCAAGCTCTATCTCGCCACCTCGTTCGGCTGGTTCCTGGCAGCGGGTCTGATGGCGATGCTGATCCGTTCCGAGCTGGCCTACCCGGGCATGCAGGTCGTCAACGACGAGGTCTACAACCAGCTGTTCACGATGCACGGCACGATCATGCTGCTGCTGTTCGCGACGCCGCTGTTCTTCGGATTCGGCAACGTGGTCATGCCCCTGCAGATCGGCTCGCCCGACGTGGCGTTCCCGCGCCTGAACATGCTGAGCTACTGGCTGTTCCTGTTCGGCGGCCTGATCGCCGGCTCCGGCTTCCTCACCCCGCAGGGTGCGGCCTCCTTCGGCTGGTTCGCCTACACGCCGCTGTCGAACGCCGTACGGTCACCGGGCGTCGGCGGTGACCTGTGGGTGATGGGGCTGTGGATGGCCGGTCTCGGCACGATCCTGGGTGCGGTCAACTTCATCACCACGATCATCTGCATGCGCGCACCTGGCATGACCATGTTCCGGATGCCGATCTTCGTCTGGAACACGATGATCACCTCCCTGCTGGTGCTGATCGCGTTCCCGATCCTCGCCGGCGCGCTGCTCTCGCTCGAGGCGGACCGGCTGCTCGGTGCGCATGTGTTCGACGCGGCCCACGGCGGCGCGGTCCTGTGGCAACACCTGTTCTGGTTCTTCGGCCATCCCGAGGTCTACATCATCGCGTTGCCGTTCTTCGGCATCGTCACCGAGATCCTGCCGGTGTTCAGCCGCAAGCCGATCTTCGGGTACGTCGGTCTGGTCGGCGCCACGCTCGGCATCGCGATCCTGTCGGTCGCGGTCTGGGCCCACCACATGTTCGTCACCGGCGCGGTGGACCTGCCGTTCTTCTCGGGCATGACGTTCCTGATCGCCGTGCCGACCGGCGTCAAGTTCTTCAACTGGATAGGCACTATGTGGGGCGGGTCGCTCTCCTTCGACACGCCCATGCTCTGGTCGGTCGGATTCCTGACCACGTTCCTCTTCGGTGGCTTGACCGGCATCATCCTGGCCAGCCCACCCCTGGACTTCCACGTGTCCGACTCCTACTTCGTCGTCGCGCACTTCCACTACGTCGTCTTCGGCACGGTCGTGTTCGCGATGTTCGCCGGCTTCTACTTCTGGTGGCCGAAGATGACCGGCCGGATGCTCGACGAGCGGCTGGGCAAGATCCACTTCTGGTTGCTGTTCGTCGGCTTCCACACCACCTTCCTGGTGCAGCACTGGGTGGGCGTGGAGGGCATGCCGCGTCGCTACGCCGACTACCTGCCCGGCGACGGGTTCACCACGCTCAACCAGGTCTCGACGATCGGCGCGTTCCTGCTCGGCGCCTCGACGCTTCCGTTCCTCTACAACGTGTGGATCTCGCGTCATGCGCCGCTCGTCGAGGTCGACGATCCGTGGGGTTGGGGCCGATCGCTCGAATGGGCGACTTCCTGCCCGCCGCCGCGCCACAACTTCGTGAGCATTCCTCGGATCCGCTCGGAGTCGCCGGCGTTCGACCTGCACCACCCCGAGATCGCCGCGATGGAGTACGTCGACAACGAAGGCCTCGAGAGCGGCGAAGAGCTCGCGGACGCAGCCGAGATGGATGGCCGGGCGGGCATGCTCAAGGAACGCCTCGATGAGCGGGAGGACGACGAGCGATGAAGGCCGAGACCTGGATGTTCGCGGCCACCACGGTCTTCTTCGTGTTGGTGGCGCCCGCCTACTGGTTCATCACCGAGGACTACACCGGCACGTCGGCGCTGGTCATGACGACGTTGCTGGTGCTGATGATCACGCTCTACCTGGGGTTCCACGCGTCCCGGATGGATCCGCGGCCAGAGGACCGCAAGGACGCTGAGATCGCCGACGGAGCCGGCGAGCTGGGCTTCTTCCCGCCGTACTCCTGGTGGCCGATGTGGTGCGGGATGACCTTGGCGGTCTGCGTGCTGGGCGTCGTCTTCGGCTGGTGGCTGTTCACCATCGGCGTCGGGCTAGGAGCCCTCGCGCTCAGCGGCTGGGTCTTCGAGTACTACCACGGCGAACACGCTCACTGACACAGGCAACCAAACCGCGGAGAGTGGCGTCTCTAACACGGGCGGTGTTTTTGCGTAGGTCCGCAAGACACCTACCCTTGCAGTAGCCACCTACTCTCTATCGGGGGATTGACCATGCCTGTACGCCGGACCTTCGCGGCGTTGACCACTGCCGCCCTACTGGCCGTCTCGTTGACGGCCTGCAACGGCAACGCCGCAGACACGTCCGACGAGACGTCGTCCACGTCCGCCGGAGACCCGCAGATCTCGGACCCGGCTTCCCCGGTCAAGGTCACCACCAACGTGAGCCGCCACGACGTCTCCGTCGATCAGGTGGTCCGCGTGTCCGCGGAGGGTGGCACCCTCGACGAGGTCACCGTGAAGTCTGACGGCAAGTCGTTGGCCGGCGAGCTCGACGACGACGGCACCTGGGTCGCGTCCGACCTGCTCGAGCCCGGCACGACGTACGTCGTGAACGCGGTCTCGACCAGCGACGACGGCGACGAGCAGAGTGACCGCAGCCGGTTCAGCACCGAGGACCTCACGCTCGACCAGCAGACCTACCCCTCGGTCGCCCCGCTCAACGGTGAGACCGTCGGGGTCGGCATGCCGGTCATCGTGAACTTCGACGTGCCGGTCAAGGACAAGGCCTCGTTCGAGAAGCACATGAAGGTCACCAGCACGCCCGCCCAGAAGGGTTCGTGGCACTGGATCAGCAGCCAGGAGGCGCACTGGCGCCCCAAGACCTACTGGAAGGCCGGCACCGACGTCGACGTCGACGTCGACATCAACAGCGTCTCGGCCGGTGCTGGCATCTACGGCCAGGAGAGCCGGCACGTCGACTTCCACGTCGGCTCCGCGAACATCTACAAGGTGAACGCGCAGACCCACCAGATGCAGGTGTTCTCCAACGGCGAGCTGCTGCGCACCATCCCGATCACGACCGGCAAGCCCGGTTTCACGACCCGTTCGGGCGTCAAGGTCATCATCGAGAAGTTCGACTCGAAGCGGATGAACTCCGAGACGATCGGGATCGCCAACGACAGCTCCGAAGGCTACGACCTCGACGACGTCCAGTGGGCCATGCGCGTGACCTACTCCGGCGAGTTCGTGCACGCCGCCCCCTGGTCGGTGGGCTCGCAGGGCTACGCGAACGTCTCCCACGGCTGCACCGGGCTGTCCACCGACAACGCCAAGTGGCTCTACGACATGAGCAAGCGCGGTGACGTGGTCGAGTACACCGGCACCGACGTCGGGATGACCCTCACCAACGGCTACGGCGACTGGAACGAGTCGTTCTCCGAGTACTCCAAGGCCTCCGCCCTCTGACCCGACCGCCATCAGGCCGTGCCCGAGTTATCCGGACCGTCGGTTGGCCGCTTCGTCGTGCACTGCTGGGTTAGAGGATGTCCCGCTTCGGGGTCAGGCGGAGCGCAAGCGCGACCGCCAGCGCAGCGTAGGCGGCGAGGAGGAGTGCGGACACGAGCGGCGACAGCAGCTCGCGGTCCAGCTCGGCCGCCGCCTCGGTCTGCATCACCGCATAGATTGCGGCCCCGGGCGTCCACCGGCCAACTGCCGGATACGCCGACAGAACGAGACGCTCGATGGCGAGCATCCACACCAGCACGCCGACGACGGCAGCGATCTGGTTGCGCACCAAGGCGCCGATCGCGACGCCGATGACGGCGTACGCCGCCATCACGACGAACCCGGCGACGACCGTCTGCCAGAACTGCGCCCCGACGCTCACCTTGCCGCCCCGGGAGCTGATCAAGGCGATGCCGAACGGCACCGCGACGACCAGGGTCACGGTGGTGATGACGACGCTGACGAGCGCCAGCGACAGCCACTTCGCGACCAGGACACGCGTGCGCCGTGGCTCGACCAGGTAGGTCGACGTGATCGTGCCGTAGCGGAACTCCTGGGTGAACGCGAGCACTGCCGAGCAGCGACCACCAGGACGACCAGGGGACGCCGAAGCCGTTCCCCACGGCGACGGCCAGGAGGCCGGGGTCGTCGAGGGGCACCGGCGCGTCCTTGTTGCCTGGCCTCGGGGATGGTCACGGCGACCGTCAGCGTCACCAGGGCGAGCGTCGCGAGCAACAGCACCAGCGGTCGTCCGCGTGGTGCGCAGCTTGAGGAGCTCCGCACGCACGAGTGCCTTCATGAGACCTCCTCCGAGGCGACTCTGGTTGCACGGCGGGTTCGGCGTCCTGGATGAGCCGGAAGAAGGCTTGCTCGAGGTCGGCCGTCCCTGCCAGGCCGTGCAGCACGATGCCGTGCGCGGCTGCGAGCTCGCCCACCTGCTCGGGGGTCGCGTCGACGGCAAGTCCGTCGTCCGTGAGCCGATAGGCGAGGCCCGCCGCGTCGAGGGCGGCGCCGAGCCGGTCCGGGTCGCGGCGTGCGCACCCGCGAGCCGACGCCCGGCCTCGGCGCGGAGCTCGGCGAGGGTCGATGACCGGAGCAGCCGCCCGTGAGCCATCACGAGCACGTGGTCGGCGATCAGCTCGACCTCGCTCAGGGCATGGCTGGACAGCAGCACCGTGCGTCCCTCGTCCGCGAGGCGACGAACGTAGTCCGCGCAGCCACCGCACCCCCGGCGGGTCGAGGCCGTTCGTCGGCTCGTCGAGGACCAGCACGTCGGGGTCACCGAGCATCGCGGCGGCCAGCCCCAGCCGTTGACGCATCCCGAGGGAGAACTCCCCGACCCGCCGGCGCGCGTCGCCGGCGAGCCCGGTCTCGGCCGAGGACCCGCTCGGGCGTCGTCCTTCGACAGCCTGGCAGCGGTCGCGAGGATGCGTAGGTGGTCGAGCGCGGTACGCCCGGGGTGGTAGCCGGACGCCTCGAGCACGGCGCCGACCTGTGCGGACCGGGTCCGGCAGCTCGTCGTACCGCTTGCCGCCGAACGTCGCGGTCCCGCTGCTCGGCGCCACGAGCCCGAGCAGCATCCGCAGGGTGGTGGTCTTGCCGGCGCCGTTCGGCCCGAGCAACGCCGTCACCTGGCCCGGTAGCGCGACCGCGCTGACCTCGTCGACGGCGAGGAAGTCCCCGAAGGCCTTGGTCAGGCCGCTCAGCTCGATGGCACGTGACATCATTCCTCGGCTCCGGTGATGGCGAAACGACCCAGGAGCAGCACCACCGAGAGGACCGCGACCCAGATCCAGAACGCGGTGAATGGGACGAACGCGTAGCCCTCGGTCCAGACAGCTCGCGCGAGCACGGAGCCGACCCCGGCGATGAGGGCCCACCATCCCAGCCAGTGCGGGAGGTCCCGGGTCGACAGGACGATGAGGCTGGTACAGATCCCGACGGCGCCGGCGGCGACCCAACCGTTTGCGAAGGAGAGATTCCCGAGGTCGAAGGCGTAGCGCGCGACCTGGGGGTCGATGTCGTCGGAGCGGTACGTCGCGGCGTCCCAGGTCGCGATCTGCCCGGAGACGACGCTGACTACCCCGGCCCCTGCGAGGAAGACCGACCGCCAGGGCAGCTCGCCCTCGTAGCGGCGCAGCAGCAGAGCGAGCCCGAGGGTGAACCACAGCATCGCGATCAGTCCGACCGCGGTCGCGAACGAGCCGAGTGCTCCGAACGTGTCGTCGAGCGACCGGAAGAACTCGACGGCCTCGCCGGCGTCACTGTCGATGGCGGCGCTCTGGTAGTCGTTGGCGAGCGAGGTCCCCAGTACGACGACCAGGGTCACCAGGCCGGCCACGCCGGTGATCCGGGCGAGCTTCCTTCGCTGATGGGTGGAGACGACGGCGTACGCCGGGTCGGTGAGCTGAGTCATCGGGATCCTCCGTCGGTGTGGGTCGGGTCTGCTCGACCGTAGGGGCTCGCTGCCGTGCCCCACATCAGCGCCAGCACTCATTCGGAGTGCAGTGCTCGTACCTTTGCGCGGGTGCTCCTGGCGAGAGGAAGATCGGTGCGTGTCGCTCCTCAGACTCCGGCCCGTCCCCGGCCTCCTGCTCGCGCTCACCGCGCTGGCCGAGGTTGCTGCGGTGCCGTTGTCGTGGGGTCTCGAGCCCGCGTGGGACACGCTGCTGCTCGCTGTGTCCTCGACGGTGACGAGCGCGGCAGGAGCACTGATACTGAGTCGTCATCCCCGCCACCCCGTCGGCTGGCTGCTGGTCGCGCAGGGTGTCGTGGCCGCGCTCGGCGGCGATCTTGCTCAGGGATGGGGTCAGCGTGCGGCGGCGCAGGACTGGCCCCTCGGCCCACCGGCGGAGTTCGTCGCGACCGGGAGCTGGCTACCGACGGCGCCGCTCGCCGTCGGCGTGCTGCTCCTCTTCCCGACCGGAGTCTGTCTCGCCCGGCGATGGTCGCGCGTG
>CAVRBN010000055.1:0-21642 GCA_963719255.1 uncultured Actinomycetota bacterium | reverse complement strand
GACCTTCGAGGGGGTCGAGCACGGCCGTGGTGATGCCGAGGTCGCGGGCCAGCGTCTCCGACATCTTCGGACTTGCCAGCGTCTCGGAGAAGACGGTCGTGATGCCGTCCTGGTGAATCAGGTCCTGGAGCCGCTGGAGGTCGGCCGGAGTCGGTTCGGCGTCGGGGGAGAGGCCGGCGATCGGCGCGAGCTCGAGGCCGTATTTCTCGAGGTAGCCGAACCGCGTCGTGGGGACACGACGATCGTGTCCCGCTGACAAGTCGGCCAGTCCGCTGGCGTACGCCTTGTCGAGGCTTTCGAGATCCTGGCGCAGGTCCGCTGCGTTGGCCTGGTAGTCGGCCTCGTGGTCGGGGTCGACCTCTGCGAGTTTCTCGGCCACTGCGTCGCCGAGGTCCGCCATCCGGATCGGGTCCTGCCAGAAGTGCGGGTCGAGGCCGGACTCGTCCGCGTCGTCGTGGCCTCCGTGCGAGAAGGGCTCGAGGTGTACGACGTCGGCCGCGTCGAGCACCTCGCCGGTGGCGCTCTGGTCGACGGCATCGTCCACGGCCGCCTGGAAGCCGCCTTCGTAGTAGATCATCAAGTCGGCCTGCGTGACCTCGGCGGTCTCCTTGATGCTGAGCCCGAGGTCGTGCGGTTCTCCGCCGGGCTTCGTGAGGTTCACGACCTCGGCATGGTCGCCGGCAACCCGGTCGGCGACGTACTGCAGGGGGTAGAAGGCCGTGGCCACCTGGATGCCCGCCGTATCGGCACCCGAGAGAGCCGCGCAGCCGGACAGCGATCCGCCGAGGACGAGCGTGCTGACCCACAAGCGCTGCGCTCGGTCCGACGGAAGAGATCTTTATGAGAACTATTTGAATCTGTTGAGAATTATTGTGAACTGGTGGCTTGTCGAAGGGCCTAGGCTCGCACCGGCGCCCGTGATCAGCAGGCTCCGGGGGAGCCATCCTCGGGCGGAGCTTTTCGCGACGACCTGAACGGGGCACGCCCGTGTTTTGCGACCGTTCGGGGACCGTTGCCGGCCGGATCGGCCGCGATGTCGACGACCCGGAGCTTGGCTGCTCACCGTCCAGCTGGAGACGTCTAGCGCCTATCGTCGCGCCCTGTCGATGTACTAGGTGAAGGTCGGAGCGGTCGCGCTGCTCAGCACGCTCTCGACGAGCCGAGCGCCGACGAGGTGGTCGAAGCCGGAGCGAGCCGCAACATCTCGGCGACCCGCCGTTAAGATAGACCGAACACCGGCAACCAGCCGGCGGAACCAGCACGGGGAGCAATTCGTGGCCGAGGCGCCCGCATCGGCCCTCGACAATGTCGTCAACCTCTGCAGCGCAGGGTTTCGTCTTCCCTGTGGGTGAGATCTATGGCGGCACGTGGTCGGCCTGGGGTTACGGTCTGCTCGGTGTCGAGCTCAAGGAAACATCAAGCGCGAACGGGGGCGCTCGACGGTCATGCGCGTGACGACGTGGCTGGCCTCGACTCCAGCGCGATCCTGCCGACGAAGACCTGGCAGGCCGAGCGGCGACCTGAGCATCTTCACGGACCCCCTGACCGAGTGCCCGTCCTGCCAGAGCGCTATCGTGCAAACGACATGCAGGAGGACTACGTAGCCGAAGAAGGGCATCGAAGATCCCGACATGGTCGACCTTGGCGGGCGCGCCTGGCCCAACTGCGGCACCCGTGGCGCGCGGACCGAACTCTGCAACTTCAACATGATGCTCAAGACCTACCTCGGCGCGATGAGGACGAGTCCGGTCGGCACTACCTGCGGCCCGAGACCGCCCAGGGCATCTTCCTCAACTTCGCCAACGTGGTGACCAGCAGCCGCAAGAAGCCTCCGTTCGGCATCGCCCAGCTGGGCAAGAGCTTCCGCAACGAGATCACCCCGGCAACTTCATCTTCCGCACCCGCGAGTTCGAGCAGATGGAGATGGAGTACTTCGTTAAGCCCGGCGAGGACGAAGAGCGACACCAGTACTGGATCGACGAGCGCACGAAGTGGTACGTCGACCTTGGCATCGACCCAGCCAACCTGCGCCACTACGAGCACCCCAAGGAGAAGCTCAGCCACTACTCAAAGCGGACCGTGGACATCGAGTACCGCTTCGGGTTCTCCGGCCGAGACTTCGAGGAACTCGAGGGCGTCGCCAACCGCACCGACTTCGACCTGACCCAGCACAGCAAGTTCTCGGGCCAGGACCTGTCGTACTTCGACCAGGCGAGCGGCGAGCGCTACATGCCCTACGTCATCGAGCCGGCGGGCGGGGTCACGCGCAGCCTGATGGCCTTCCTCACCGATGCCTACGAGGAGGATGAGGCGCCGAACACCAAGGGCGGGGTCGACAAGCGCACCGTGCTTCGGCTGGACCCGCGGCTTGCGCCGATCAAGGTCGCCGTGCTGCCGCTGAGCCGCAACGCAGACCTGACGCCCAAGGCGAAGGACCTCGCGGCCGAGTTGCGCCGCAACTGGAACGTCGAGTTCGACGACTCGGGCGCGATCGGCCGCCGCTACCGCCGCCAGGACGAGATCGGCACCCCCTACTGCGTGACCGTCGACTTCGACACCCTCGACGATCAGGCCGTCACCGTGCGCGAACGCGACTCGATGAAGCAGGACCGGATCGGCCTCGACGGGATCACGGCGTACTTCTCCGAGCGTTTCGTCGGCTGTTGATGACACCGGTGGGCACAATGACTCATATGTCTTCCCTCGCCCGACTGCCCGCCCGCCCCCTTGCTGCCGTCGTCCTGGCCGGTGGCTTGCCCTGGCAGGTTGCGGCGGCGACGAGAAGGCAGACGACGAGCCGACGTCGACCCCTCGTCGTCCCAGCCGTCGAGCGACTCGCCGAGCGAGTCGCCAACCGAGTCGCAGACCGAATCGACGTCGGCGGAGCCACTGACGTCAGGATCGGTCGACCCCAACCTGGCCTATGGCCTCGACCTCCCCGCCGGCGTCCACCTGACGCGGCTCGGCAGCCGGCTCAAGCTCGGCGAGACTGCCCGGGTCGCCTGGGAGCCCGACAAGAACACGGTGGGCGTGCTTGCGGTGACGGTGACCAGGCTTCGCCAGGGCAGCGTTGAGGACCTCGACGACTTCATCCTCGACGAGGCGGCCAAGCAGTCGACGCCGTACTACGTCGACGCCGAGGTCGAGAACATCGGCAAGACCGACCTGGGCGGCGCGGCCACGCCCCTCTATCTCGTCAACGGCAAGGACGTCCTGGTCCGAGCGTCGAAGTTGCAGGGCACGTTCGCGCCGTGTGCCGCAAGACCGCTGCCGAGGCAGTTCAAGCCGGAGGCGTCCGCCGAGGTCTGCCTGGTCTACCTGGTCGCGAACCACGGCACCCTGCGGTCCGTCAGCTTCCGGCCCAAGCAGGAGTACGAGCCCATCTCGTGGACCGGGACCGTGGCCAAGCCGACCGAGTCGCCCGAGACACCCGAGACGGCTGAGGGCGGAGACTGACCTCGACCACCATGGCGACCCCACCGGCCCGAGATTCGCTACGCCGGGCGCGGACGTCGTTCAATGGAGCCATGGTCGCTCGACAGGCTCGACACACCGCTCGACCGGTAGTGGGCTCCAGCTCGGTTCGCTGCGGGTCGACACGCCGGTCGTGCTGGCGCCGATGGCCGGGATCACCAACGCCTCCTACCGCCGGCTGTGCGCCGAACAAGGCGCGGGCCTCTACGTCTGCGAGATGATCACCAGCCGCGGCCTGGTCGAGGGTGACGAGATGACCCGATCCATGCTCGTGTTCGACGAGCTGGAGACGATCCGCAGCGTGCAGCTCTACGGCACCGACCCGGTGTACGTCGGGAAGGCTGCGGAGATCCTGTGTGCCGAGTACGGCGTCGCCCACATCGACCTCAACTTCGGCTGCCCGGTCCCCAAGGTGACCCGCAAGGGCGGTGGCGGAGCGTTGCCGTGGAAGCGCGGACTGTTGGCCGGGATCCTCGCGAGCGCGGTCACCGCAGCCGCGCCGTACGACGTGCCGGTGACCATGAAGACCCGCAAGGGCATTGACGAGGACCACCTCACCTACCTGGACGCCGGACGGATCGCGCAGGAGACGGGTGTCGCGGCGATCGCCCTGCACGGGCGCACGGTCGAGCAGGCCTACTCCGGCGCCGCGGACTGGGACGCGATCGGCGAGCTCGTCGAGAGCGTCGACATCCCCGTGCTCGGCAACGGCGACATCTGGGAGGCGGCCGACGCGATCCGCATGGTCGAGCAGACCGGGGTCGCCGGAGTCGTCGTCGGTCGTGGCTGTCTGGGCCGGCCTTGGCTGTTCCGCGACCTCGCCGCCGCCTTCGCAGACAACGGGACGTCGGTCGAGCCTGTCGAGTTCCCCAACCTGGGTGAGGTGCGCGCGATGATGCGCCGTCATGCTGAGCTGCTCTGCGAGCACATGGGGGAGGAGCGGGGCTGCAAGGAGTTCCGCAAGCACGTGTCGTGGTACCTCAAGGGGTTCCGCGCCGGTGGCCCGTTGCGGCACTCGCTGGCGCTCGTCGACTCGCTGGCCGCACTGGACCGGCTGCTCGACGAACTCGACCCCGCGGAGCCGTTTCCGGTCAGCGAACTTGGCGCTCCCCGGGGCCGTCAGGGATCACCGCGCAAGCGCGTCGCACTGCCTGAAGGCTGGCTTGACGACACCGACGGCGCCGGATGCGCCATGCGTGAGGAAGCCTCCGAGACCACCGGAGGGTGACCGAAGCCACGTTGGGCAGGATTGGCGGCCCTCCTGCGCGGTGTGTTTGAGTAGAACCTCGTGCCGAAGCCCCGCGGGGAATCGACACTCCCCCGTGTAGTCAACTCGCAAAGGATGAACGCTGTGGCAAACAGCCACAAGTGGGTCACCAATGCCCGCAAACTGCCCAAGGCCGTGCTCGTCACCGCCCCCATCGCCGTCCTCGCCACCGTTGCGGTCGTTTCCGCCGGTGTCGTCTCCGGAAGCCCGATCAGCGACTCGCTCCTCTCGACCGCGCAGTCGTCGGTGACCGGCGTGACGTCCGACCGTGACGACGAGTCGTCGCGTTCCGACGATCGCACCGAGCTCACGGCAGCCGCCATCGCCCGCGCGGAGGCGAAGCGTGCGCGGGAGGCCAAGCTGGAAGCCAAGCGGGAAGCCGCGGCCACTGAGAAGGCGATCCGCAACGCCGACAAGATGTGGGCCACCACCGACCTCAACATCTGGAGCGAGTCCGGCAAGGACGCCAAGAACCTCGGTCTGATCGAGGCCGCCCACAAGGTGCTCGTGACCGGTCGCGAGGACAAGGGCCGTTCCGAGGTCGCCATCGACGGCGAAGCCCGCTGGGTCACCTCGGGCTACTTCTCCGCCGAGAAGCCGGTCGCCGCCGCTGCGCCGCGCTGGTCTGTCGATGGCCCCGTGCCCGGACGGCAGCGTCGAAAGCGGTCTCACCTCGGACGCGGTCTACGTCTACCGGTCCGTGTGCAACGCGTTCCCGCAGATCACGTCGTACGGCGGCTGGGACGCCCACGGCGAGCACAGCTCCGGCAAGGCGATCGACATCATGACGTCCGACGTGGAGCTCGGCACCGCGATCGCGGACTTCCTCCACGCCCACGCGGCCGAGCTGAACCTCTACGACATCATCTGGCGCCAGCACATCTGGACGCCCGAGCGGTCCAGCGAAGGCTGGCGCTACATGTCGTCGCGTGGCTCGGCGACTGCCGACCACTACGACCACGTGCACGTCGCGGTCAACTGATTCTGTCGGAAGTTACATCTAACGCATGATTCATGCGTTAGATGTACGCGGGGATCGGCCCGTCCGGCGTGACTTCGCTACCGTCCCGCCCGCCGTTTCGCCAGCCTCATCGGCATCAGCATCAGCGCCGCCACTTGCTGGGCCGAGTACGCCGGTAGCAACTGGACCACCTACGCCGCCATCCGCGCGAACGCGACCGCCCGCCCGCGCCAGAACCAGTAGTAGGACAGGGCCCCGAGAACCCTATCGGCGGAAGATGGGTGCGTACTAGAACGGTGGAGGTCCCACGATCTCGATGCCGCCGTTCTCCTGGGCGCTCTGCGCGATCCGGGCGAAGTCGACGATGCAGGCCGATCCTTCGAAGGGCTCGCTGGCGCCGCGGTAGAAGGGTTCGCATTCGCAGGTCGGCTGGATGCCGAGCACCTTGGCCGTGGGACTCTTGACGATGAAGGCGTGGGGTACGCCTGCGGGCACCATGACGAAGTCGCCGGCACCGAGTTCGTGTTCATCGTCGTTGACGCGGTACTGGATTTGCCCCTCGAGCACCCACATGGACTCCGAGACCGGGTGGGTGTGGATCGGGGTCCACTTGCCCTCGACCATGTCGACCTCCCACAGGCCGATGTCCTCGTTAGCACTGCTGAGCTTCCAGGTGAAGACGCCACCGCCGAAGAACCATCGCTTCTCGCCCTCGCCGGCCTTTCGGATCACCGGCGCGAGCGTCGTCTGTTCCGTCATCTGACACTCCGATCGTTCGTGAGACTTGAGTCTTGTAATGAGATTGACATATCATGAAGACCATGTCAACGGACTACCTCGAGTCGGGTCGCACGCGGCAGAAGCAACGGACCCGCGACCAGCTGATCGCTGCGGCGCGCGAGCTGATCACCGCGGGCGACACGCCCCGTGTCGAGGAGGTCGCCGAGGCTGCCGGGATCTCTCGCCCCACCGCCTACCGCTACTTCGCGTCACAGGCCGAACTTCTCGCCGCGGCCTACCCGGAGACAGGAGCCGCATCGGTCCTTCCCGACCCGCCGCCGGAAGCCCTGGACGAGCGCGTGGCCGCCGTTGCCGGGTTCGTCATCGGCCGCGTGCAGGAGAATGAGCCGCAGCAGCGTGCGATGCTGCGCCTCTCGCTGGGCGAGGTGCCGCACGAGCTGCCGCTGCGCAAGGGCCGCGCCATTCCGTGGTTCGTCGAGGCGCTCGCGCCCATGACCGAGTCGATCGGCGAGAAAGGCGTGCACCGGCTCGCGCTGGCACTCCGCGCCGCGTGTGGCATCGAGACCCGCGTCTGGCTGAGCGACGTCGCCGGACTCGCGCCCACAGAAGTCAGTGCCCTCCAGCAATGGATGGTCGACGCCCTCTTCAAGCAGGCCCTCGAGACACCGCCACCGTGACGGACCCGTGCACTGATCTCGGCAAGGGTGTGCGCTTCCTCGACTCGTCGGCCGTCAACGAACTCGTGGGATGCAACAAACAAGATCCCCTAGATCTCTGGCGCCTCCTCTGTCTCACCACCACCAGCGTTGCAGTTGAGCATCTAGCGGCCATGGCACTCCGTCAGTTCGATCTTCCGACGTCGGCGGTACCTGCGCATGAGATCGTGTCGTCACACCGAAGTCTTGGGACGGACGATCACACCGTAGGAGGACCCATGATCGCTCGGGTCGCAGTCTGGGAGCCGATGCCTGACGATGACCGCCAGTGGGTCATCGACGCAGCCAAGACCGTGCCGGGCGTACTCGACGCCTACCACCTGGTTGACCCAGTGACAGGCGACGGGCTCTCGATTGCCTTTTTCGAAGACGATGTCGACGTCGCGGAGGTCAAGCGAGCGATTTCGAAGAAGGCCGAGGAAATCGGTTGGAACGACGTCCCGCGTCCAACCGCCAAGTCCGAAACGATCTACAGGGTCGTTCGCCGCGGCTAGTCCTTGAGTCCATGGACATGGACGGGTGCCGGCGGGATCATCAAGCACATGACCTTCGGCTCCGGCTACGCGCTTCCGGACGGCGAGGCACTCGAGGACCTGGACATGGGCGGCGGAAGCACACTGTCGCTGAAGGTGACCGGCGAACAGTCGGATGGACTCGTGACCGTCCTCGAAGGCGTCGTCCTATCTGGCGGCCCTCCGCTCCACGTTCATCAGGCGGAGGACGAGGTCGTGATCGTGCTCGACGGCGAACTCGACTACCAGGTCGGGGAGGAGCGGGGTGCACTGACTGCAGGTGGCCTCCTGTGGTTTCCTCGCCAAGTCCCGCACGCTGTCGCCAATCTGACGGGTCGTCCGTGCCGTTTCATCACCGTGGTCACGCCGAGCGGGATCGAGGACTTCTTTCGCGCCCAGCGCGACTACCTAGCGTCACTTTCTGCCGGGACTTACCCCGACCCGTTGCGGCTTGCGGATGTGCCGGGTGCGCAGGAACGCCCAGTGGTCGGTCCGCCCCTCACCCGGACGCAGTAGCAGGAGCGCACTAACGGCTAATTCCGTCGTACGGTTTTCGAGCCCCGCCCAACCGGGCGGGGCTCGAGCTCCGTCTGAGCAGTGACGACAGACCAGCACGACGGAAGGACCCGGATGGCGCGGGACTACGACGAGGAGTTCGTCGAGTTCGCCACTGCATCGCTGCCCGGACTCCGCCGGACCGGCTATCTCATGTGCGGCGACTGGCATCGTGCCGAGGACGCCGCCCAGGAGGCGTTGATCCGGGTCTACCGGTCCTGGCACCGGGTGGAGAGGCGAGAAGGCCTGCTCGCCTACGCCCGGCGGACCACCGTGCGGATCCTCGTCGACGAGTCGCGGCGCCCCTGGCGCCGCGAGGCGCCGACCGAGGAGCAGCACGACGCGGCGGTGCCCGATCCGACCGTGGGGTCGGACGAGCGCGACGCGATGGTGCGGGTGCTGTCGTCGTTGACACCCAGACGGCGCGCCTGCGTCGTCCTCCGCTACTACCACGACTTGTCCGTCGCAGAGACGGCTCGGGCGCTGGGGTGCTCGGAGGGAACGGTCAAGAGCCAGACCTCCGACGCGCTGCGCGCGCTCCGACCGCTCGTCGGCCACGTCGTGGACACCAGGAGCCCGCGATGAATGACCTCCACGACCGTCTCGACCAGGCCGCCGACGACACGGGCCGGCCCATCACCACCGACCCGATCGAGCTGCTCGGCCGCGCCCGCGCCTCGCGACGGAGGCGACAGCAGCTCCGCACCGGCGGCGTCCTGACCGGCGCGGCTGCGCTGACCGCTGCGGCAGTCCTGGCCGGCCCTCTCGTCCGGGGCGACACCGGCGCGCCGGCGGAGTCCGACCCGTCGCGGCCGGCTGCGACCGGGAAGGCAAATGAGCCAGAGCCCACGGGACTGCGCGACTCCGAGATCGTCAGTAGCTGCCGTGCGCAGCTGCAGAAGTACTTCGCCTACCCGATGTACTCCCCGGAGAAGTGGAAGGTCGCGCACGACCGGGAGTACGCCGTCGGCGACCTCGTCCAGCTCGAGGCCGGCAAGTTCGCCAGCAACCCGGTGCTCTGCGTGATCCCGGAGAAGGGACAGGAGCAGCAGGTCGTGCCGTTCACCAGGTTCGTCGCCGACGCCAGTCAGCCCGGACGCCTCGCCGAGCTCTGTTCGGAGAACTTCACGTCCTTGACCAGTGGTGAGCCGTGGGTCGACCTGCGCGGCGCCGACGTGGTCGCCGCCGACGGCGACCGGGACGTCACGGTCGCCCTGCTCCGGCTCGGCAACGACTACTACTCGTGCTCGATCTCGTCGCCCACGTGGGACGCCGGCCTCACCGAGGTCTACAGCACCGGGCGCGGCGACATCTACTTCAACGGCGCCACGACCGGGAGCGCCAACAAGTCCATCGTCGGCGAGGCTGCGTCGTACTACACCGGTGCGGGGCTCACCAATCCGCGCGCTGAGCGGATCAGGGTGACCTTCACCGACGGCACCGTGGTGGAGCGGCCGGTCGGAGACGATGGCGCGTACGCCGTGATGATCCGGGAGCCTGGCGAGGGTGGCCTGCTGGACCACACCATCGAGGTGCTAGGCGCCGGCGACCGTGTGTTGGCGGAGTTCGGGCCGATGTAGCGAGGCGGCTACGACGTGTCACGGACCACAATCGGCGCTGATCTACCTGACGCGCTCCACTGGCTGACGAAGAATAGTCCGAAGCCTCGATGCCTCGACCTTGCGCGTGTCGCTCAGGTAGACCTCGTGATGCTTGCCGGTCATCCGCAGCCCCGAATTCGGGATGAAGTTGTGGTGCAGGTCAGCGAGAACGTCCGTCTCGTCGTCGTACGGACCGATGTGGAGTGTCTGCACGCAGGCACCCTCGCGCAGTGTCTCGATGCGGACCCTGGCGAGGCTGGCCGGCCGGTTCTTCGCGGCGACCTTGGCGACAGCGTCATGGAACATGTCGATGGTGACCCACTCCGGGACCATGATCATCGCCGTCCAGTTCCACTTGGACTTGTCCCGGGCCGAGGTGAAAACATCCATATCCGGCGCCCACCACAGTGCTTCCAGGGGCGGAACCACGTAGTCGCGACCCAGGTCCTGCTTGCTGCCGAACTTGAGCTTGTACGCGACCGGATACAGCGCACCGATCGCGTCGGCGTACTCAGTGGTGTTGGGGTCTCCCTGACCGTCAATCATGAGGTATTGCAGCGGCGGCACGTCGAGGATCCGGAACTCACCCTGCCGTGCCTGATAGCAGTCCAGCGACTTCTTGAAGTCCGTCTTCACCGTTGCCTCCGTCGGGATGCCGATCGACTCCCCGTAGTGCTGCACATCTCAATGTAGGGTCTTCTCGTGAGCCTGAAACACTGGCAGCTCCTCGCGCTCGGGCCGGCGAGTCGCGGACTGCCCCTCACTGGATGCGGTCCGTCACCAGCATGGAGTCACAGCAACCATGGAGCTGCGATGGCGGGGCATGAGTTCAGAGTTCGCAAGGCCGAGGAGCACCACCCGGTCGGTGATCGTCGCGGCACCGTTCTCATGCTTCCTGGTCGTGCCTACTCCTGCCGGATGTCCTTGCTGGCGTGGACGACCCGGGCTCTACAGGCCACCGGATGGACGGTGTTACAAGCCGAGTGGAACGTGTCTGCCGTTCCCGATGAGCCGCGCGCGTTCATCGAGGGCGTCGTCCAGCAGCTGGACGAGATGGAGCGTCAAACCGGCCCAGTCCTGATCGTGGCGAAGTCACTCGGGACACTGGCCGCTCATTGGGGCGCTGAGCGGGGCTACCCGGCTGTCTGGCTCACGCCGGTCCTCAAGGCGACTGGCTTGTACCCGCTGCCGGGCCACAGCGACGCGTTGGCGGAACGGATCCGCGAGTATCCGACTGACAATCTGGTCGTCGGGGGAACCGCCGACAGCTTGTGGCAGACCGGATTCCGCGGCACCGGGAAGGTCCTTGAGATCGAGGGGGCCGACCACGGTCTGGAGGTCGCCGACTGGCGCACGTCCATTCGACACCACGAGGACGTCGCGTCTGCGGTGGTCGAGTTCGCTTCCGGAGTTTGTTAGGTACGTCGCTCAGCGGGCTCGCAGTAGGCAACAGTCGCGTCGTCGGGAAGGCGGACGTCTGCACTGAGTCGGCGGCCCCGTGCTCTGCTTCGCGGACTCGCCGGAGGATCTCGTCGGGGCCCTTCGTGCGCAACAGTTCGAGGACGACTGGCCACGCCGCCAGGCGGTAGGGATCCACGACCCGACTGGCCCCGTTGCTGAGAAGGGCAGCGCCGTTCAGTTGCCCGAGCGGAACGCTGCCGGTGACGGCCTGCATGGCCGCGTTCGGATCGTCCTTGGCGATCCAGTATCCGCCGGGCTGATTACGCCGGGCCCGGAGCGCGTCGATCACGGACTGCTTCGTCCGCTCGTACTCGGGCGTGCCGGTGGGAAGACCGCGCAGCACCGACGCGCATTCGTTTCGCACGCTGACCTCGCGCGCGTCGGTGACTACCTGGGGTCCGGATGCGGACGAGTCCAGGACGACGAAGACGTCGGCGAGCACCAGAAAGTCCATGCGCTCTTCGTTGAATCGGGTGATCGCCACAGTTGACTGGGGACTGCTGGGATCCGCGATGTCGCAGGTGTGGCGATGTCGCCCGGACACCTGTTCGATCGAATCGGCAAGAGCTGCGACCAGGTCCGTTCCTGGCTCGCGGGACAGCTGCCCGAGAAGGGTGGCACCGAGAGTGTGTGCGTACCAGGCGACTCCGTGGCGGCAGATCGATTCAGTCCCCGGAATTCCAGCGCCGTCGAGGAGCACCACAGCGCCTGGCACAGCGCCGACGAAGTCTTCGTTCGGCCGGCCGACATGCCCGGGACTGCTGGCCATCAAGACCTTCACGCGCGAGAGCCTAACCGCCACCCCACACAGTCATTCGCGTCTCCGTCGATACATTTGTCATGGTGCATCCGTGACAACCGAGGTGGGTACGACGGCCGCTGCCCGGCCACGCTGGAGCCATGGAAGCCGCAACCGCACCCCCACCCGCAACGGCGAACGTCGTGACTCCGGCCATCGAGCTCGACGGTGTCACCCGCACCTTCGGCTCGGTGGTCGCGGTCGACCGGATCAACCTGGCCGTCAAGCCCGGTGAGATCGTCGCCTTCCTCGGCCCCAACGGAGCCGGGAAGACCACCACCATCGACATGATCCTCGGACTGTCCAACCCCACGTCCGGCGACGTCTCGGTCCTGGGCCTCAAGCCCCGCACCGCAATCGCCCGTGGGCTCGTGTCCGCGGTCATGCAGAGCGGTGGCCTGCTCAAGGACCTCACGGTGCGCGAGACCGTCCAGTACACCGCGAGCCTGTTCGCCAACACCCAGGACGTCGACGCCGTCCTGGCCAACGCCGGGATCACCGACATCGCCGACCGCAAGGTGGGCAAGTGTTCCGGGGGAGAGCAGCAGCGCCTTCGCTTTGCCATGGCGCTGCTGCCCGACCCGGCCCTACTCCTGCTCGACGAGCCCACCACGGGCATGGACGTCGAGGGTCGGCGTACCTTCTGGTCGGCGATCCGGGCGGATGCGAAGCGGGGCCGCACGGTCCTGTTCGCGACCCACTACCTCGAAGAGGCCGACCAGTACGCCGACCGGATCGTGCTGATCAGCAAGGGCCGGATCGTTGCCGACGGCTCTGGCTCGGAGATCAAGGCGCTCGCATCCGGGCGCACCGTACGCGCGACCCTTCCTGAGGCCGACGCCTCGGCCCTGGGCGCGTTGGCCGGCGTCGAGGCGGTGGAGGTCCGCGGCAACACCGTGCTGATCCACGGCAAGGACACCGACCAGATCGCCCGCCACCTCCTCACCCAGACCGATGCCCGGGATCTCGAGATCACTGCCCGCGGTCTCGAGGAGGCGTTCCTCAGCCTGACCGGCCACGGCGACAATGACGACACGACGGAGGCCTCCCGATGAGCACGACCGCTTTCGACCCCACCACCCGCAAGGTGCCGCCGTTCGGCGGGTTCAACCGGACCGTCCTCGGCATCGAGCTCAAGCGGATGCTGCGCAACCGACGCACGATCATCTTCACGCTGGTCTTCCCGGCCGCCCTGTTCTTCGCGTTCGGCAGCCAGGATGGTTGGAACGACGCGGTTCGCGACGGCCACCCCGGCAACGTCGCGGCGTACGTCATGGTCTCGATGGCGTTGTACGGCGCCGCCCTGACCGCCGCCGCGGGTGGAGCGATGGTGGCCATGGAGCGGTCCCTCGGCTGGTCGCGGCAGCTTCGGCTCACGCCGCTGAACCCGGCCGTCTACATCATGATGAAGGCGTTGATCGCCCTCATCATGGGCGCGATCGCGGTCACGGTCGTCAACCTCGCCGGCATGGTGCAGGGCAAGCCGTCGATGCCGGCCGGGGTCTGGGTGGCCTGCGGCGTCCTGACCGTGGTCTGCACCCTGGTCTTCGCGGCGCTGGGTGTCTTCGTCGGCTATCTCGTGCCCGGTGAGAACGCCATGCAGATCCTCGGCCCCGGCCTGGCCCTGTTCTCGTTCCTCGGCAACGTGTTCATCCCGCTCGACCACGGCTCGACCATGTGGCACATCGCCTCGTTCACGCCGATGTTCGGGGTCGCCGAGCTCTCCCGCTCGCCGTTGACCCACGAGCTCCCGTGGTACGCGGTCCTCAACGTGGTCGTCTGGCTGGCGATCTTCGTGGGCGGGGCCGCGTGGCGGATGAGCAAGGACACGGCGCGCGTCTGACGGGCGCTAGCGTGAGCATCATGAGCGTCGCCGAGCCGACCCCGGGGGAGTCGCCGCGCTCCATGAGTCGGTTCGGTCCGTGGATCGCCGCCATCTGGCTGTTCTTCCTGCTTGACCCGATCGTTGCCGGCTGGCAGGACCGCAACCACGTCGAAGGCGCGCTGGGGATCGTGTCCACAGTCGCGTTCGGAACGGTCTACCTGGCGCTCTGGGTCCGCGGGCGCCAGGACCGGGCCCGGCTGATCGAGCACCCGCCGCTGCGCGTCTCACTCGTGTGGCTGGGTGTGCTGATCGCCCTCGGGGTCGCCATGGTGGTGTTGCTCGGTGAGCCCGGCATCGCCTGCTCGGTCTACGTCGCGATCGCCGGTGTGCTGGTCTTTCCGTTCCGGGCGGCGGCTCCACTGTCGCTCTCGATCGCCGGCATCGTGCTGGCGCTGGGCAGCCTCGCCGACTGGTCCAGCCAGATCGGGACCGCGTTCGGGGTGATGGCCGCCTCGGTCGCGATCTTCGGGCTCCGCCAGGTGCTCGCCCGCAACCTCGACCTGATCAAGGCCCACCAGGAGAACGCCCAGCTCGCGGTCGAGAGCGAGCGCAGCCGCTTCGCTCGCGACCTGCACGACATCCTCGGCCACTCGCTGACCGTGATCACCGTGAAGGCGGAGCTGGC
This sequence comes from uncultured Actinomycetota bacterium, assembly GCA_963719255.1. Taxonomy (GTDB): domain Bacteria; phylum Actinomycetota; class Actinomycetes; order Propionibacteriales; family Nocardioidaceae; genus Nocardioides. The sequence continues at coordinate 7,045 of CAVRBN010000055.1, read as the reverse complement.
CGGGCGCGTCCTCGACAGCGATCCCGAACGGGCCAGGACCGAGCTCGCGGACCTCGAGCGTCTCAGCCGCGACGCCCTCGCCGATGTGCGCCGCGCGGTCGGGGGCTATCGGGAGATGTCGCTGTCCGGTGAGCTGGTCCGGGCCCGCGACGCGCTCAGGTCGGCCGAGATCGACGCCGAGCTGCCCAACTCCACCGACGAGGTCCCCGGCGAGCTCCGGGAACTGTTCGCCTGGACCGTTCGCGAGGGCGTCACCAACGTCATCCGGCACAGTGGCGCATCGCGCTGCACGGTTTCCATCGCGCCCGGCGCGGTGCGGGTCGAGGACGACGGGCGCGGTCCCGCGGACGCGACGGGCACGGGCCATGGGCTGGCGGGGCTGCGCGAGCGAGCCGTCGCAGCGGGCGCCGTACTCCTCACGAGTCCCGCGCAGCCCCGAGGCTTCCGGCTCGAGGTGACGATCCCGTGATCCGGCTGCTCCTCGCCGACGACCAGGCCCTCGTGCGCGGCGCGCTGGCCGCCCTGCTCTCGCTCGAGTCGGACCTCGAGGTGGTGGCCGAGGTCGGCCGCGGCGACGAGGTCGTCGAGGCGGCCCGTGCCCACTCGATCGACGTGGCGCTGCTCGACGTCGAGATGCCGGGCCTGGACGGGATCGAGGCAACCGCCGCGCTCAAGGCCGCGCTGCCGGACGTCCGGGTTCTGGTCGTGACGACCTTCGGCCGTCCCGGCTTCGTCCGACGGGCACTCAAGGCCGGCGCCGACGGCTTCGTCGTGAAGGACACCCCGGCGCGCCAGCTGGCCGACGCCGTACGACGCGTGCACCAAGGCTTGCGGGTGGTCGACCCGCAGCTGGCGGCCGACAGCGTCGTGACCGGCGACTCGCCCCTGACCGAGCGGGAGACCGAGGTGTTGCGCGCGGCCCGCGATGGTGGCTCGGTCGCCACCATCGCCAAGGCTGTCTTCCTCAGCCAGGGCACCGTCCGCAACCACCTGTCGGCCGCCATCGGCAAGACCGGGGCCGACAACCGTGGCGAGGCCGTCCGGATCGCCGAGCAGTCCGGCTGGCTCTGACGTTCCGTCGGTGGTCGAGCGTTCTCGGTGGTCGAGCTTGTCGAGACCACGGCTCGGTGGTCGAGCTCTCGGTGGTCGAGCTTGTCGAGACCACGGCCCTCGGTGGTCGAGCGTCTCTCGGTGGTCGAGCTTGTCGAGACCACGCCCCAGCCCAGTAAGGTCGGCGCTGATGGATGCGCTGGAGCTCTACGACGACGCGGACCGCGAGCGTCTCGTGCCGGAGCCGCCGAAGCGGCTCGACGTCCCCGGGCGGACCCCGTTCGAGCGCGACCGGGCGCGGGTCGTGCATGCCGCCGCGTCCCGACGGCTCGCGGCCAAGACCCAGGTGGTCGGGCCAGGCACCGACGACTTCGTGCGCAACCGGCTGACCCACAGTCTCGAGGTCGCCCAGGTGGCGCGCGACCTGGCGCGCGCCCTCGGCTGCCAGCCCGACATCGCCGAGACGGCCGCGCTGGCGCACGACCTCGGACATCCGCCGTTCGGGCACAACGGCGAGCGTGCCCTCGAGGCCGTCAGTGCCGACTGTGGTGGCTTCGAGGGCAATGCCCAGACGTTGCGGATCCTGAGCCGGCTCGAGGCCAAGACGTTCGGTCCCGACGGTTCGGTCGGACTCAACCTGACCCGCGCGACGCTCGACGCCTGCACCAAGTACCCCTGGACGCGCAGCGACGCCGAGGACCCTGCGGGCGTCAACGCCGACGGGTCCCCGCGGGAGATCCGCAAGTTCGGGGTGTACGACGACGACGTCCACCGTGTTCGGCTGGCTGCGCGCCGGAGTGCCCGGGCGGCGCCTTTGTGTCGAGGCGCAGGTGATGGATCTCGCCGACGACGTCGCCTACTCGGTCCACGACATCGAGGACGGCATCGTCGCCGGGCGCGTCGACCTGACCCGGCTCGACCTCGACGCGGTGTGGCAGACGGTTCGCGAGTGGTACGTCCCGTCGGCCAGCGACGGCGTCCTCGACGAGGTGTTGTCCGCCCTGAGGTCGCAGGTCGGCTGGCCGGTCGCGCCGTACGACGGGGGCCGGCGCGGCCAGGCAGCGCTGAAGGACCTGACCAGCGACCTGATCGGGCGCTTCTGCGGAGCCGTCCAGGCCGCGACCTTCGCGAGCTCGTCGGGCCCGTTCGTGCGACATCGGGCCGACTTGGTGGTGCCCGAGCAGACCAGGCTGGAGATCGCCGTACTCAAGGGCATCGCCGCCCACTACGTGATGCGGGCCGACGACCGGGTGGAGCTGATGATCCAGCAGCGCGACCTGCTGACCGGCCTGGTGGAGCGCCCTGCTCGACCGCGGACCCGATGCGTTGGAGACCCCGTTCGCCGAGGACTGGAAGGCGGCGGCCGACGACGCCGGCCGCTCCCGCGTGGTCATCGACCAGGTCGCGTCGTTGACCGATGCGTCGGCGGTCGCCTGGCACGACACGGTTGGTGGGTCGATGAGCGAACCGCTGGTCTGGCTGCCGTTCGAGGTCGCCGACCTGCCCGACGGGCTGCGGTGCGAGATCGTCCCCGACCCTGCCCACGACCTGCCGGCGAGCCGCGACGAGGTCGAGGGCTACGTGTTGCCCTACCGGTTCGAGCCTGGTGACTCGGCCTTCCTGGACCGGCTGCCGCGGCTGCGGTTCGTCCAGTCCCTGACCGCCGGCGTCGAACATCTCGCCGGCCGGATCCCGCCGGGGGTCACCCTCTGCAGCGGCCGCGGCATCCACAGCGCCTCGACGGCCGAGCTCGCCGTCACCCTGATCCTGTCGTCACTGCGGGGGATCCCGGAGTTCGTGCTCGCGCAGCAGCGCCAGGACTGGATCCAGCAGGAACGCCCCGCGCTTGCCGACAAGCGGGTGCTGATCGTCGGGTACGGCGACATCGGCGCCGCCATCGACCGGCGGCTGGTGCCGTTCGAGGTCGAGGTCGTGAAGGTGGCCCGGACCGCGCGGGACGACGTACACGCCATGACGGAGCTGCCGGAGCTGCTGCCGCACGCCGACGTCGTGGTGGTCGTGACTCCGCTCACCGACGAGACCCGACACCTGGTCGATGCCGCGTTCCTTGCCGCCATGCCGCGACGGCGCCCTGCTGGTCAACGTGGCGCGCGGCGGCGTGGTCGACACCGAAGCGCTCGTGGCGGCCCTGCACGCGGGCCGGATCCACGCCGCTCTCGACGTCACCGACCCCGAGCCGCCGCCCCCGGGTCACCCGCTCTGGACCGCTCCGAACCTGCTGCTCTCACCGCACGTGGGCGGGTCCTCGAGCGCGTTCCTGCCGCGCGCGAAGCGGTTGGTCCGAGAGCAGCTGGCCAGGTTCGCGGCCGGCCAGCCGTTGCTCAACCAGGTGTGAGTCGGGCAGGTGTGAGTCAGCCTCGGGTCAGGGCAGGTCGCCCTTCGGGTAGGGCTCGTCCTGGAAGTGCGTGCTGTCGGGGTTCAGCTTGTCGCCCACATCCTAGCCGGAGTAGACCTTGTCCTTGGCCGTGCCGGCCGCGTCGACCAGCTTCTCCTTGACGAACGGAGCCTTCTCGCGGGCCACCTCCGCAGCCTGGTGGGCCTTCTCCTGCACTCGCGGGTCGTTGCGGATCTTCTGGGCCGCGCCCTTGATCTGCTCGTAGCGTTCGCGGCCGGCCCTCGTGCCGAGCACGTAGCCGACTCCGGCGGCAATGAGTACGGTCAACTTCTTCATGATTCTTCTCCTTCGGTTCGTGGACGTGTGGGTGGGTCAGCTGCTCAGCGTCGCCGCCACCAGATGAGCAGGACGGCGGCTCCCACGAGGGCTCCCGCAAGCGCGAGTACCTCGGGTCGCGGCTTGCCGTCGTCGGTCGTGGCCGACTCCTTCACCTCGGCGACCTTGACCTTGGCCTGGGACTTCACGTCTGCGACCTTGGCCTGGGCATGGGACTTGACGTCCAGTTTCGCCGTCAGCTGGTCGACGGTGGTCGCGAGCTGCTCGCGCTGCCGCTCGATGTCGGCCTCCAGCTCCTCGGGTGTCTGGCCGTCACTCATGGTGGCCTCCCTTGATCGTCGCGATGTCCTCCTTGATGCCCTCGATCGCACGCTCTGGCTTGGCAGGCGTTGCGGCCCCGACCTGCCCCTTGCCGAGGACGGCGACCACGCCGGCGACGGCGAACAGGACCACCGCGACGATCAACGCGGCGAGCCAGGCGTCCATGGCCAGCGCCAGGGCCAGGATCGCCGTCGTGATCAGGACTCCGAGCCCGAAGAGCGCCAGGAGTCCGGCCGCACCGAACATCCCGATGCCGAGGCCGGCCCGCTTCCCCTTTTCCGTGACCTCGGCCTGGGCCAGCCGGATCTCCGATCGGATCAGGGCTGGCACCTCCTGGGTCAGTTCGTGCACCAGCGCCCCGAGGGTGGGCTCGTCGCCGGGTGGATTCATCCGCATTTGGCTCATACGTGGCCAGTGCCCCGATCGACCCGGCTTCATGCGGGCTGCCCGATGGCGGCCTGCCATCCACAGGCCCGCACCGTGGCGGCCGATCGGTGGGTACGGCGCCGTAGACTCCGCGACGTGGCCGGCCGGATCAAGGAAGAGGACATCGCGGAGGTCCGCGAGAAGACCCACATCGACGAGATCGTCTCTTCCTACGTGACTCTGCGCAACGCCGGCGGCGGCTCGATGAAGGGCCTGTGCCCCTTCCACGACGAGAAGTCGCCCTCCTTCCACGTGACGCCCGCACGCGGGTTCTACCACTGCTTCGGCTGCCAGGAAGGCGGCGACGCCATCTCGTTCCTGATGAAGATCGACGGACTCTCCTTCACCGATGCGGTCGAGCGGCTGGCGGACAAGTGCGGCGTACAGCTGCGCTACGAGGAGGGCGACGGGCCGGTGCGGTCGACCGGCCCGCAGCGGGGCCGGTTGATCGACGCCAACAAGCAGGCCCAGGAGTTCTACGCCGACCAACTCGGCACCCCCGACGCTCTCGTGGCCCGGCAGTTCCTCGATCAGCGCGGGTTCGACCAGGACGCCGCCCTGACGTTCGGGATCGGCTTCGCGCCCCGCGACGGCGAGGCCCTGCTCCGCCATCTGCGGCAGAAGGGGTTCAAGGACGAGGAGCTTGTCGTCGCGGGACTCGTCGGCCAGGGGCGAGGGTTCTACGACCGCTTCCGCGGCCGGCTGATGTGGCCGATCCGCGATGCCAGCAGCGACGTGATCGGCTTCGGCGCCCGGAGGATCTTCGAGGACGACACGATCGAGGCGAAGTACCTCAACACGTCCGACACCCCGATCTACAAGAAGAGCCAGGTCCTCTACGGGATCGACCTGGCGCGGCGCGACATGGCCCGGTCGTCGAAGGCGGTGGTCGTCGAGGGCTACACGGACGTGATGGCCTGCCACCTGTCCGGCGTGCCCACCGCGGTCGCGACCTGCGGCACCAGCTTCGGTGACGAGCACGCCCGCGTGCTGCGCCGGTTCCTGCACGACCACGAGGAGTTCCGCGGCGAGGTCATCTTCACCTTCGACGGCGACGAGGCGGGGCAGAAGGCGGCTATCCGGGCCTTCAGCGGCGACCAGAACTTCGTGTCCCAGACGTACGTCGCCGTGGAACCCAACGGACTCGACCCCTGCGACCTCCGCCTCAAGGGCGGCCCCGAGGCGGTGCGTGACCTGGTGGCGAGGCGAGTGCCGCTGTACCGGTTCGTGCTCAGCAACGTGATCTCCAAGTACGACCTCGACCGCGCCGACGGCCGGATCGACGCGGTCCGCGAGTCGGCCAAGCTGGTGGCCTCGATCCGTGACCAGTCCAAGGTCACCGCGTTCGCGCAGGAGATCTCGAGGATGGTGGGCGCGGACATCGACACCAACCAGGTGCTCGACGAGGTGCGCAAGGCGGCCCGGCGCGGTTCGCGCGACCATGGCGATGCGGCAGTGCAGGTCCAGTCCGAGCGTCCCGTCGTACCCGACCTGCGCGACCCGCGGTTCTCGCTGGAGCGGGAGACGCTCAAGCTGGTGATCCAGCACCCGGGCGCTTTGGGTTCGATCGCGTCCGGACTCGGGAGCAACGACTTCACGCACCCGACCTATCGCGGCGTCTGGGACGTCGTGACCGCGCGCGGGGGGCCGATCGGCGGGGGCGGGGGACAGCTCGTGGGCGTCGCGGCTGCGGGACGGCGTCTCGGACCCGGCGATCTCGTCCGCGATCAGCGCGCTGGGCGTCGAGCCGCTGCTCAGCTCCCGCGAACCGGACTCGGCGTACGTCGCCGCGCACGTCTACAAGCTCCAGGAGCTCACGGTCATGCGGCGCATCGCCGAGGTGAAGTCGAAGCTGCAGCGGACCAATCCCGTCGAGCACCCCGTCGGCTACAACAAGATGTTCGGTGAGCTGGTGGTGCTCGAGAAGCATCGCCGCGAGCTTCGCGAGCTCGCGGTCGGGCCGCAGTGAGACGACGGACAGCGGGGGAGCGGCCGCTGGCGAGCGCCGTCTCGAGCGACGGTGTCGTCGTGTCCGGCACTCGCGACTCGTTGCTGATCGGCGAGCTGCGGATCCCCTGGGAACAGATCGAGAGCGCCGACTGGGACCCGGACACCTCGCTGCTGCGGGTAGCCGAGGTCGGCACCTGGGGCGAACAACGCCCGGTGCACGAGCTCACGTTCGACGAGCCGGGCCGGCTGCTCGAGCTGATCCGCGAACGAGTCACGGCCAGCATCGTGCTGCAGCGTCACGTGCCGGTCCGGGGTCGAAAGGGCCTGTTCGTGATCGCCCGGCGGGCGCCCCGCGGCAACGCTCCCGATCCAGTGGATCTACGAGTTCCAGGAGGGCATCGACCCCGACGATCCCGACGTACGACGGGCCGCGCAAGCGGGCCTTGCGGCCGCCCGCGACGAGGTCGGACTGCCCTGACCGCCCGATTCGCCCCGGCCTGCGCTCCTTGCTAACCTATGCGGGCCGCAAATGGCGATCCCCTGTAGCTCAACTGGCAGAGCATTCGGCTGTTAACCGGAGGGTTGTTGGTTCGAGTCCAACCGGGG